>NZ_JBEAJL010000026.1:0-328073 GCF_040065275.1 Klebsiella sp. JB_Kp042
CTCTCACAGGCTGACACATCGTAGGCCCGGTAAGCGCAGCGCCACCGGGCGATGATAGCGGGCACGGAGCCGTTTTATGCCCGGTGGCGCTGACAGCGGGCACAGAGCCGTTTTATGCCGGGTGCCGGCTGGCGCCTGACCCGGCCTGCGGCCCGCGCCATTTATAGCCCTTCCACCCGCTCCCCGCCGGGAAGAGGGCGTGACTCAGGCGCTGGCGCTGTCCAGCCGCGCCACCTGCTCCGCGCTCAGGCTCAGCGCCGCCGCGCGGGCAAAACTTTCCACCTGGGCCACGCTGGTGGCGCTGGCGATCGGCGCGGTCACCCCTTCGCGGCCGATCAGCCACGCCAGGGCCACTTCCGCCGGCTTCGCCCCCAGCTCCTCCGCAACCGCCACCAGGGTATCGATAATCCGCATCCCGCGCGGATTCAGGTACTTACCAATCCCCCCTCCGCGCTGACTCTGCGCCAGATCCGACGGCTGACGGTACTTACCGGTTAAGAACCCCGAGGCCAGGCTGTAGTAGGTCACCACCCCGATATCACGGCTGACGCAGAGATCGCACAGCGCGCCTTCAAAGGCGGAGCGGTGGTAGAGGTTATATTCCGGCTGCAGCACCTGCCAGGCAGGCAAGCCGCCCTTGCGCGCCACCTCCAGCGCCCCCGCCAGCTGCATCGCATCGAGGTTAGAGGCCCCCATCGCGCGAATTTTCCCCGCCTGCTGCAGGCTGTGGAAAGCCTCCAGCGTTTCCGCTACCGGAGTTTGCGGATCCGGCCAGTGGGAAAAGTAGAGGTCGATGTAGTCGGTATTAAGGCGGCGCAGGGAGTCGTCTACCGCCTGCTGGATCCAGGCTTTGCTGAGTCCCTTATGGCCAGGAAGGCCGAGATCGGAGCCGACTTTAGTGAAGATTTTGACCTTATCGCGCATGCCGGGACGCGCCTGCAGCCAGCGGCCGATAATGGTTTCGGATTCGCCGCCCTGGTTGCCCTCCGCCCAGCGGGAATAAACATCCGCCGTGTCGATAGCGTCAAAACCATGGTCAACAAAAGCATCAAGAAGGGCAAAACTGGTTTTTTCATCAATGGTCCAGCCAAAGACGTTACCGCCAAACACTAACGGGGCGATGGAAAATCCGGTTTTGCCCAAGGGACGTGTCATCATGCCGAGTACTCCTTAGCTTATATTCTGCTTCCCTCAGGTAACCACAGGGGTCAGGAGAGGAGGTCGATTGGATAATCAGAAAAGGAATCTTACGGCGGGCGATCCTTGCCCGCGGGTACACTCAGACATTATGTCCCGGAATAAACATCAAAGCTAAAATATTTGCTGGCTAATTTTTTATAGGTGCCGTCGGCAAGGATCTTCGCAATCGCGCCGTTTATTTCCTGACGCAGCGCCTCATCGTCTTTACGCAAGCCGATCGCCGCCCCGGCGCCAAACAGCTTATCATCCTGCAGATGGCCGCCGACAAAGGTGAATGCCTTACCCTGCGGCTGCTGCAGGAAGCTGTAGTCGGCCATCATCCCGGAAAGCACCGCGCCGTCGATGCGCCCGGACTCCAGATCGCGCACCACGCTATCGGCCCCCTGGTAGGCCACAATGTTGATCCCCTGCGGACGCCAGTGCTGATTGACGTAAGTCTCCTGCGCCGAACCCTGCTCGACGCCGATGGTTTTGCCCTTCAGCTGCGCCGGCGTATTGCCTTGCAGGGTATTTTTACGCGCCACGAGGAACACCGGCCCGTTATACAGCTTGTCGCTAAAGGCAATCTGCGCTTTACGCTTCTCGGTCATGTACATCCCGGAAAGGATGGCGTCGAATTTCCGCGCCTTCAGCGCCGGGATAATGCCGTCGAAATTGCTTTCCACCCACACGCATTTCGCCTGCAGCTGCTGGCAAATGGCGTTGCCTAGATCGATATCAAACCCCGCCAGCTTGCCCTGCGGATCCTTCCATTCAAACGGCGCGAAGGTCGGGTCGACGCCGAAGCGGATCGCCTTTCCCCCTTCGGCCAGCGCCGACGTCGACGCCATTAACGCCAGCCATAGCAACAGTGATTTTTTCATTCCAGTTCTTCTCCAGAGGTTAACGGCAGTGCTTTTCCACCAGGCGGGCGAACAGCGTCGCGCCGGTGGTGATAATGTCATCGTTGAAGTCGTAGCCGGGGTTATGCACCATGCAGCCGCCCTTCTCCCCCTGCTCGCCGTTGCCCAGCAGGAAGTAGCAGCCCGGACGTTCGCGCAGCATAAAGGCGAAGTCCTCGCTGGCGTTCATCGGCGAGACCGACTCCAGCACCCCCTCGCGACCAAACACCTCCAGCGCCAGCGCCCGGGCGAAATCAGTCTCTTCGGGGCTGTTGGTTAATACCGGGTAGGAGTCGTAAACCTCTACTGCGCTGCTGGCGCCATAGCTTTTGGCGGTAAATTCGCTGAGCTCGTGAATACGTTTGATCAGCAGGTCGCGGATTTCCGGCTTCATCGCCCGCACGCTGAGCTCCATCACCACGCTCTCCGGAATAACGTTGGAGGCGATACCGGCCTGGAAGGTGCCGACGCTGACCACCGCCGTTTCGCCCGGCGGCACGTTGCGCGCCACGATGCTCTGCAGAGCCATCACCAGCGCCGCGCCGGCGACGATCGGGTCGACGGTGCGCTCCGGATGGGCGCCGTGGCCGCCGTAGCCGGTAAGGGTGATTTTGACGGTGTCCGCCGAGGCCATAAAGTTGCCAGCGTAGAAGCCCAGCTTGCCCACCGGCAGCCCCGGCATGTTGTGCAGACCGAAAATGCGTTCGCAGGGGAACTGCTCAAACAGGCCGTCTTTAATCATTAAATCGGCGCCGCCGATAGCCTCTTCCGCCGGCTGAAAAATCAGATGCACCGTGCCGTTGAACTGACAGGCCGGCGAGGCGATATATTTCGCCGCCGCCAGCAGAATGGTGGTATGACCGTCATGACCGCAGGCGTGCATTTTCCCCGACACCGTGCTGGCCCAGGGTAAACCAGTGGTTTCATGAATCGGCAGAGCGTCCATATCGGCGCGCAGGCCGATGGTGCGCGGCGAGTCGCCTTTGCTCAGGCTGCCGACCACCCCGGTCTTGCCGAGGCCGCGCGTCACCTGGTAGCCCCACTCGGTCAGCTTGCCGGCAACCAGTTCGCTGGTATTAAACTCTTCCAGACTTAATTCCGGATTGGCATGTAAATAATGACGCAGAGAAATCATTTCCGCTTCCGTCGCTTTAATTTCTGGAATTACATAATCACTCATGCCGCTCTCCGGGGAAATATCGTAAGGACTTAACACGGTATCGTGGTGAAAACTTTATGCAAGCAGGATTTCTAATACCGGCGATGGCGGCATCTTATTTAATAATGCGCTCACAACAGTGTAATAAGCATTAAAAACGGCGAAGTTTAAAAATAAACGTTTATTTTATGGAGAATTAACCATTATTTACCCTACCATCCCCGGCCATATTCAGATTTAAATAAAAAGATTTCGATGAAATTACAGACGCTTTTCCTCGTCGCCATGACCGCGCTGGCGGGCTGCAGCGCGCAGGGCGATACCGCCAGCCAGCAGCGGGCCAGCATTCAGAAGATGCGCAACGAAACCCTCAATAAACTTTACACCCTGCAGCCCGAGGCCCGCAGCGATATTCAGCATGCGAAGGGTTATGCGGTATTCGCCAATAACAGCAGCAAGATCCTGCTGTTCGGATTTGGCAGCGGCTACGGCGTGGTGCGGGATAAGGCCTCCGGGAAGGACACCTATATGAAAATGGCCCAGGGCGGCGCCGGTCTGGGAATAGGGATCAAGCAGCAGCGCACGGTGCTGGTCTTCCATGATAAAGCGGCCCTGGATCACTTTATCCGCCAGGGATATATGGTCGGCGCCGATGCGAACGCCGCGGCGAAATATGATGACAAAGGCATCGCGCCGATCGCCGCCTCCGCGAACGGCGTAGCGAAGGACACCTCCTCGCTGCCGTCGAAAGTGAACGTCTATGAAATCACCGACAAGGGGCTGGCCGCCCAGGCGATGGTCAATGGCTATAAATACTGGCCGGATGACGAACTGAACCCGTAGCCCCGGCGGTGATCCATCGCCGGGTCAGGTGTTCCCTGCCCGGCGTTGGGAAACGCGCATTTAGTGGCCGAGGGCGCCGCTCACCAGAATCGAGGTGATGATCCCGGTCGCCGCGGCGATCAGCACATAGTTACCGTCGATATAGGACCAGTGATGGCCCTCCGGCGGGGGCGGCAGGCCGCGGTCGCTCCAGTCACGGACGCGATACTCATCGCCACGGAACGGCGCCGGAGCCGGGTGGCCTTTGCGGAAATCGTTACCGCGCCAGGCGAAATGGTCCTGCTCATGACGTGCCTGATCGCGTTTGTCATGACCGTCACGATCCGGGCCACGCTGGTCATGGTCACCCTGATGATGCGCGTCAGGTCCGCCCTGCGGCGCATGCCCATTATGATCCGGACCGTTCTGCCACACCGTTGGCTGCCCCGGGCGATGGCCGTCGTTCGGGCCATCGGCAAAGGCCGGGACGCTCAGCACAGTGGATAACATTACCGCCAGAGAAATCATCTTTTTCATCGTACACCTCCTGATTGAAGTTCTTTGTAACGGGAAAATGTGAAGAAAGAGTGAGTATCCGCTTAACCAGGACGATTCCTGGCACCTGGGGTTTCTGCTGTCGGGGAAGGCATTATGGGGGAGGACGAGCAATAAAAAAGGCCGCTCTCGCGACCTTTATTCAGACTACTATCAGGACTTACTCAGTCACTTTATTTTTTAACTCTTCAGCGCCGGATTTGGTTTTATCCCAGCCCTTTTCTGCGCCGGATTTGGTGGCGTTCCAGCCTTTTTCGCTGACCTCTTTGGTCTTATCCCAACCTTTCTCAGTCCCTTCTTTGGTCTTGTTCCAGGTCTTCTGCGCGCCTTCGCTCACCTGGCTGCCGACGCTATCCTGTTTGCCTTCGGCCGCATGTTTCGCCTTCAGCTGCTGCTCTTCGCCCTCGTGCTGGGCCTGGTGCAGCTTCTCTTTGGCGGTGTTGGCGTTGGCATTGGCCGCCGCGACGGTATCATCTGTTGCATGTGTTGTCGCAGCAAAAACCGGAGCCGCAACCAGAATAGCCGATAACGCAATCATTGCTTTTTTCATAATATCCTCTCTCACATGTCATGTTATGAGTCGCATTCAGGATGGCACAGCGAACCGGGGATGACATTAGGAATTAGCCTGAAAAACGTTTTCGACCTCCAATCATGGCAGAAAATGCTGCCGCCGCGCGCCCTGTCGGCGTTCACATAATTTCCAACACGTTTGTTACATTTCGTGAAATTTGCCCTTGATATACTTGCCGTTGAGGTTTACTCGAGAATAATTCTCAGAATCATTATATTTATAAATTGGCAAACGGAACTCCTTTTATGGCAAGAAAATCAGTAAGATCGCTGTTGCTTACTGCGCTGATCGCGACGCCCTTCCTCAGCTATGCGACCCAATATCCGCTGACGGTTACCGACCTTGACGGCCGGCAGGTCACCCTGGTCAAAGAGCCGCAGCGTATTATTTTGCAGGATGGTCGCGACATTATGACCCTCGCCCTGCTGGACCGGGACAATCCGTTTAAGCGGCTGGTGGCATGGAATAATCTGGCGAAAAAGCAGGATGTTGCCACCTGGCAGATGCTGAAAACGGCGTGGCCGCAGTCGGCTACGATTCTGGACATGGGCTTCAGCGACAAGGGGAACGTCGATCTTGAAAGCGTCATCGCCCGCCAGCCGGATCTGATGATCGCCCAGCTGCGCGCCAGGCCTGCGCTGATGGAGAGCGGGGTCATTGACAAGCTTAGCGCCCTGCACGTTCCGGTGCTGTTTGTCGACTATGAGATCGACCCGGCGAAAGATACCGCTCCCAGCATCGACCTGCTGGGCAAAGTGCTTAACCGCGAGAGCCAGGCCAAAGCCTTTACCGATTACTATCGCCATCAGCTGCAGACGATTCGTCAGAAAACCGCAGCCATCACGCCGAAGGCCAACGTCTTCGTGGAAGCGCTGGCCGGCAACAGCGACGCCTGCTGCTTTACTCACGGCCACAGCGGCTGGGGCGGGCTGGTGGAGGCGGTCGGGGCGAACAATATCGGTTCGCAGCTGCTGCCGGGCGCCTCCGGGTTCGTCTCGCTGGAGAAAATCATCAGCATGAAGCCCGACGCCTGGATCATGACCGGCTCGAAGCGTGGCAACAGCCAGGTGCTGCCCCTGGGCTATGAAGTCAAGCCGGAGGCGGTGAAGACCCAGGCGCAGACGCTGCTGGCGCGGCCAGGGGTCAGCCAGATCCCGGCGGTCCAGGAAAAGCGGGCCTATGGCGTCTATCACCACTTCTATAACCACCCGTGGAATATTGTCGGCATGGAGTATCTGGCGAAAGATATCTATCCGCAGGCCTTCCGCGATCTCAACCCGGATGAGACTTATCATTATATCGTGCGCCATTTCACCGACCTGCCGGACCAGCCGTTCGTCTTTTCCTGGCAGCAGAGCGAGTAATCCGGCATGCGTTTAACTTCCGACTCCGTTCTGGACGGGCTGCCCGCCGGGACGCCTGGCGTGATGGATCATTATCGCCATATCGTGCGTCGCCGCCTGCTGCTGATGCTGCTGCTGGCGCTGTTGATTGTCGCTTCGCTGCTGCTCGATTTTATGCTCGGCCCCTCCGGACTGCCGCTGCAGAGCCTGTGGCAGACGTTAACCGATCCGGCCAGCGCCGATCCGGGCACTCGCGCCATCGTCTGGGACATCCGGCTGCCCTATGCGGTGATGGCGATTATCGTCGGTCTGGCGCTGGGACTGGCCGGTGCCGAAATGCAGACCATCCTCAATAACCCGCTGGCCAGTCCGTTTACCCTCGGCGTCTCCTCGGCTGCGGCGTTTGGCGCCGCGCTGGCGATTGTACTGGGTATTGGCCTGCCCGGTATTCCCGGCCAGTGGTTTATCTCGGCCAACGCCTTTATCTTCGCCCTGCTGGCGGCCCTGCTGCTGGACGGCATTACCCGCTGGACCCAGGTGGCCACCTCTGGCGTCATTCTGTTCGGCATCGCGCTGGTCTTTACCTTTAACGCCCTGGTCTCGATGCTGCAGTTTATCGCCAATGAAGACACGCTGCAGGGGCTGGTGTTCTGGACCATGGGCAGCATCGACCGCACCTCCTGGAGCAAAGTCGCCATCCTGCTGGTCGCCCTGGCGCTGGTAATGCCCCTGTCGCTGCGCAGCGCGTGGAAGCTGACCGCCCTGCGGCTGGGCGAGGACCGGGCCATCAGCTTTGGCATTAACGTTCGCCGTCTGCGCCTGGCCACACTGCTGCGGATCAGCATTTTGTCGGCGCTTTCGGTGGCCTTTGTCGGGCCAATCGGCTTTATCGGCCTGGTGGCGCCGCATATTGCGCGGATGCTCTTCGGTGAAGACCATCGCTTTTACCTGCCCGCCAGCGCGCTGATCGGCGCCCTGGTGCTCTCCCTGGCCTCCATCGCCTCGAAGAACCTGATCCCGGGGGCCATTATTCCGGTAGGGATCGTCACTTCCCTGGTAGGGGTCCCGTTCTTTTTAAGCATTATTTTACGTCACCGGGGGCAGGTATGAGCGACCAGACGTTATCCGGGCTGTCGCTGTCTCACTTCAGCGCCGGCTACCCCAGACGCAAGGTGATCGAGAACCTGACGGTTCCCCATCTGCCGCGGGGGAAAATCACCGCGCTGCTGGGGCCAAACGGCAGCGGTAAATCGACGTTAATGCGGGCGATGGCGGGTCTGGGACCCTGCCGCGGCGATCTGCTGCTGGAGGGGGAAAATCTGCTGACGCAGCCCTTCGCACGTCGCGCGGAACAGGTGGTCTATCTTCCGCAGACGCTGCCCGCCGGCGTGCATCTGCATGTGCTGGAGTCGATTATCGTGGCCCAGCGCGCCGCCGGAGGACGCCACAGTCCGCAGCACCAGGAGGAGGTGATGGCGCTGCTGCGCCAGCTGGGAATTGCCCATCTGGCGATGAGCTACCTCGATCAGCTCTCCGGCGGGCAAAAACAGCTGGTGGGTCTCGCCCAGTCGCTGATTCGCCAGCCGCGCCTGCTACTGCTCGACGAACCGCTCAGCGCGCTTGATCTCAACTATCAATTTCACGTGATGGATCTGGTGCGCCGGGAGACCCGGCGGCGCAACATCGTGACCCTGGTGGTGGTGCACGATATCAATATTGCCCTGCGTCACGCCGACCATGTGCTGATGCTCAAAGCGGGCCAGCTGCTCGGCGACGGCCCCCCGGCCGCGGTCATCACCCCCGAGACCCTGGCGGCCGT
This sequence comes from Klebsiella sp. JB_Kp042, assembly GCF_040065275.1. Lineage (NCBI taxonomy): Bacteria > Pseudomonadati > Pseudomonadota > Gammaproteobacteria > Enterobacterales > Enterobacteriaceae > Klebsiella > Klebsiella sp. JB_Kp042. Next base: position 8,354 of record NZ_JBEAJL010000026.1, read on the forward strand.
CTACGGCGTGCGCGGTCGTATTGAGCCCTGTTCGCAGGGGGTGCGGCAGGTGATTATTGACGGGCTGGTGGACAGCGAGGCCTGACCGCGGCGCGGGGAGGATACGGCCTCCCCGCGCCCGCCGGCTTAGTGATCGAGATAGATATAGTTTTCCCAGCTCTTCATGCGGATCAAGATCTTCCGGATCAGCGACAGCTCTTTCAGGTGATCCGAGTAGACCGCCGCCTCGAGGGTGGCCCCCTGCGGCAGGGCGTATTCGGCAAATCGCGGATCGGTCACCTTCAGCACCACCAGCGCCCGGCCATGGGTATTGAGCGCGTCCGTGGTCAGCAGTTTGCCCTGGCCCTGAAACTGACTCTCGCCAATCGCCGGCAGCACGTCGGCCACTTCCCCGCGGAAGACGGTGCCCGGAATGGCCGGAAACATCAGCTCCGCGGGCTCGCCTTTGTGCAGACGCTGCAGGGCGTTCTGGCGAAATGCCGCGACATACTCCCGCGAGGCGTCGCCCTCCACCGGCACAAAGGTCATCACCGGCAGCATCCCCAGGGCGGTGGACATGGTGCCTGGCCGTAAGCCGACGGTGCTGACATAGCCGTCTTCCGGGGCGCGGACGACGGTGTTATCCAGCTGAAACTGCGCCTTCTGCAACTGCGCCAGCAGGGAGGCCACGGTGGTATTTTTGCCCTTCACCACCGAGTCCAGCGCGTTACGCGCCTGAACCACGTTCGCCTGAGCCGCGCTGACGCTGGCTTCATCGGCTTTCCACGTCTGCAGACGGGTATCGACCATTTGATCGGAGAAGGCGCCCTGGGCATGCCCCTCCCGAAAACGGGCATACTCCCGCCGCGACTGGTCGCGCTGGGCCACCGCTCTGCTCAGCTCGGCCTCCGCCTGGCTTAACGCGGCGTTGAGGGAGAGCGCATCCTGACTGGCCGCTTTAATTTGCGCCTGCAGATCGTCCACCTTTGCCTGGAACGGCGTCGGGTCGAGAGTAAACAGCACATCGCCCTTATGCAGCCTCTGGTTAGGCTTCACCGGTACGGTCTGCACCCGACCGCGCACCTGCGACACAATCGGCACGGTGCGAAACACCTGATTACCGACGTCGGTATAGGGGAAGTTGTAGTTCATCCCGAAGATCACCGCGCCAATCAGGGCGATACCGCCGAGCACCGCCGTCGGCACGGTCCACTTATTGAGCGGAATGCGGAAAACTTTAAACACCACGATGCATAGCGCGGCGTAGGTCAGCAACATTAACGTTTCCATTATTCTGCCTCCTTCGCTTTAAGTTCCTCGACCTCGCGCTGCACCTGCTCCAGTCGCTGAGCGACCGTCTCCAGACGCTGATGCAGGGCCTGCTGATCGTCGGCGATGCGGCGCATTCCCCATCCGCGGTCTTCGCGCCATAGCGTCGCCCAGATCCACAACAAGGGCCACAGGGCGTGCAGGGTAAATAAGCTGACCCAGCCGGCATAATGAATCGCATCCTGATGAGGATGGCGCCGCTCTTTGGCGATTTCATAAGGAATATCGTGAATAACAATCACGCCATAAAAAAGTATTAAGGCCACGGCGATGAGAATGGCCAGCGCCACATAGTCCAGGGTCATAAAATAACTCCAGAGTGAAAGGTTAAATAAATAAAACGGCCAGGTTCAGGCGTAACGGGGCCGGGGGAAAACGCGCGCGTAGCGCTTTCCTCGGGCGGGTTTTAGCGACGTTATGTCGGGGAGCCGACGAACCTGAATCAGAATTTCTCAGGAATATGACGGTCGATGGAAATCAGTTTGCCTTTTTTCACCGTGATATATCCCCCCTCGCGCAGGGCGGCCAGCACCTGATAAACATAGCTGCGCGAAAGATTGGTTCGTTTAATAATAAATGCCGACAGGCTTTCATGCTGACCACCATCGATTCCTCCACGATATAAATAGCGCGACAGCATTGATTTAATGGTCTGAAAGCTAGTCTGGCTGCCGCGTTCATAATGGGCATCAAGGGCAAATATGCCCATATAGGCCAGGATCGTGGTCAGCTCTTGCATATAGCCCGGCGACGAATGAAAGAATATCCGTTCAAAATCGCTGGCGGATATTTTCGCCAGCTGGCATTCGCCCAGACACCGATAATAGAGCGCCACCGACGGACAATAATGTTCAAGCAGCCCTAACGGCATATGCGCGATAACAATCCCGATCAGGTTCTGCTCATCACCAAAGGCCAGCGTCATTTGCCCCTGCAGCAAAAAATAGAGATAGCCCGGCTGCGGCAGAAATGGCTGGTCTTTACTCAGGCTCAGAGTTTCACTACAGGCGATGACCGCCGGCAGGTGCGTGGTCAGCGACAGCTTCTGGTACCGATCGTAAATATCGCCAAAACTGGGGTTCATCGCGCTACGCACTCCTTCACCTTTTATCACCGCGGCGGGGTTAACCGCGGCCTGTGGAACTATACCTAAGCGGGTCAGGAAGGAAAAGTCCAGATCTGGAGTGGCGAAATATTCCGCCTCGCTCACATTTTTTACCCTCGCCCCGCCCTTTCGTCTACCAATCGTTCCGCTTGCCGCCAGGCTGTGCTTTAATTAGCTAAACCGGTTTAACAAAGTTTAGCTAAGAGGAGCTGTCCTATGAATGGTAAAATCTGGGTACTCGGCGATGCGGTCGTCGATCTCCTGCCCGACGGAGAGGGCCGCCTGCTGCAATGCCCCGGCGGCGCGCCGGCCAACGTCGCGGTCGGCGTGGCGCGGCTCGGCGGCGACAGCGGGTTTATCGGCCGCGTCGGCGACGATCCGTTCGGTCGCTTTATGCGCCACACCCTGGCGCAGGAGCAGGTCGATGTGGATTTTATGCGCCTCGACGCGACGCAGCGCACCTCCACGGTGGTGGTCGATCTCGATCGGCACGGGGAGCGCACCTTTACCTTTATGGTTCGCCCGAGCGCCGACCTGTTTCTTGCGCCTGAGGATCTTCCGCCGTTCGCCGCCGGCCAGTGGCTGCACGTCTGCTCTATCGCCCTCAGCGCGGAACCGAGCCGCAGCACGGCATTCGCGGCGATGGAGGCGATAAAGCGCGCCGGGGGCTATGTCAGCTTCGACCCCAATATCCGCAGCGACCTGTGGCAGGATCCGCAGGAGCTGCGCGACTGTCTCGACCGGGCGCTGGCCCTCGCCGACGCCATAAAACTGTCGGAAGAGGAGCTGGCTTTTATCAGCGGCAGCGACGACATCGTCAGCGGCATCGCCCGGTTGAACGCTCGCTTCCAGCCGACGCTGCTGCTGGTCACCCAGGGCAAAGCGGGAGTCCAGGCCGCGCTGCGCGGGCAGGTTAGCCACTTCCCCGCCCGCCCGGTAGTGGCCGTCGATACCACCGGCGCCGGCGATGCCTTTGTCGCCGGGCTGCTCGCCGGGCTCGCCGCCCACGGCATCCCTGACAACCTCGCCGCCCTGGCGCCGGACCTCGCGCTGGCGCAAACCTGCGGCGCGCTGGCCACCACCGCCAAAGGCGCCATGACCGCCCTGCCCTACAGGGAGGATCTTCAGCGCTCGCTGTGATCCCGTTGGGCCGGCTAGCGGCCCACTTTGCTGGCGACATCACAATTCTTAAACCGGTTTAGCAATTTTTATTTTCACTGCGTTACCGACATGTTTACCATATCAACTAAACCGGTTTAGCAAACGTTAGCACACTCACTGATTTACCTTTGGATGTCACCAACATGTATAAAAAACGGAAGTTAGCCATTCTTATTGCTTTGCTAACCGGCGCCGCCGCCGCCCATGGGCAGACAGACCTGAACAGCATTGAAGCGCGTCTCGCCGCCCTGGAAAAACGTCTGCAGGATGCCGAGACCCGCGCCAGTACCGCCGAAAGCCGCGCCGCCTCAGCGGAGCAGAAAGTTCAGCAGCTAACCCAGCAGCAGCAGCAAACCCAGGCCACCACCCAGCAGGTGGCCAAGCGCACCACCCAACTGGAAGAAAAAGCCGAACGGCCCGGCGGCTTTGAGTTCCACGGCTACGCCCGCTCCGGGGTGATCATGAACGACTCCGCCGCCAGCACGAAATCCGGGGCCTATATGACCCCCGCCGGGGAGACCGGCGGCGCCATTGGTCGTCTTGGCAACCAGGCCGACACCTATGTGGAAATGAACCTCGAACATAAGCAGACCCTGGACAACGGGGCGACCACCCGTTTCAAAGTGATGGTGGCCGACGGGCAAACTACCTATAACGACTGGACGGCGAGCAGCAGCGACCTGAACGTGCGCCAGGCGTTCGTCGAGCTGGGCAACCTGCCGACCTTCGAGGGTCCGTTCAAAGGCTCGACCCTGTGGGCCGGGAAACGCTTTGACCGCGACAACTTCGACATCCACTGGGTTGACTCGGATGTGGTGTTCCTCGCCGGGACCGGCGGCGGGATCTACGACGTGAAGTGGAACGACAGCCTGCGCAGCAACTTCTCGTTATATGGCCGCAACTTTGGCGATATCGCCGACAGCAGCAACAGCGTGCAGAACTATATCGTCAGCATGAATAACTTTGCCGGCCCGGTGCAGATGATGGTCAGCGGGATGCGGGCGAAAGATAATGACGACCGCCAGGACGCGAACGGCAATCTGGTGAAAGGCGATGCCGCTAACACCGGGGTTCATGCCCTGCTGGGTCTGCACAATGAGAGCTTCTATGGTCTGCGCGACGGGACCAGCAAAACGGCCCTGCTGTACGGCCACGGACTGGGCGCCGAGGTTAAAGGCATCGGCTCCGACGGCGCGCTGCGTCCTGGGGCCAATACCTGGCGTTTCGCCAGCTACGGCACCACGCCGCTGAGCGATCGCTGGTTTATTGCCCCGGCCGTGCTGGCGCAGAGCAGTAAAGACCGCTATGTCGATGGCGACAGCTATCAGTGGGCCACTCTCAACCTGCGTCTGATTCAGGAGGTCACGCAGAACTTCGCCCTCGCCTGGGAGGGCACCTATCAGTACATGGATCTGCAGCCTGAAGGCTACAACGATCGCCATGCGGTCAACGGCAGCTTCTACAAGCTGACCTTCGCCCCGACCTTCAAGGTCGGCAGCATCGGCGACTTCTTCTCGCGTCCGGAGATCCGCTTCTACACCTCGTGGATGGACTGGAGCAAAAAGCTGGATAACTACGCCAACGACGACGCGTTAGGCAGCAACGGATTCAAATCGGGCGGCGAATGGTCGTTCGGTATGCAAATGGAGACCTGGTTCTGACGTGAACCCGGACGACAGGGTAAGTCACACATAAATATAAGGTTCGCGGTGCCTGCCACGGCCGGCGCCGCCCACGCCATATCATCATGCATTCAGAGGGTACTATGGATTTTGAACAGATTTCCCGCTCACTGCTTCCCCTGCTGGGCGGCAAGGAAAATATCGCCAGCGCCGCGCACTGCGCCACCCGCCTGCGGCTGGTGCTGGTCGACGACGCGCTCGCCGACCAGCAGGCGATTGGCAAAATCGACGGCGTGAAAGGCTGCTTTCGCAATGCCGGCCAGATGCAGATCATCTTCGGCACCGGGGTGGTCAATAAAGTCTATGCCGCCTTTATCCAGGCGGCGGGCATCAGCGAATCGAGCAAATCCGAAGCCGCCGACCTGGCGGCGAAAAAGCTGAACCCGTTCCAGCGCATCGCCCGCCTGCTGTCCAACATCTTCGTGCCGATTATTCCGGCCATCGTCGCCTCCGGCCTGCTGATGGGCCTGCTGGGGATGGTGAAAACCTACGGCTGGGTCGACCCGGGCAACGCTATCTATATCATGCTGGATATGTGCAGCTCGGCGGCGTTTATCATTCTGCCGATCCTGATCGGCTTTACCGCCGCCCGCGAATTTGGCGGTAACCCTTATCTGGGCGCGACCCTCGGCGGGATCCTTACCCACCCGGCGTTGACCAACGCCTGGGGCGTCGCCGCCGGCTTCCACACCATGAATTTCTTCGGCATCGAAGTGGCGATGATCGGCTATCAGGGCACGGTCTTCCCGGTGCTGCTGGCGGTGTGGTTTATGAGCCTTGTCGAGAAACGGCTGCGCCGCATTATCCCTGACGCGCTGGATCTGATCCTCACGCCGTTCCTGACGGTGATTATCTCCGGCTTTATCGCCCTGCTGCTGATCGGCCCGGCCGGCCGCGCGCTCGGCGACGGCATTTCGTTTATCCTCAGCACGCTTATCAGCCATGCCGGCTGGCTGGCGGGCCTGCTGTTTGGCGGCCTCTATTCGGTGATCGTCATTACCGGTATCCATCACAGCTTCCATGCCATCGAGGCGGGCCTGCTCGGCAATCCGTCGATCGGCGTCAACTTCCTGCTGCCGATCTGGGCCATGGCCAACGTCGCCCAGGGCGGCGCCTGCTTTGCGGTGTGGTTTAAAACCAAAGATGCCAAAATCAAAGCTATCACCCTGCCGTCGGCGTTTTCGGCGATGCTGGGGATCACCGAGGCGGCAATCTTCGGGATTAACCTGCGCTTTGTGAAACCGTTCATCGCCGCGCTGGTGGGCGGTGCCGCCGGCGGCGCCTGGGTGGTGTCGATGCACGTCTACATGACCGCGGTGGGCCTGACGGCGATCCCGGGAATGGCCATCGTGCAGGCCAGCTCGCTGCTGAACTACATTATCGGGATGGCGATCGCCTTCGCCGTGGCCTTCACGCTCTCTCTGACGCTGAAATACAAAACGGACGCTGAATAATGTCATTACCGTCACGCCTGCCTGCGATCCTGCAGGCCGTTATGCAGGGCCAGCCGCAGGCGCTGGCCGACAGCCATTACCCGCAATGGCATCTGGCGCCGGTCAGCGGACTGCTGAACGATCCCAACGGCTTTTGCCAGGTCGCCGGGCGTTACCACCTGTTTTATCAGTGGAACCCGCTCGCCTGCGACCACACCTACAAGTGCTGGGGACACTGGAGCTCAGCCGATCTGCTGCACTGGCGGCATGAACCTATCGCCCTGATGCCGGATGAAGAGTATGACCGCAACGGCTGCTACTCCGGCAGCGCGGTCGAGTTCGAGGGCGCCCTGACCCTGTGCTATACCGGCAACGTGAAATTCCCCGACGGCGGGCGCACCGCCTGGCAATGTCTGGCGACGGAAAATGCCGATGGCACCTTCCGCAAGCTGGGGCCGGTGCTGCCGCTGCCGGAAGGCTATACCGGCCATGTGCGCGACCCTAAGGTGTGGCGACAGGACGGGCGCTGGTACATGGTCCTCGGGGCGCAGGATGTGCAACAGCGCGGCAAAGTGCTGCTGTTTACCGCCAGCGACCTGCGGGATTGGCGCCTGGTGGGCGAGATAGCCGGGCATGACGTTAACGGCCTGGCGAACGGCGGCTACATGTGGGAGTGCCCGGACCTGTTTCCGCTGGCGGACACCCACCTGCTGATCTGCTGCCCGCAGGGGCTGGCCCGCGAAGCGCAGCGCTTTCTCAATACCTATCCGGCGGTGTGGATGGCAGGCCGTTTCGACGCCGAACGCGGCGCCTTCGACCATGGTCCGCTGCACGAGCTGGACAGCGGATTTGAGTTCTACGCGCCGCAAACCATGCTGGCCGAGGATGGCCGCCGCCTGCTGGTCGGCTGGATGGGCGTCCCGGACGGGGAAGAGATGCATCAACCCACCCGCGCGCAGGGGTGGATCCACCAGATGACCTGCGTGCGCGAGCTGGAGTGGCAGGCGGGCACCCTGTATCAGCGCCCGCTGCGCGAGCTGGCCGCCCTGCGCGGCGAAGCCGAGGGCTGGCGCGGACAGACCCTGCCCCTCGCCCCGATGGAGCTGGCCTTTGACATCGCCCCCAACAGCACGCTGGGGCTGGATTTTGCCGGCGCCCTGCAGCTCACCGTCAACCGCGACGGCCTGCGTCTGTCGCGCCGCGGGCTGCAGACGGCGGAGATGCATCACCGCTACTGGCGCGGCGAGGCGCGGCGCCTGCAGATCTTTATCGACCGCTCCAGCGTGGAGATTTTCATCAACGATGGCGAAGGGGTGATGAGCAGCCGCTTCTTCCCGGGCTATCCGGGGCAGTTAATCTTCAGCGGTGCGACGCCGGTGGCATTCTGCCGCTGGCTGCTGCGGCCATGCATGGTAGAATAACCGTTTTGCTTTCAGGCTCCCGGGTGCTGATGAAAACCAAACGCGTAACTATCAAAGATATCGCCGAACTGGCGGGCGTCTCCAAAGCGACCGCCAGTCTGGTGCTTAACGGTCGTGGCAAAGAGCTGCGCGTGGCGCAGGAGACGCGCGAGCGCGTGCTGGCGATCGCCCGCGAGCAGCACTATCAACCCAGCATTCACGCGCGCTCGCTGCGCGATAACCGCAGCCATACCATTGGTCTGGTGGTGCCGGAAATCACCAACTACGGGTTTGCCGTTTTCTCCCATGAGCTTGAGACGCTCTGCCGGGAAGCCGGCGTGCAGCTGCTTATCTCCTGCACCGACGAAAACCCCGGCCAGGAGAGCGTGGTGGTCAATAACATGATTGCCCGCCAGGTCGACGGCCTGATCGTCGCCTCGTGCATGCACAGCGATGCCGACTACCTGAAGCTCAGCGAACAGCTGCCGGTGGTGCTGTTTGACCGCTCCCCCAGCGACAGCGCCCTGCCGCTGGTGATGACCGACTCGGTCACCCCAACGGCCGAGCTGATCTCCCGCATCGCCCCTCAGCATGCGGACGAATTCTGGTTTCTCGGCGGCCAGCCGCGGCTATCGCCATCGCGCGACCGGCTGGCGGGATTCACCCAGGGCCTGGCTCAGGCGGGGGTCACGCTGCGTCCCGAGTGGGTGATCAACGGCAACTATCACCCCAGCTCCGGCTATGAGATGTTCGCCGCGCTCTGCGCGCGGCTGGGCCGGCCGCCGAAAGCGCTGTTCACCGCGGCCTGCGGCCTGCTCGAAGGGGTCCTGCGCTATATGAGCCAGCACCATCTGCTGGACTCCAATATTCATCTCGCCAGCTTCGACGATCACTATCTGTACGATTCACTTTCCCTGCGCATTGATACCGTGCAACAGGATAATCGCCAGCTGGCCTGGCACTGCTACGATCTGCTCAGCCAGCTGATCGACGGCCAGGCGCCGGAGCCGCTCCAGCGCTATCTGCCCGCCACCCTGCAGTTTCGCCATGCCTGACGGCGCCGTCGGCAATTAGCGTTTTCGCCGCCCGCGCGCCGCCCGCCTCACCGCCAGCAGCGTGCCGGCGAGCACCGCGCCGAGGCCCATCGTGACCGGCCAACGGTAAGCCATCAGCAGCGAGGGCAATCCGCCGTCCGGCGCCAGCATCACGAGATTCCAGCCCGCCAGGCCCGCATTGCCGTTCAGCGCCCGGCTTAACATCCGCTGATGCGGGGCGAAGGGCTGAATGGTCTGGTAATGGCTGCCGAACAGCGGCGGCTGCATCTCCCTGGGAAATTGCGCCTGAACCTGGGCCAGCACGCTGGCCGGCAGCGCATGCGATGCCGCCAGCAGATGCCCGTCGCTATTTACCAGCAGCAGCTGATAATGTCGCTGACGGGCCAGGGCATAGAGATCCGCGCGCATCACCGCCAGCGGCCAGGTGGCTTCCCGCTGCCGCGCCGGCGTGTTCATCCGCCGTTCGAGGCGTGACGCCACCCACTGCGCATCCTTCTCCAGCTGCCGGGTATACATTTCGCGGCAAACCTCTCTGGCCAGAAAATGCCCGCCCCGGCCGATGATCAGGATCGCCAGGCCAACGAGCAGCGTGACGATCACGCCCCTTCTTCCCGGTCGCCAGACCGGCGAGGATTTGCCTATGGATGGTGTATTCATACGACTCCAGAAACAAGGGGGCAAGGCGTGGCCCCCTGGCGAATGGACAACAAAAGTCGCGAAACTGTACAGGATGCGCAGCGCGGGAAAAATAGACAGCCGGCGCCAGGCGGGGAGTATTTTGTTTATTTCTGGACAGGACTGGCGGCAACGACGCGCTTCGCCGTTGCCGCCAGTTGATAAGATTAGTGTTTTTTCCGGTTACGGCGCATGTCGATGGTCACCGCCGCGACGATAATGATCCCTTTAATAATATCCTGCACGTAGGCATCGACGCCGACAAAGGTAAATCCGCTCTTGATCAGGCCAAGGATCATCGCGCCAATCAGGGTGCCGGTAATGCGCCCCACCCCGCCCATTAAGCTGCTGCCGCCGATCACCGCTGCGGCAATCGCGTCCAGCTCGTAGGACATCCCCATGCTGGACTGACCGCTGCTGACGCGCGCCGCCAGCACCACCCCCGCCAGCCCGGAGAGCGCCCCGGCGATGGTGTAGACAATCACCAGGTACTTATTCACGTTGATGCCGGACACTTTGGCCGAGGTCATGTTGCCGCCGATGGCATACACATATTTGCCATACCGGGTATGCTTCAGCGCAATGTGAAACACCGCGGCGATCACGAAGAAGATGATCACCGGCATCGCCCCCTGGCCTATCGCCGTAAAGCTGTCGGAGAGGAAGCTTATCGGGTTGCCCTGAGTGTAATACTGCGCCAGACCGCGCGCCGAGACCATCATCCCGAGGGTGGCGATAAACGGCGGGATACCGGTTCGCGTCACCAGGAAACCGTTGGTCAGCCCGCACAGCAGGCCGACGCCGATCCCCGCGCAAATCGGGATCACCGCCGGCAGGTTGACCAGCGACGGGAACATCGGCGACAGGCTGTCGGAGGTTTGCGCCAGGCTCGCCGCCACCACCGCCGCGAGGGCGATAACCGAGCCGGAGGAGAGGTCAATCCCGGTGGTGATGATCACCTGGGTGACGCCGACGGCGATGATGCCGATGATCGCCACCTGCAGCACAATCAGCACCAGGCGGTTGGTATTGAGCAGGAACGACTGGTCGCGAACATACCAGCCGGCGATTTCAAATGTCAGGGCAATCACCAGCATCACCACAAAGATGCCGGTATCTTTCGGCATTTTATGCCGCAAATTAGCGAAGAAGGAGGAACCCTCGCTGGCCGGAGCCGCCGTTAATTTCATATTACTCATTCTCTGTGCCTCAATGGGATGCCAACGACAAAATGGTTTCCTGGTCGGCTTCGTCTTTTTCCAGGATGCCGGTGATACGACCTTCATGCATCACCATGACCCGGTCACTCATGCCAAGGATTTCCGGCAGCTCAGAGGAGACCATAATGACCGCCACCCCCCGATTCGCCAGTTCACTGATAAGATGATAAATTTCCGCCTTCGCCCCGACGTCGATGCCGCGGGTCGGCTCATCGAGAATTAAGATTTTCGGTTGCGCTAACAGCCAGCGCGCAATCAGGACTTTTTGCTGATTCCCCCCGCTGAGGTTATTAATAATTTGATCCATCGTCGGCGTTTTAATATTGAGCCGGCGGATTTGCTCCATGCAGTCTTCGGCCATTTTCACGTGCTGGACAAAACCGCTCTTGCCAATATATTCCGGCATTTTTACGATACTCATATTTTCCAGCACCGACAGCACCAGAAACAGGCCCGACTTTTTGCGGTCTTCGGTTAATAACGCCATCCCCTTTTCAATCGCCACGGAGGGAGAATCAATGGTCACCGGCGCCCCGTCGATCAGCACTTCGCCGCTGTCGAAGCGTTCCATACCGAACAGGCTTTCCATCACCTCGCTGCGCCCGGCGCCCACCAGCCCGGCCACGCCGAGGATCTCGCCGCGACGCACGGTAAAGCTGACGTCATGGAACACGCCCTGGCGCGTCAGGTTGCGCACCGTCAGCACCTCTTCGCCGATGGTGTTATTAAATTTCGGGAACAGCTGGGTTAATTCGCGGCCCACCATCTGGGTGATCAGCGACTGGCGGGTAAATTCGGTGGTGTTTTTGCTCCCCACCCAGGTGCCGTCGCGAAAGACGCTGATCTCATCGGTGATGGCGAAGATCTCATCCATTTTATGGCTGATATAGATGATCGCTTTGCCCTGGGCCCGCAGGTCGCGGATGATGGTGAACAGGTGAGCCACCTCGCCTTCGGTCAGCGCCGAAGTGGGCTCATCCATGATCACAATATCCGCGTTCCATGAGACCGCTTTGGCAATCTCCACCATCTGCTGGGCGGCGATGCTCAGGTCGCCCACCAGCCGGTCGGCAGTTAAGCGAATATTCAGCTTATCCAGCAGCGCCTGGGTCTGGCGGGTCAGCTGGCCGTGGTCGACAAAGCCGTACTTCATCGGCTCGCGCCCCAGCCAGATATTTTCCGCCACCGTCATATGCGGCACCAGATTCAGCTCCTGGTGAATCATCGAGATCCCCGAGCGCAGCGCATCCATGGTGTCGGTAAATTCCACCGGCTCACCTTTCACGCGAATCGATCCTTTATCCGGGCGATAGATACCGATCAGGCACTTCATTAGCGTGGATTTACCGGCGCCGTTCTCGCCCATCAGGGCGTGCACCGTTCCCGGGCGCACGCGTAATGAGACATTGTCGAGCGCCTTCACGCCGGGGAAGAACTTACTGATACCTTCGGCTTCAAGGGCAAAAGCGTTCATACATCCACCTCCGTACCACAGGTTGGCCAGGATTATTTCTGATTACGATTGGTAAATTCAGCCATGTTCTCTTTGGTGATCAGCTGATACGGCACGTCGATGATCTTTTCCACTTTCTCGCCGTTCGCCAGCTTAATGGCCGCGTCTACGGCGCCCTCGCCCTGGCCTTTCGCATCCTGGAAGATGGTGGCGATCATCTTGCCGCTCTTCAGCATCTGCAGCGCATCCGGGGTGCCATCCACGCCGGCGATGAGAATGTGGTTCGGGTTTTTACCCAGCGCCTGCAGGGCGCCGATCGCCATTTCATCGTTGTTGGAGGCGATGGCCTGGATATCCTCGCCGCTGGTCATCCAGTTGCTGACCACGTCCACGGCGTCATTGCGGGTAAATTTCGCGGTCTGCTTCTGCACGATTTTGATGTTCGGGTATTTCGCCACGACCTCTTCCACCCCTTTGGTGCGGTCGCGAGTGGATTCATTCGCCAGGTCGCCGAGCAGGATCGCCACATTGCCCTTGCCGTTCATCGCTTTCGCCAGCGCTTCCATCTGCAGACGGCCGGCGAGAATCGAGTCCGACCCCACATAGGCCATCTTGTCGGTCAGCTCCGCCTGCGGGCGACGGTTTACAAACACCAGCGGGATCCCGGCTTTGGTGGCCTGATCCATGATCGGTTTCACCGCGTTGGTATCCACCGGGTTGACGATAATGGCGTCCACGCCCTGGCCGATAAAGTTCTGCACCTGCTGCAGCTGCTGGGAGACATCCCCTTTCGCGTCCTCGATCTGCGATTTCACCCCATCTTTTTTCATCTCTTTTTGCATCGAGGTACGCAGGATCGTCAGGAAGTTATCGTCAAACAGCGCCATCGAGACGCCAATGGAGACATCTTTTGCCATAACCACCGCAGGCAGCATGCAGGCTAACAAAGAGGCAACAATCGTTTTCTTAATATTCATAGTTGATCCTTGATTTTGTAGGTACGCCGGTGAATGAAACAAAATGAAAAATTAATTTCAGTTAGATTGCGACAAATGTCTGTTGTGACGGCGACGGCGCTGCGGGGTTTTCCGCATTTCGTCGTGATCGTAATCACAAATAATGGTTGTATTATCATCACTTTTTTGAAACATCAGTCCATTTATGCCACACCGTGAATTCCAGACCATTTATTTCATTAACAAGACATTTGAAACTTTTATAAGTAAATAACTGAAATGAAAATTTTAAAACCATGCAGTAACAGAATTTTGACAGACATCTAACATTGCTGCATAAATGAGCGAAAAATGAGAGGCAGACAACGCTTTACAGCGATCGCCCCCGGCGGGGTTGGCATTTACCCGGCGGGGAGATCCGCGTTGTCAGGAAGGGAGGCGCCGCACGCCTTAGTCGACGTTCTCGGCGCTGTAGAGGATAAAGTCGACTTTCCCGTCGGCATAGGTTTGCGGCTGATAGCCGGACTCCAGATGGCGCAGCATCAGGTCGATCGCCAGCTGGGCGTGCTGGCGGGTGTTCTGATCGAGCGTTAACGCCAGGCTGCCCCTGGCCAGCTGCTGGCGGGTGGTATTGTAGCGCTCATGGGTGATCCAGCAGACGTCGCCTTCGCGGCGGTGGCGTGCCAGCGCCTCGGCAATCTGAGTATTGCCAAGTCCGGTGTTATAGATCCCGACAATATGCCGGCTGCGGCACAGGGCCTGCTCCAGCAGGCGGGTGATCTGCTCCCGCCGCTCCTCGCCCGCCAGCACCTCGTTGAGCTGCAGATGGGGAAAACGCTGGCTCAGCACCTCGCGGAACCCCTGGATGCGCAGGCGATGCGCGCTGTAATCCTCCCGGCCGCTCACCATCAGCACCTCCCCGGGCCGCGGCGTCATTCTCCCCATCATTAACCCCGCCGTGCGGCCAGCCTGCAACTGATTGATCCCGACGTGGCAGAGCCGGTCGGCGCCGGGCAGATCTGTCGCCAGGGTAATGACGGGGACGCCCGCTTCCCGACAGCGGCGCAGCGCGTCATTCACCACAGGATGGTCATTGCCGAAAACGATGATCCCCTGACGCTGCTGGCCGCTGCGCATAATGCGCCGGGCCAGGGTCGCCGGCTGCGACTCCGGGACAAAGGTGCGGTGCAGGGTCAGACGGCGATAGCCGAGGCTATCCGCGACGGCGGCGAAATCCTGCGCCAGCTGCGGAAAAAAGAAAGAGTCATTGCTGCTGAGAAAGAGCTCAATCTGCCAGGGAAAGCGGTGCTCCTCCGGCAGGATCCGCTTCAGCCCCGCCTCCCGCGCCGCCTGCAGCACTTTGCGCGTGGTCTGCGGCGATACGCCGCCGCGTTCGTTCAGCACCCGGTCAACGGTGGCCACGCCGACGCCAATCTGTCTGGCCAGCATCGCCAGTGACATGTTTTTCATCGCCCCTCTCTTCAATGATGGAAATACATCAAAACGGCAGTGTCAGTGAGTTTAGCAAACCGATTATGGTGGCAGCGTCCCCTCGCCATTCTGGAGAATAAAATGAAGTGCAAACGTTTTGCCCTGGTAGGCAGTGGTTTTATCGGTCAGGTTCATGCCGCCAGCCTCGCCCGTCACGACGGGAGCGAGTTGACGATGGTGGCCGATGTCGCGCCGGAGCGTGCACAGGCGCTGGCCGCCCGCTATGGCGCCCGGGCGGTGACGGTGAGCGAGGCTCTCCGTAGCGACGCCATCGACGCTGTGCTGATCGCCAGCTCGACCCCGTCGCATGCCGAACTGCTGGAAGCCGCCGCCCGGGCGGGCAAGGCGGTCTATTGCGAAAAACCGATCGACCTTTCCCTGGCGCGCGCCCGCGAGGTGGTGGAGCGGGTGCTTCCTCTTAAGGTGCCGGTCACCGTCGGCTTTAACCGGCGCTTCGACAGCAGCCATCAGCAGTTGCGCCGCCAGCTGGAGCAGGGAGCGATCGGCAGGGTCGAGCTGGTGCAGATGGTCTGTCGCGCCTCCAGCATGCCGCCGCTCGACTATCTGCGCAGCTCCGGCGGTCAGATGCGCGATCAGGCGATCCATTTCTTCGATCTTCTGCGCTTTCTCACCGGCGATGAAGTGCATACCGTAGCGGCGATGGGCGCGGCGCTGGCCCTGCCGGAAATCGCCGAATTTGGCGATGTCGACACCTCCATCCTGATGATGCAGATGCGCGGCGGCGCGCTGGCGCAGCTGGACAACACCCGCCGCACCGGCCACGGGTATGATGAACGGATCACCCTGCTGGGGGCAGAGGGCGCGCTGGAGTCCGGCAGCCAGTCGCCGGCGGGCCCTACCCTGTGGCGCGGCAATCAGCGCATTGAGCCAGGCCTGTGGCCGGACTGGTTCAGCCGGGTGCAAGGATCTTATTACCAGCATCTCGACGCCTTTATCCGCTCTCTGAATGGTGAAACCGTGGCCGACCTGCCCGGCCTGATGGACGGCCTGCAGGCGCAGGCCATTGCCGAAGCGGCGGTTCAGTCTCTGCAGCGCGGCCAGTATGTCGCCGTCGACGACTGTCGGTGAGTGGTTGCGTGGCAACCGCTATCAGGCTCTGAACCTGCCTTTATGCCGGGCGGCGGCGACGCCTTGCCCGGCCTACGGGCATGATAACCATCCATATCACACAGTTGCAGTGACATCCCAGGCCCGCGCAAGCGCCGCGCCGCCGGGCAGCAGATATCCGGCACCGTGCGCGTCCCGGTGCCGGACGATGGCGTGCACGCTCGCGCTGTCTGCAAACCAAAGCCCGGCCGGCCCCTTAACGTTCTTCGTTAAACACCGCACCCACCTGGCGCCGCACCTCATCCATCACCTGCAGATTCTGCAACACCCGACTGAGCGGCCGCAGCGGCGAGTCCCGCAGCCCCTGACCGATGCACCAGGCAAAATGCTCCGCCTGCCAGAACAGCTGATCGTAGCGATTGCGCGGCTCTTCCCAGCGCAGCGCCTGCCCGCCCTGGCTGGCGGCGAGCGTGAACCCGCCGGGGGCGTAAAACTGACCGTCGATCGTCAGGGTCGCCTGGCGTCCGGCCACCACCGCCCCGCCCGGCGTGTTGCTGAACAACGTCGTGTTTAACAGCCCCTGCATCCCGTTCCGCCAGCTGAATAGCATTGACGTCTGGCCGTTAAGCCCCTCCGCCGTCGCGCGGCCGCGGGCGACAATCTCCTGCGGCATGCCGCCCACCATCAGCGCAAACGAGGTCAAATAGCTGCCGAGATCCATCATCGGCCCGCCGGCAAGGTCGGCATTAAAGATGCGGTGGTCGGTAGTGAAATACTCGCCGTGATCGGCCAGCAGGGTATGCAGGTCGCCGAGTACCCCATCCTCCAGTAGCTGGCGGATCACATCATACTTCGGCGCGTAATCGCACCACATCGCCTCCAGCGCCAGCTTCCCCTGGCGGGCGGCTTCGGCCTGCAGTTCACCTCCTTCGCCGAGGTTGAGCGCGAAGGGCTTCTCTATCAGCACATGTTTGCCCGCCTTCAGCGCCTGCATGCCGTCGGGAAAGTGATGGTTGTGCGGCGTCGCAATATAGACCGCATCAATATCCGGACGCGCCAGCATCTCCTCCACCCGGCCGTAAGCCTGGGGGATCCCCCATTCCGCGGCTACCCGGTCGGCCTTCGCCTGGCTGCGGGAGGCAACGGCCACCACCTGCTGCCGGCTCTGGGTTTTCAATGCGTGCACAAAGCGCTCGGCGATCCAGCCCGGACCGATGATGCCCCAGCGCAGGGAGGGAATGCTCTGCGCCGCCGGGCGGCGCGGGGTCGGTAATTGTGAGGGAAACATAGCGGCTCCTTAATCCTTAACCACGTTAACCCAGCGACGGCTGACCATCGAGGCTTCAATCGCCGACAGCACGCGCTGATTCTGTAAACCAAATTCAAAGCTGGGATAGCAGTCGTCGTCCCCACAAATCCCCTGCACCAGGTCATGCACTTCCATCACCTTGACGTCAAAATAGCCCAGCCCGCCGCCGCCAAAATCGAAGCCGAAGAAGCCGGCATAGGCCGGGATCTGGCTCCCGGCATACAGCGTTTTAAAGCCGCGGTCGTGTTTGTCATCGCGGAAGCGATACACCTGCAGTTCGTTAAAGCGCTCCCCGTCCATATACAGCGTGCCTTCGGTGCCGGAGACCTCCCAGAACACGCCGAAGATGCGCCCGGCGGCGATGCGCGAAGCCTCAATCACCCCCGCGGCGCCGCTGTCGAAATTGACCAGGCACTGAACCTGATCGTCATTTTCCACTTCCCGCCACTCGGCATCGGCCGCGACCCGGCTGGCATACCCGGCATCGGTCTGTGGCACCGGACGCTGGCGCAGGCAGGTTTGCGCGCTGGCGGTCACTTCACGGATCCCGCCCATCAAAAACTGGGCGACGGACAGGGTATGGGCGCCGAGGTCGCCAAGCGCCCCGCTGCCGCCGAGGGTTTTCGAGCAGCGCCAGGACCAGGGCAGGTTCGGGTCGTTATAAAACCCCTGATCAAAGGTGCCGCGGAAGCGCACCGGTTCGCCAATATCGCCCCGGGCGATAAGCTGCTTTGCCAGCAGCGCCGCCGGGGTTTTAATGTTGTTAAAGGCCACCATGGTCTTCACCCCCGCGCGCCGGGCCGCCTGCGCCATCTCCTGCGCCTGCTGCTCGTTAACCGCCAGCGGTTTCTCGCAATAGACATGTTTACCCGCCGCGATCGCCGCCATCGCCATCGTGTAGTGCAGATGGTTCGGCGAGGTAATATCCACCACGTCCACCAGCGGATCGTTCACCAGTTCGCGCCAGTCACCGTAAGCTTTCTCCGCCCCCAGCTTCACCGCATGACGTTCAGCCAAAGCCTGATCCTGATCCGCCAGCGCGTAAAGATAGGGGCGCTTCGGCAGATCGGGATAGAACATGGCCGCGCGACGGTAAGCGTCGGCGTGCGCCTGGCCCATAAAACCGGAGCCGATAAGACCAATATTTAACCGCGCGCTCATGATGCGTGCTCCTCTGATGATGACGGGGACGAAAAGTGGTGCGCCAGCCAGGCGAAGGCGCGGCGGGCGGTGGCAAACGGCGGCGCCATCGCCGGGTCCTGCTCTGCTTCGATAATCAGCCAACCGCGGTAGTCGCTGTCCCGGGCAAAGTCGAGGATCGGCGCATAGTCGATGCAGCCGTCGCCAGGGATGGTAAACAGCCCGGCGCGCACCGCCTCGTTAAAGCTCAGGTTTTCGCGATACAAGCGCCCCAGCACCTGCGGACGGACGTCTTTCAGATGCAGATGGCGGATACGGTGGCCATATTTCTCCAGCACGCGCGGGATATCGACCCCGGCGACGAAGGCGTGTCCGGTATCAAACGCCAGCCCGACGTTGTCATGGGTCTGGGACAGAAACCGCTCCAGTTCGTCGTCGTGCTCCACCAGCATCATCAGATGATGGTGATAGGCCAGCCGGAGGCCGTAGTCCCGCAGCAGCAGGTCGGCAAAGGTATTTAGCTTATGGCAATACGCCGTCAGGCTGACGCGGCTTAACGGCGGCGAGAGCGAGATCGGCTCATCAAGCGGCGTTTCACCGGGCAGTTGCCCGCACTCGCCATAGACCATTACCCTGGCGCCGAGCTGCTGCAGTAGCTGCGCGTGGCCCCGCACCGCCTCCAGCTCCGCTTCCACGCTGCGGTCGCCCAGCAAGCCGCTGTACCAGCCTGACGCCAGGCGCAGGTCAGCCGCCGCCAGCAGAGGCCCCAATGTCTCCGCCTGGCGGGGAAACTTCCGCCCTAACTCAATGCCCTGAAACCCCGCCTCCCGCGCCTCGCGCAGACACGTGTCGAGAGGGATATCGCCGCCTAAATCCTCCAGCACATCGTTGGTCCAGCACAGGGGGCTAATGCCCCACTGCAGGTGCTCTGTCGCCATGTTTATCTCCTTTTCAGCCAGTCGTCTGGTGTGCCGTCACTATAAGCAGGCGACGACCAGCGATGAAAACGGAGAAATGATGGAAATCCATCATTGCCGCGGGCGAAATATCCGCTGGCGCGAGTAGCCCTGAAAAATAAATGGAAATAATGCTTGCCGCTGGCTTATTTTGCAGATAAAAATTACTAGCTTAATAACCCGCTTCAGAGGTTATCCCTTTCATTCGAAATATGATGATAGCAATATGAAAAAATCTCAACACCGCAGCGGCGCGGGTTTTAGCCCTGCGCCCAGGCCTGGCCTGCTGTTATTTGCGTAAGTGACAAATAGTCCCTTTTAAAACATCAATTACTTAACATTCTCTCTGCAATAATAAGACATGCAGCGGGAAGATACGGTGATAAATAAGCCCAGGGTAATGATGTTTTTACAAATAAATAACCCTTCTCCTTTCTGCTCGTTATTTATCAGGAATGGCTGCGGTTATATTTATTCTGACGCCCCCGGAGAATGCACCAATGTGTATCAACCTTTATGACAATGCGCGCCGCTATCGCGATGAGAAACAACAAGATGAATAAGACCTGGCTTTTCACCACCCTCACCCTGGCGCTGGTCGCCACCGCGCCGGCCCACGCCATTAGCGCGAAATACCGGGAACAGCTTGAACGCTCCGGTTGCACGCAGATGACCGACGGGACCACTTGCGATATTCATAAAACCAAAGCCGAGAATGCCGCCGCCGCGCAGCAGGCCAGCAGCGGCTTCGGCCCCTGGGTGGGCACCTGGTATGTTTATACTGACTATGGCAATAAAATTGATGAGATTACCGTCACCGCTAAAACGGTGAAAACCCATGGTCATCTGGTCGAGGAGGCGAAAGCCAGCCAGGGTAAACTGACGTTCCGGGTGAAAAGCTCAGCCTTTACGCTGAACGACGCCTTTAACGGCGTATGGGCAAACGGCAGCCAGCGCGGCACGTTGCAAAAAGTCCTGTAATAACATTGCCCTGCCGACAGGATGGGGATAATGCAGGAAGAACCTCCCGGCGCAGGCCGGGAGGGAGTGCAACGGTTTACTTCTGCGGACGCATCGCCGGGAAGAGGATCACGTCGCGGATGGTGTGGCTGTTGGTAAACAGCATCACCATCCGGTCGATACCGATGCCCAGACCGGCGGTCGGCGGCAGGCCGTACTCCAGCGCGGTGACGTAGTCTTCGTCATAGAACATCGCTTCGTCATCGCCCGCCGCTTTGGCGTTAACCTGATCCTGGAAACGCTGCGCCTGGTCTTCGGCGTCGTTCAGCTCGCTGAAACCGTTACCGATTTCGCGGCCGCCGATGAAGAACTCGAAGCGGTCGGTGATTTCCGGGTTGACGTCGTTACGGCGCGCCAGCGGGGAGACTTCCGCCGGGTATTCGGTGATGAAGGTCGGCTGGATGAGGTGCGCTTCCGCCACTTCGTCGAAGATTTCGGTGACGATGCGCCCCAGACCCCAGCTTTTCTCTACCTGAATACCGAGAGATTCCGCCAGCGCTTTCGCCGCGTCGAAGTTATCCAGATCCGCCATGTTGGTTTCCGGACGATGTTTTTTGATCGCCTCGCGCATGGTCAGTTTTTCAAACGGCTTGCCGAAGTCAAACACCTGGTCGCCATACGGCACCTCGGTTTTGCCCAGCACCGTCTGCGCCAGGGTGCGGAACAGCGACTCGGTCAGTTCGATCAGGTCTTTGTAGTCCGCGTACGCCATGTACAGTTCCATCATGGTGAACTCTGGGTTATGGCGTACCGAGATCCCTTCGTTGCGGAAGTTACGGTTGATTTCAAACACGCGTTCGAAGCCGCCGACCACCAGACGTTTCAGATACAGTTCCGGCGCGATGCGCAGGTACATATCGAGATCCAGCGCGTTGTGATGCGTGATAAACGGACGGGCGGAAGCGCCGCCGGGGATCACCTGCATCATCGGGGTTTCCACTTCCATAAAGCCGCGGGCTACCATGAACTGACGCATGGTCGCGAGGATCTGCGAGCGGATGCGGAACGTATGGCGCGACTCTTCGTTAGCGATCAGATCCAGATAGCGCTGGCGATAGCGGACTTCCTGATCCTGCAGGCCGTGGAATTTATCCGGCAGCGGGCGCAGGGCTTTGGTCAGCAGGCGCAGCTCGGTGCAGTGGATGGAGAGTTCGCCGGTTTGCGTTTTGAACAGCTTGCCGCGGGCGGCGATGATGTCGCCAAGGTCCCATTTCTTAAACTGTTCGTTGTAGACGCCTTCCGGCAGGTCATCGCGGGCCACGTACAGCTGGATACGGCCGCCGACGTCCTGGAGGGTGACGAAGGAGGCTTTGCCCATCACGCGGCGGGTCATCATCCGGCCGGCCACCGCAACTTCAACGTTCAGGGAAGCGAGTTCATCGTTATCCTTCGCATCGAATTCAGCGTGCAATTGGTCAGAGGTATGATCGCGACGGAAATCGTTGGGGAAAGCTACGCCCTGCTCACGCAGCGCAGCCAGTTTTTCGCGACGAGTTTTCAGTTCATTATTAAGGTCAATGGCCTCATCGGCACCTTGTGCTTGTTGTTCAGACATATGGGTTCCTCATAACCTTGCTTTCAAACTAGCTTCGATAAATTGAACCAGGTCACCCTTCCGCGCGGCCTGTCTCCGGCTTTACACCGAAGAACAAGAGTAACGAATCTGGCTTCTCTTCAAGCTGATCTCACTCAGCTATGCCTTCACTAACGGTATTTTTTATCGTTGGCTTCCGCGCCTGCCAGAATATCCTCCTCCTGTTCAGTAAACGGTGCAAGGAGCGGCTTGTCGCTCCACTGTTGGGGTTACCGATCCCCGGCTCGCGGCGTAAACGCCTTAGCCGGGCTACCAGGCAGCACGATTTTGTAGCCCGGTAAGCCGGACCTGTCGCCAGACGGGGCTAGGCGCCGCCGCCGGGAAGCTCGCCAGCCGCCGCGCGGCGTTTGCCGACGCTACAGGCTGCGGCAAAGGCGATAACCACCATCACCGCCACGCAGCCGAGGGTCCATTCCCCCATCTGCGAGAAGAAATGCTGATAGGCGGCAATCGCCGTATCGCTGATTTGCGATTCGGTGGTCTGCTGGGCGACCACGCCCGCCAGCCAGTTGGCCACCGCGCCGGTGGCCAGCATATAAATACCGGTCAATACCCCGGTGACGCCGGGCATGTTCAGGCGGGTGATTTGCGCCATCGCGACCGGGTCGATAAACAGTTCGGCAAAGCCCATCATCGCCAGTCCAGCGACCATCATGCCCATCGAGGCCTGACCCTCAGCGGCGCCGTGGCGGGCGTTGAGCGCCAGCAGCATAAAGCCGCCGCCCATCAGCAGCAGGCCAAAAGCGAATTTCAACCAGACGCGCAGCACCGAACGCGCGCTGCCTTCCGGGCGCATCAGCCACGCCAGCGCCACGCCGGCCGCCATCACCGCCACCGCGTTAACCGACTGGAACAGCGCCGTCGGCACGTCCCAGTTCAGCAGGCGGCGGTTAACAAAGTGATCGATAAACAGGCTAATCGAGCTTCCGCCCTGCTGCGCCAGCACCCAGAACAGCGTCCCGGCAAGCATCAGCAGGACGATCTGCCACAGCGCGCGACGATGCTCGGGGGCTTTGATCATGATCCGCGCCACCATCTGGGCGGCGAACAGACAGACGACGGCCAGCAGATAGCCGGACCAGTTGTTTTGCAGCAGCAGCGTGAAGAACACCGGCGCCAGGCAGAGCATCACCAGCAGCCAGCCCCAGGTCGGCAGCACGAATTTCACCGCCCGCAGCGCCGGTTTATCGACGCCGCGGGTATGCCGGAAGTGGCGGCTGCCGCTTAAGAAAATCATCAGGCCGATGAACATCCCGATCCCCGCCAGGGCGAAGCCGATATGCCAGCCGTACCACTGGGCCGCCAGCCCGCAGGCGATGGGCGCGGCGATGGAGCCGACGTTGCCGGCGGCGTACAGCAGCGAGAAGCCGCCGTCGCGACGCGGATCGTCGTGGGCGTAAAGTTCGCCAAGCAGGCAGCTGATATTGGATTTGAACAGGCCGTAGCCGCAGATAATGATCGCCAGCGCGACGTACAGGCTCCATGCGGAGGTCGACTCAACGCCCAGCACCACGTGGCCGAGGGTCATCAACAGCGCCCCGGCAATCACCGCCGTGCGGTTGCCGAGCAGGCGGTCGGCAAGCCAGCCGCCAAGAATAGGGGTAACGTAAACCAGAGAGGCGTAAGCGCTGAACAGGCTGATGGCGTGGCTGTCGTCGAAGCCAAGCTGGTGGGTGAGGTAGAGGATGAGTAAGGCGCGCATGCCGTAAAAGCTGAAGTACTCCCAGATCTGGATCGCAACGATGTAGTAAATCGCGCGCGGCTGTGAGGGTGTTTTCATGTGTTCTCCTTGCAGCGTGAAAAAGGGAAGTGGCAAGCCACTTCCCTGATGTGCGTCTATTACTTGTTATTCTCTTCTTTCAGCACTTTAACGGTGTAACGACCATCCGCCTGACGATAGGCGCCGTGGATATCGGTTTCGAAGCCCGGATAGTGGGCGCCGATTTCGCACAGCATCTGCAGGAACTCCAGCACCGGACGGCTCTCTTCGGTGATCATTTCACCCGGCATGACCAGCGGCACTCCCGGAGGATACGGCAGGATCATGTTGGCATTGACGCGGCCGACCATCTCTTCGAGGTACACTTCTTCCGTCTGACCGTGCAGCTCTTTCTGGAACGCGGCATACGGGGTCATCACCATGGATGGCAGCACTTCAAACGCGCGGAACATCAGGTCCGGCAGGTTGTGATGCTCAACCAGTTTGTGAATGTTCTGCGCCAGGTCCTGAATACGCATGTTTTCATAGAATTCAGGATCTTCACGGTACAGCGACGGCAACATGTTTTTCACCCGCAGGTTCAGGTCGAACGCGCGTTTGAAGTCGGTCAGCGCACGCAGCAGGCTCAGCGCTTTGGTTTTGTCGATACCGATGCTGAACAGGAACAGCAGGTTGTACGGACCGGTTTTCTCCACCACGATGCCGTGTTCGTCGAGATACTTCGCCACGATGCTGGCCGGAATACCGAACTCATCCATGGTGCCGTCTTTCTTCATCCCCGGGGTCAGCAGAGTGACTTTGATCGGGTCGAGATACATGTGCTCGTTGTCGATGTTTTTGAAACCGTGCCATGCGCTGTCGGAGCGCAGCGGCCAGCATTCAGGACCGTCGATATGTTCCGGCTGCCATACGTCGAAGAACCAGCCGTCAGACTCGCCTTTCAGACGTTTGATCTCTTTACGGAACTTGATGGAGCGTTCGATAGAGCCGTCGATCAGGCGCTTACCGGCGTTGCCTTTCATCATCGCCGCCGCGGTTTCGGTGGACGCCACGATCCCGTAGTGCGGGGAGGTGGTGGTGTGCATCATGTAGGCTTCGTTAAAGGTCTCTTCGTTAACATCGCCTTTCACATGGATCATCGATGCCTGAGAGAACGCCGCCAGCAGTTTGTGCGTGGACTGGGTTTCGTAAATCACTTTCCCTTCGACGCGACCGCCGCTCATCCCGCATTTGCCTTCATAGATCGGCGAGAAGTTGGTGTAAGGCACCCATGCGGAGTCAAAGTGGATGGATTTCACATCCAGGGTTTTCTTGATGAAGTCAGTGTTGTACAGCAGACCATCGTAAGTCGAGTTGGTGATAACGGCGTGTACCGGCCAGGTCGCGTTCGGCGTCTCTTTCACACGCTTGGCGATAGTCGCGTGCTGGAATTCGCTCTGCGGGATACCGCCGAGGATGCCGTAGGCGTTACGGGTCGGACGGAAGTAGATCGGCGTAATGTCGCTCATCATCATCAGATGGGTCAGCGATTTGTGGCAGTTACGGTCAATCAGCACGGTGCTGCCGGCCGGCGCGGAGTACATACCGACGATTTTGTTGGCGGTCGAGGTGCCGTTGGTCACCATGTAGCTGCGTTCGGCGTTAAATACGCGAGCGATATACTCTTCCGCTTCTTTGTGCGGGCCGCTGTGGTCCAGCAGGGAACCGAGTTCAGAAACTGAAATCGAGATATCGGATTTCATGGTGTTGGAGCCAAAGAAATCGTAGAAGATGCTGCCTACCGGGCTTTTCTGGAAGGCGGTACCGCCCATGTGGCCCGGGGTACAGAAGGTGTATTTGCCTTCACGCACATATTTGAACAGCGCTTTGGTCAGCGGCGGCAGAATGGTGTCGATGTATTCGTCAGTGTTCTGTTTGATTTTGTTCGCGATATCTTCCGCAGCGCCCAGCGCATATTCGAAGAAGCGAACCTGCATGCGCAGATCGTTCAGGCTAACGTCCAGCGTGGAGTAGGTGTTAGCGAACGCATACAGCGGCATGTACTCGTTCATTTTGCTGATTTCTTCGCACAGCTCGAGATTGTATTTATCCCAGTCGAAGATCACGCCGCACAGACGAGAGTTGTTTTCGATCAGTTTTAATAAGTCGTCACGGTCGTTCGGGTAGACAATGCGGAAGTCCAGGCGTTCGAGAGCACGATGCAGTTCACGGATGGGTTCTTCTTTGAAGTAAACCCCCATGTGATTCATGATTGCAATAACGTTCATAGTCAAATCTCCAGATGTAGAAAGCCCCTCCCGTCGCGCTATGACAGGTGATGGAAGGAGCCTCAGGAAAAAGGGTTACTGATTAGTGCGCGTTAGCGGGGCTGTTGCTATCCGATGCGTTGCTCTGGCGCTGGTGCATTTTGCGACCGTAGAACATCAGGATAATCAGGCTAACGATAAAGGTGCCGGCCAGTTCGAAGGAGCTTGCGCCCATCAGCGCGATGAAGCAGAACACGCAACCCAGTACCGAACAAATCAGGCTGACGAAGTTACGGATGTTGATGCCTTCGAAGCGAATCAGGTCAACACAGGAGTAGAAGTAAGGCAGCATGGTCAGCAGTACCGCGATACCGGTCAGTTCGCCGAACAGGTCAGAGGCTTTACCACCGGCGGAGTTCATCAGGGTAATCAGCACCATCAGCGCGGTCATTTTCACCGCGGCCAGCAGCAGGCCTTTTTTCGGGATACCGTTGCTATCGACTTCGCCATACACTTTCGGGAAGTTGCCATCGTTGGCGGCACGCACACCCGCCTGGCCAACCAGCATCATCCACGAGCCCAGAGAAGTCAGGCAGGCGAAGGCGGTGAAAGCGGATACCATCGGCGCAGCCCAGCCGCCGAGGATGGTGGAGGCGCTAATCGCGAACGGCGCACCGGACGCTGCCATCTGAGAAGCAGGATACATACCGGCGATAACCTGAGTCGCGGCGATGTAGACGATACCGGCCATCGCGGTACCCAGCATGGTGGCCAGCGGCACGGTACGTTTCGGGTTTTTCACCATCCCGGTACTCACGGCGGCGGATTCTACGCCAACGAAGGCCCACAGGCAGAGCAGGATACTTTTGATGACCGCGTGGCTATCGGTGGTGCTGGAGGTGTTCCAGTTCGCCTGATAGGTAGCGACATCAAACCAGTGCCAGCCGACGACCGCGGTCATGACTACCGGAATAAGCACCAGCACCAGACCAATGGTGGTCAGACGGCTGACCCAGGTCCCGCCGAGCATATTAACGAAAGTAAAGATCCACACGATGGCAATACAGGCAATCCCTGCTGGCACCGGGTTATTTAAAATGGGGAAGAACGTAGACAGATAAGAAACTGCGGTAATCCCGATAGCCAGGTTACCAATCCAGTTTGCGTGATAATAAAGTACACCGGTCTGGAAACCGAATGCCGGAGATATTTCCCCTGCGTAAGCAATGGGACCACCCTGCTGCGGGTTTTTAGTGGCCAGTCGGGCATAAACATAAGCCAGAGACATCGCACCAATAATTGAAATTACCCAGCCCCAAATGGCAATACCACCGATGCTGGCCAGGTTCGCAGGTAATAATGCAATACCGCTCCCCATCATATTACCGGCGACGACACCGGTACAGGCAAATAGCCCGATCTTCTTGGCAGAACTCATGGTTGTTTTTCTCCTAAGTTTATTTGGGAGGTACAGATCATGATACAGAACCATTAATTGACCCGACCAACTGCCAACAAGATTACTGATTTGTACGAGATAAGTCCTAAAGATAAAGTGAAATAACAACAAACATCAGACAAATGATATTTTGACCTTTTTCGCTTAACATATAAACATGACAACAGGGTGTCAGAAAAAGATAAACATTGTTGTTTTACATGAACTTAGATGATGGGCGGTGTGTTACCGGACTGTTATTCAAGGCCTCCTGAATGCTAAATATAAATAACAACAGGAGGCTTCATGAGAAACATAAATTTAACCTCATCATGCCAAAAACCTTTCGCATGATGAGGGTTTACTTATTCTGAAGAGAGGAAATTATCGAGATACGGAACAACCCGGTTGACCGACGTCTGGAAAACTCCGTTTTCAATCCAGTACAATGTGTCTCCACCGGGTCGTAAATTAAACGCCGTAATGTAAGAATCCGCTGCCAGCCGGTTCTCACCTTTCATCTCATAGACTTTGCCTAACAGCACATAATTCAGCCACGACATCTCTAAATCGATCGCGTGGTTAATCGCTGTGTTCGCTTCGTCAACTTTTCCCTTCCCCAGCAAATCCACTGCGTTTATTTGATAATAAATCGCCATATCTTTTATACCCGGCATCTCCCCTACTCGCTCAACTTCGCTGTAGAGGGCTGCCAGCTGTTTATCATCCAGCGGCTGTTGCGAATGGCGTAATACATCCACCAGCGTTTTTTCGGCATACGCGTAAATAAAATCAGGCGCCCGCTTAATCACATCATCCAGCAGGCTGATGGCCTTGCTTAATGAGTCAACATCGCCCTTCATTAACAGCTGATGCGACTGGTAGAAATAGGTTAACGCCACGCTTTGCGAGGGCTGATATTGCCTGAGCATCGCCTGCATTCGCGCCGGCCACGGCTGCGCCAGCGCGTCCGACAGGCTGTTCATCAGATCGTTCTGGATGGTGAGCTGGTTGTCATTGGTCACAAAGTAGCGCTTATCGAGCATCGTCGAGCTGTCGGCGTTATCCACCAGCTGGACCGACATAAAGCATTGCTGCGCCCGGTAGTGGCGCTGATTGACGAATTCAATGGTCAGCGTTTTACCGGAACTGCTCGGCTCATTGATGTTGTAGTCTGTTTTGTCATGCACCATAAAGGTCGAGAAGGTGTTCAGCGAGGTGGTGATCAGGCTGGCCAGGCCGACCGCGTAGGAGTGCTGCGAAGACCAGTTGGTGCAGGAGTTACCATTGACCAGGTGGATATCGATATCGCGCGGGTTGAGTAGCAGGCGCGCCTTGTTGACCGGCGGCCGCGATTCCATGCTCGACAGCGCCACCAGCGCCACGCAGGTGCCCAGCGCCAGCAGAAACAGCCCCCACACCAGGGCGGTGGTGAGCCGTTTACGCACTGACGGCGCGCTGGCACCTGTCGGCGCGGGAGCTGGCGCGGCGGGATCGGCGGTGGAGATGGGCGCGTCCGGCGGCGCACCGGCAGCCGGCGGCGCGGGAGCGGCGACCGATGGCGAAGGCGTCAGCGCCTCCATCTGCGGGGCGAGTTCCTCCCCCTCTTCGGTGCACCAGATCACCGGCACCGTGAGCTTATACCCCCGTTTGGGTACCGTCGCGATGTACTCAAGGCTAACGTCGTCGCCGTCTTTGAGCGACTTGCGCAGTTCGGAAATACTCTGCGTGACGACGTGGCTGGTCACAACGTTCCGGGTCCAGACGTTTTCGATAAGCTCGTCCCGGCTAAGCACTTCCCCCGGATGGCGAGCAAAAAAGACCAGAAGGTCGATTAAACGCGGTTCAAGGGTAAGCTGGCGCCCCTTCCTGCTGATTTGGTTTACAGAGGGGGTTACCAGCCATTCACCGACGCGAACAACAGGTTGTAGCATACAAGAAAGCCCCAGACAAAAAGGGAAAGGCGCGATGATAACACATTTGTCCTACCTATTTTTGCCAGGGGTCACTCCCTCAGGCATTAGGCTGGAATTCGCCTTTTAGCGACAATAAAAAGCAATATTTCATTAACATCGTGATCATCAAAACTATATATAGCGATAAAAATGCGTTTTCGCCGTCGCTTAGCCGGTGGAACGCGGGCGGCGGAAAAAAAATAAGCCCGGAGGCGTAACGCGCTCCAGGCTCAGTCAGTGGCGTGCCGTTACGGCAGCGGCACAATCGATTATTTATACACTTCCGCTGTGGCTTCAAAGTTAGGGCCATGCTCACGCGCAGCAGTAATCACGTAGTACTTTCCGCCTTTCTCATCGGCCAGCTTAGAGAGCTGATCGTGCAGATCGGAGGGCGAAGAGAACTCACCGCCGGACGGCCCCACCGAGATCGGTCCGACCTTGGTCAGTTTGAAGTGTTTCACTTCTTCTTTGGTGATCAACTGCGCGGCGGAGGCGCCAAATGCAACGGCTGAAAGGGCTAACGCGACTATCACTTTTTTCATCCTAAAATCTCCTTGGAATAGGCCTTCAGTCAGGCCCTTTCAGTATAGACGGCGATTTACTAAGCGTGCTACCGATGCGCTGATTTTTTGGCCGCAGCGTTTAGTAACGCGGCGGCACTCCTTCCGGGCGGGTCTTAAAACGCCGGTGCAGCCACATATATTGCTCGGGCGCCATCAGGATGCACTGTTCGATAATCTGGTTCATCCACGCCGCCGTCACCTCGGCGCTTGCCAGCGGCGGCGTGCGTTCCGGCGTCAGGGAGATCAATTCATATCCCCTACCGTTGGGCTTGCGTCGGGGAACAAACGGCACAATCGTCGCCCCGGACATTTTCGCCAGCATCCAGGTGCCGGTGGTGGTCGCCGCCTGCTCGACGGCAAACAGCGGCGCAAAAACGCTGCTGGCCGGGCCGTAATCATGATCCGGCGCGTACCAGAGGATCTCCCCCTCTTTCAGCGCCCTGACCATCCCTTTCAGATTTTTTCGATCCAGCATGGTCTTGTTCGAGCGCAAGCGTCCCCAGGTCTGCAGCCAGTCAATCAGCGGGTTATCATTGGGCCGGTAGACGCCGATGCCCGGGGTAAACATGCCATACATCCGCGCCCCCATCTCGAGGGTGAGAAAATGAATGCCGATCAGTAAGATGCCCTGCTTTTGTTCGAGGAGGTCGACCACCTCGTTCACGCCGCTGGTCTCGGTCCAGCGCGCCACCCGGTGCGTCGGCCAGAACCAGGCCATGCCGGTCTCCATCAGCCCCATGCCCAGCGATTCAAAGTTTTTCACCAGCAGCGCCTCACGCTCGGCGACGCTCATCGCGGGAAAACAGAGTTCCAGATTACGTCTGGCAATCCGCGCGCGGCTTTTCATCACCCGCATTGCCAGCCGCCCGAGCGCCGTGCCCAGTCGGTAGATCACCGGATACGGTAATTGCACCAGCAGCCATAACAAGCCAATTCCCAGCCATAATAGCCAGTAACGCGGGTGCAATAGCGCGCGGGAAAATTTGGGTAAATTTGACATAGTAATCCTGTTAATTCACTCAATAATAGCTGAGCAAAAACCGCGAAATAAAGTAGCGGATCCTGCAGGTTATATTTTTCCAATTCGTGCGGTAATACTCAGTCACAAAGCGCGTTATTATAAGCCGATTCCATGATAATTTCAGCCCTTGCGCTGGGGTTACTCTAGTATTAGACACTTAGCGTAAAATTTCCTGATTTGTGCATAAATAAATAAACCTAACCTCTACGACGCGGCCGATTGCCGATAAAATCGCCAGTGCCTTATCCTCAGCCTCTCGCACAAAGCCTTTTTTACTCACGCTTTATTATGGCGATAGCCAACGCAAACAGGCCGTTTCGCCCGGTCTAACATGGTCAGCATGCGGTTATTTGTGACTCGGGCAAAGGTTAAGCATCGCCAATGCGGATCCTTTTCCCAGATATGCTACGTTTACAGCGCTCATTCGACGCAAGTGCCTTTGCCGACGTCGTCGCTTTCAGAAGCCATAGTGAGAAGGAACTATGACAATGAATTATCAATTAGTGAAGCAAGTCAGAGAAAATAACACATTAAGAAAAAGCTTCATTGACCTTGCCGTTAAGACTTTCGACCTGTCTTTTGAAGAGTGGTATCAACAAGGTTACTGGACTGACGCCTATATCCCCTACGCCTTTGTCGAACGTAATAAAATTATCGCTAACGCCTCGGCCAACATCATCGATCTGCGCTGGCAGGGCGAACCCCGGCGTTATATTCAGATTGGCACCGTGATGACCGAACCGGACCACCGTAATAAGGGCCTAGCCGGTCAGCTTATCCATCACATCCTGCAGGACTGGCAGCAGGAGGCGGACGCCTTCTTTTTATTTGCCAATCCCACCACGGTGGATTTTTACCCCAAATTTGGTTTCACCCGCAGCGAAGAGCATCAATATATTATGCCGGTCTCTCCGCGCGCCGGTGATTTTCGCAAACTGGATATGGACCGCGCGGACGATGTCGCCCTGCTCCGCCATTACTATGAAAAATCCAACCCGTTCTCACCGCTGCGGGTGGAGAACAACTTTGGCCTGCTGATGTTTTACTGCTCCGCCTTTATGAAGCATTTCGTTTACTATTCGGCAAAAAATGAAGCGGTGGTTATCGCCATGCAAAACGGCCCGGTGCTGATCTGCTTTGACCTGTTCTGCGACACGGGCAAAAGCCTGTCGACGCTGGTCAACGAGCTGGCCGATGACCATGTTTACCAGGCTATCCTCGGTTTTACCCCCAATGAAGACCGGCTCGGCGAGTACGAGAAGATTGAGGGAGAAGATATCCTCTTTGTCTATGACCACAAGGAAAACCTGTTTAAAGACAGGAAGTTGATGTTTCCTTTACTGGCGCATGCCTGACGGCGCCGCGCCGTCAGGCCGATCAGTTATAGGTCACCACGAAGGTCGCGCTGGCATTCGCCTCGCCCGCTGTCACCGAAGGTTGGGTCTGGATATAACGGGCCTGATAGGCAAAACGGTAATTCGTCTGGCTACCCTTGCTTCCGGACCAGATCTGGCTCACCTGGTTTAGCGGCACCAGCGCGCCGCCGGCGGTGAGGATCTGCACGCCGAGCCCGGATGCGCCTTCAGGTTGGTCATCGATTTTAATCACCTCGTTGGCGGCCATGGCGCTGTCCGCCGTCGCGTTAAACTGCATAAACACGCTGCCGACATTTTCACACTCCGTCAGGTTGATGTTAAAGGGGATCGGGGCGGTAGTGCTGTTGAGTCCGGTAAACGCCGTTTTATTATGCCGCCCGAGGAAGACGTTAATATTTTTACTGTCGTCTGTAATCTTGCAGGTGGGCGATTTGATATGGATACAGAGCCCGCTGACGCTAAAACGCATCGCCTGCACGCCGCCCAGAAAAATATCGCCGAGGTAATCGTTAAGACAATACTCGCCTGGCGGCGGCAGGCCGCCGTTGTCGGCAATACGCCAGAAATAGATGGTCGGTTTTTTATTTTCCGCCTGAAATGCGCGCTGGCCGGAAAATACCGGCGCGGAAGGCCAGGCCGTGAACAGGGGATCGAAATTAATGCCATCCTGTTCCCCCATCTGAAAGCTGTAGCCGATGCCCGGCAGGCGGTCGATGCTATAGATATCCCCCGGCTTGCCGTTTCCCGCCGGGCCGACCCGGGAGCCGCCAATGCTCTGAAACCCGCCGGACTCGCTGCCGCTGCAGGCGATCTCCCAGCGCTCATTATTGGTGATTATCATCCCGCCGTAACTGTACAGCAGGGAGCCGACGGGGCGATTGCTGACGTCAAGGTTGATACTGGCCTGGCTGACGTTGACCGAATACTCGATAGTTTTACCACTCACCATCTGGCACGCCGCCGACGGCGAGGCGCAATAGCCCCAGGCCAGTAAGAGGGCTCCCCCTGATGCGATGATTTTTTTCATATTATTTCTCCTTTAATCCGGGACGGCAGACCTGGTGCGGCGTACCTCTGCTATCCTGCTGCGCCGCCTCGCCGTGGATGGCATAGTCCAACCGGCAGCGCTGCGCGCTGCGTTCCCCCCAGACTACCGAGACGCTACCGCGGACCTGCGGCACCCGGGCATACAGCAGCCCGCCCTGACCGACAGCGCCAATCGCCTGGTCGCTGTCGTCTAATACTTCCGCGCCCAGTGGCGGCGCCGCGCCATCGGACAGCGTGACGTGGGCAAACCACGGGTAGCCGGTGCGCGTGACAAATTTTACCTTCACCGCAGCGCCCGAATCGGGCACCACCGTCGTGCTGCTGGAAACGATCTCCACATGGTCGTTCATGCCCTGCGGATCGAGATCGAGCCAGTTATCGGTAAAGGGATCGAGGTAAGGGATAATCGTGAAACCCTGGCGATTAATCGGCTGTCCGAGGCGGTTCGCCACCCTGGCCCCCGCCGCGCCGGGCGCTTCCACAATCGCAAAGGTCTCACCCAGCTCGGGGGTGGCGGTCATTCCGCCCTGATGCGCCACCAGGGCACCCGATGCCCCCAGCGAATACTGCTGCTGATGTCGACCCGCGCTGGCGCTGGCATTCAGGTACGCATAATCCGTCCGCAGATTACCGTTGGCCCCCACGCTGGCTTCATGCGGGTTCTGCCGCGGCATGTCGTAGCTGGCTGTCAGGCCGTAGCTGAAGGCGTTTTTAGCGCCAGCGCTGCCGGTATAGCTGGACTGCAGCTGGCTGCCGTAGTTCTTATCGTGGTTAAAGCGGGTGGTCAGGCTGCCCGCCGGGCCGAACGTCAGCGAGAAAGAGGCCCCCACCACCTGATTATTGCGGTGATGTATATCCTGACTCTGCTGGGCGTACAGATAGTAATTGAGCCGACCATAACGATTGGCGTACCCCAGCTGATAGGAGCGCCAGCGGTGGTGGCGGACGTCCTCACTCCATATTCCGTTAAACGACAGACTGCCGCTACCTGCCTGCTGGGACAATGTCGCGCTGTAGCGCGTCATCTCCCGCCAGTCATTGGGATGACTGTCATGCTCCCAGGCGGCATCGCGAATGGATCGATAGTTGCCGTCGTTGCTGTGGCTCATCGACACCAGCATTCGCGTGTCAGAGGAGAAGGATTTTGCTGCGGACACCCGCCAGCGATAGCCCTCCTGCCAGCCGCGTTCCCTGCCCCTGGCCGCAGAACGAGAAAGATCGACCGCCAGCGCCCCCCAGTAAGTGTTGAAGGCGCTGCCGACCAGCGTCGAGTAATAATCCGTCGTCGCGTTGGCCCCGGTGTAGCCGCTGACATAATCATTGAAGCCGTACTGCACCGTTGCTTCGCCAAATCCCGGCCGCCCGGCGATCCCGTTCTCATCCAGATAGCCCAGCGACAGGTCATAATAGACGGCGCCGGCCCGCACCAGACCAGGTAGCACAGCGTAAGGCACGGTAAAGGTGTCCTGACTGCCGTCCGCCTCATGGATCGTCACCTGTAAATCGCCGCCGGCGTTGGTGGGATAGAGATCGTCGAAGGTGAACTTACCCGGCGGAACCGTTGCCTCGTACAACAGGGCACCGTTCTGGGTGACCGTCACGCGAGCATTAGTGCGCGCCACCCCGCTGATCGACGGCGCAAAGCCGCGACGGGAGCCCGGCAGCATGCGGACATCGGTGGCCAGCCTGCCGCCGATAAAACTGACGCTGTCAAAGAAGGTCCCGTCGGTCCACCCCTGACCCAGCCGTAAGGTGGAAGCCCAGTTCACCAGACTTCTCTCTGCCCAGGTGGCGATGCTATCCCAATGCTTATCCCCGGCCTGAGCCTGGTAGCTGGACTGGTGATGTAACCGCCAGCCAAAGGCGCGCAGGCTGGCATCCAGGCCGAGGTAATGATGGCTGCTGCTATCCCCGTCGACGATGCTCTGATAGCTGTTGGCCTGATAGCGCAGCACCGCGGCGGGCACGCCGCTGTCTACCTTCTTCAGATTCACCGCCCCGCGATAAGGGGATTGCAGCAGCGCCTGGGGCATATTCACCCGCAGGACATTTTCTCCGCTGTCATACTCCCAGGCAATCGCCTTATCGATTTGCGCAAAGCGCAGGCAGGTGGCCGCCGCTGGCCATTGAGCGTCCTTCAGCTGCAGGGCGTCGAACAGCGAGGGCGAGATGCAGGGCTCGGGCTGGCCATCGTATTCCTGGATAACAAACGTCTCTTCCGCCATGTCCCGGCCATTCACCGAGAGGAGGCTGCGATACTGTCCGGGGTGCAGCGGATTACCGTATTGATATTTCTGGAGATCAACCGGCGCGGCGCCGTGCAAATGGGCACGGTTAAAACTAAACGCTTCTGCCGCCCATGCCTCTTGCCAGGGTAGGAGGAGCATTAACCCAAACTTGATCTCCCTGAGTTTCATAATAATGTCCTTACTGAGGATAATTATGATTCACTACTGCGCCGTAATCATTGATGGTGGTGAAGCTGAATCTCGCTGGCAGCATGTGCAGCGCGCCCCCTTTAGGCGTGATAACCAGCGAGGAAAAAGGGGCTACCATGCCAGCGGACTGTTTTTGTCCGTTAAGGGTGATGCTGTCGATGGTGATATAGCGCGATGAGGCATTACTCACCCGCAGACCACCGCCTGCGGGAGCCAGCGCCCAGCTCAGCGCTTTGTCCGGCGCTATTTTGTCCGCCGCCACGCCTGCCGGACGGTAAAACAGCTTGATGCGCGACCGTATCGCGAGTTGCAGATAATTGATTGCCGTGCCGTTTTTCGGCTCAGGCGGGATGTCCAGCAGATTGAACCAGAATAGCGATTCCCGATCCTGGGGCAGACGGCTGCCGTTGAACACCAGGCGCCAGCTTTGGCCTTTTCCCGGCTCAATGCGCACAATCGGCGGCAGCACAATAAACGGCGCCGAATCTTTTTCCGGTCGATTTTGCACGCTGCCATCGTCGACCCAGACCTGGGTCAGCGACGGCGTCTCCCCCACATTGGTGGCCCTGACCGCGATCTCTTTTTTGTCGCCGGGAAAAACGATCCGTGTGCCGTCAATAACCATGCTGGCGTCCGCCGAGGGTAAAATGCTGGAAAGCAGCCATGCCAGAACCATACGCCGCATATTCACCTCCTCCTTGCCGGGTGGATAAACGGCCCCTGATCGGGGCCGTGGACTGGGTTTACGGATAGACCACCGTAAAGTTGACGTAGGTCGCGACTTTTCCAGCCGTAGCGGCGTCGGTCGCATAGTAGCGGGCGTAGAAAGGCAGCGAAGCGGAACCATCCTGCTCAGCGACCGCCACCGGGATCACCGAAGGGCGGGCAACGGTGCCGTCCGCAGCAATCGTCGGGCTCTCCGCGAGGTTAATCGCCGTAAACCGGGTGTTCAGCAGCTCCACATCGACATTTTCTGCTTCCGTGCCGTCAGACAGAGTGTTTTTTAGTCGCCCCTCCGTGGAAACGAATTGATCCTTCTCGAAGTACACCGAGACATCGGATCCCGGGGTACAGCTCATCAGATCGATGGTGAAGGGAACGACGCCCGCCGTCTCGCCCGCACTGCTGAGCGCCGAACGCTGGACCGTCGGCAGAGTCACCGTCTTGTCTTTATTCACTACCGTACAGGTATTTTCGATGACTTCACCATTAAAGGTGACTTTGCCATCAGCAGCCTGCGCCGCTACCGGAGAAAGCATCATCATCGCGACGAAAGATGCCGTTCCTTTGCTATATTTTTTCATAATCACTCCTCATCACCACGCTTATGGTAGGATCGTTCAGGAAATACCCCTGGCGTACTTTCTACGTACAATTTATTAATACTCAGCCTATTGGATTAGCCGGTTATCTTTTAACCCCTTCCTTGCACTGACATCCTACTCATTTCGTCATTTATTATTCAAACTCACCACCAGGACAGTTTCTTATTTTTATAGAATAGTCTTAAAGTCATGCGAATAAATAAAAAAAAACACAAATAAAAACACAACAACCTGAAAATTAAGAGAAATTTTTATTTTTTATTTCATTGAAAACATCTAAAAAATGCGATCTACCTATCTCACCCTGATTATCGCCATTATCCTCCTGCACCCTCCCCCCTGGATTCACACCGCAGGGAGTATGTTATTTTTGATCTTTAATACCTACAGTAAATTGTCGAATCAAGCAGGACAGCATGCACAGCTGTATTTATGCCAGGAGGTCATTATGTTGATCTGCATTACGGATTCAGAATATTTTAATATTGCGCTGAAGGCGTATATTAATGAGCCCCACAGCAAGCCTCTGGATATTAAAGAATTGATCTGTTACCCATTTAGCGGGCAGAGTGAGATGTTTTATACTTTTTTTGCGACCGATGCCGGTGCCCGGTTAAGCACCATCCTGATCGATTACAGCCGCGCCAGCATCGAAGTGCTGCAGGTCGCACTGAGCCTTAAAGCATTTAATCCCCTGCTCCGTATCTTTCTTTTTACCAGGCCTGGCTACACGCTGAGCGAACTGGAAAGCAGCCTGGCCATCGTGGTCGGCGCGGAGTTTATTACCTGCTTTGCCGGGCTCAGCGCGGCGCTGGCCCGCTGGCCGCTACGGTCATCCCCGCCGGCAAACAAACTTTATATTGCGATCCCGGACAGCTATAACCTGACCCGTAAGGAGACCTTTTTAATCAGCCTGCTGATGGGGGGGATGCCGTTGTGCCACGTGGCCAGCACCATGCAGCTCACGATCAAACGGGTCTACTATTATCGTTCACGCGTGCTCAGCAAGCTGGCGGTAAAAAATAACGTGGAATTGGTCACTAAAGTTCAGGGAATGGTATTGCGCCACTATCGACAGGAGACTGGCCATGAAATCGTATCTCTACGCTAAAGATCGCCTCATGCTGATGATCCTGAGCTGGCTTAACGCCGACGAGACGCTCCCGTCTCGCCACGATTATCATCAGGCCGAGGCCCTGCTATGCACGCTGCATATTCCCTATGTGCTGAAGCCCGACCTGGAACAGCTAAGGGCTACGCTGCAGCCGTTACTCACCACCGCCGGGCCGCAGGTCGGTGAGGTAAACGCATTTATAAGCGCCTTGCTAACGCTGTATACCCGACTCACCGAATATACCGCCGTTGAGCACTACCTGCTCTCCCGGCACCTCTGAGTGACATGCCGCCAGGGCAGGAAGACGCCGCGCGCCTCCTGCCCGTAAGGCATTACCTTGGGTTAGCAGACGGCTCGCCGCGCCGTGAGACGTAATTCCGATAGTCCTCGCCAACATAAATCTGCCGTGGCCGGTAGATGGTCAGCGGCGCCTGGTGCATCTCGTTCCAGTGCGCCACCCAGCCGACCGTCCGTCCGACGGCGGTGACCACCGCAAACATCGACGAAGGCAGATTCATCGCCTTGAGGATCACCGCGGTATAAAAATCCACGCTCGGCGACAGGCCATTTTCCACAAAGTAGGGGTCGGTCAGCGCCACGTCCTCAAGGGCCATCGCCACCTGCAGCAGACGGTCGGACATTCCTATCTCCGCCAGTACCCGATGGCTGGTTTCACGCAGGATATCGGCGCGCGGGTCGCGGTGACGGTAGCGTGAGTTGCCAAAACCGAGGCGGCGAAATGCCTGCGGGTCGCGTTTTGCCTGACGCAGAAACGCCGGAACCTGATCGACGCTTTCAATCTCTTCCAGCATCCGCATGCTCGACTCATTGGCGCCGCCGTGCATCGGTCCCCACAGCGACGCTAGCCCGGCGGCGACGCAGGCGAATAAGTTCGCCCCGGAGGAGCCCGCCGCGCGCACCGTGGTGGTGGAGGCGCACTGCCCGTGATCGGCATGCAGGACCAGGATCTGGTTCATCGCCTGCTCGATGACCGGATTGAGGACGTACTTCTCGGCCGGGATAGCAAACAGCATCTGCAGGAAATTGCCGGCATAGGAGAGATCGTTGCGCGGATACGCGGCGGGTTGTTCAATGGTGTACTTGTAGCTCATGGCGGCGATAGTGGGCATTTTCGACAGCAGCCGCGTGGCGGCCAGCGCCCGGTGCTCCGGATTTTCCACATCCAGGACATCATGATAGAACGCCGCCAGCGCCCCCACCAGGGCGCACATCAGCGCCATCGGGTGCGAATCGCGACGAAAGCCACTGCACATGCGGGCTATCTGCTCATGCACCAGGGTATGGCGGGTGATGGTTTCGCGAAACGTTTGATAGCTGGCCTCATCCGGCGCGTCGCCCCGCAGCATGATGTACGCCACCTCGAGAAAATCACACTGGCGGGCCAGCTGGTCCACCGGATAGCCGCGGTGCAGCAGCACGCTGTTTTCCGTATCGATCCACGAGATCGCCGACTGGCATCCGGCGGTGTTGGCGAAGCCGGGGTCGTAGCTGCAGAATCCGGACTGATTCAGCTCGCGTATGTCGACCCCCACGTGGCCCCGGCTTCCCGGCACCTGCGGCAGGGTGATGGGCGTCGGTTGCCCGGCAATAGAAAGCGTTAACGGTGTGGTGCTCATCCTGTCAGTTCCCCCAGCAGCTTATCAGCGACCTGAAGTCATTCTTCAGGCGGAAAGACCAACATAACCAATGTGATGCAGCTTATTCATTGATGTCATCACTATAACGCTGACAAAGAGGATATTTTGCTGGCCTGCCCGGGGAAACAGGCCGTCTTTCCCCACCCCACCGCTGGATAGCGGCACAAATCGCCAAGGATAAAGGCGATCAGCGCTGTCAAAATTTACGCTGAGTAAAGAAAGGATGAAGAGGAGCTACCATGAATTTTGTGCTGTCGATGACCCTCATCTGCATCGCTATCGCCTGGCTGATGATGAGCCTGCTGCCGGTATAGACGCAGCGCTAACCGCCACGCCAGTGGCCTGGATAACGCCTCATTCAATGGATTTCCGCCGTGGTCTTCGCCTCTGAAGTTTCAGCAGAGTCATACAAGAAGTACTGGTCGCATATCAGGCTGTTGCGGTTTCCCGGCGAGGGGTAGGCTAAAGGCCCACTGTTAAGGAGGTGATATGTCTGGACTGATCAACCCACATGCGGCCCCGGAAGAAGCAGCCTATGCGCTGATAATTGAGCTCGTTCGCGCCCAGCGCGTGCCGCAATATGAAGGCGATATTTCCGGCCTGCTGGCGATGTACGACGAAGCCGTTAACCATTTTAAAGAGAAAGAGACCAAGCGTTAGGCGTGGGCGTCGTTGTGCGGGGAAAGGGTGACGCCTGCGGGAGACGCGCAGGCGTTGGCTGGATAACGGCTTGAGTTATCAGCTGCCGCGGTAGGTAGAGTATCCGTACTGACTGAGCAGCAGCGGGATATGCAGTTTTTGATTTTGCTTTGTGACATTGAAAATAACCGGAACCACCGGGAAGAACGTATTCATGTTTTGGCTTTTAAAATAGTCACCGGTTTTAAACGTCACTTTATACACCCCCGGCTCCATATTTTCCGCCTGCGGATAGAGCGATTTAATCCGCCCATCGGCATCCGTTTTGCCGGTGGCGATATGCTGCCAGCTCTCCCCTTGCTGCTTATCCAGCTCAATCTGCACCCCCGGCGAAGGGAGCCCGGTTTGCTGATTAAGAATGTGTACGCTGAGCGTGCCCTCTGGCGCCGCCAGCGCGCTGAAGCTGAGCAGGGAAATTACGGAGGCGATAACTAATTTCATAATCGTGACCTTTTGGGCAAGTGAAAGTGCCCTAACTATAGTCAGCGCGGCGGGGAAAAAAATTAAACTTTTTGTTATCAGATTGCGGTGATGGGGACTGTCTCCATACACAACACGCCGAACCGGTTTTGTCGTGAGAAGAGGAAGTGTCTTATGTGTACTCTGCGTAACAGGATACGGGGCACTTAAACTGTCAGAGAGGGGAAATAGATTAGCTCGGGTCAAATATCACAAGGTTAAAGAATATACGCCGTGGCCTCTGCCCCCTCTAACAGAACAGTGCTCACTGAAAATGGCCTGCCGTATTCGAAATAATCATTTAATATTATTTAAACGACTATTCCAGTGGAAATAATCACCTGGTGAAGATATTAATTATTATCATTGATTCTCTTGTCGCCACGCCTTCACCATCTCCTTTGTTACCTCTTTCTTGTAGCAAATGGGTGAATACCCACCCGCTTTGCTCCAGGCACTGCGGCCACCGCACGAGCTGCCGTTCCGCGCGGTATTGAAGGGGCAGGCACAGGTGCCGGGGTAGGATGCGACAGAGTCATCAATAATTCTTTGCCTGACCTGATCATCGCTTAAGGCATTCGATTTGGCGATAGAAATATCTGATGCAAAGACAAACACAACAGCGAATACGGAGATGGTGACGAATTTGATGTTCATTTGGATCTTTCCAGGTCGAAGATGAACATCGAGGGTATGCTTTCAAAAAGCATTGAATATTGATCTTTAGCAACTGTCATTCGCGCCAGCTTAAAATGCGATACCTAGCCCAGGTAGCATAAATTAAAGTTATGAAGAGTATTAGCCTGTTTATTATTTGCCTGCAAACATTTATTGCATGCGGAAATATTTTTCAGAAATGAAATTAATCAATAAGGCGACCAGATTACGGAAAATCGCTATCCAGGATAGTAACGTGTGAGACGCTAGCTCCAAGACAATGACGCCATTTTTGCCGCCAGCGACACAAAGACGACACAGAGAGGAAAATAGTCTGGATGAAGATTGGTATAACGTTTTGATTCAAAATGGCACGCCCTACAGGATTCGAACCTGTGACCTACGGCTTAGAAGTTCCTAGAACTATACGCTAATTCATATACTTACCGCGTCATTCCTGCGCTCACACGTCCCATGATGCGAAAAGTTAGAAAGAGATGAAAACGGTTAAGAAACTATGATTGTCCCAAAACCGTCTCACCCAGCCCCATTACGCGAATTCTTCCACGATCGCCATGCCATTAGCACCATCGCCGCCGGTAAATGCCGTGCTGGTAAAACCGAGGTCATAGGCTCCACCACCACCGGAGCCGGGAGCAGTGCCAGAAATACCAGCCTGAGAGCCTGCCCGGCCTCCACCGCCAAAAAACGATGCTCCGCCATTCCCCGGCAAAAGACTTGAGCCTGTCTGCCCATCGGAGCCAGTACCGCCGTTGATCCGGACGTCGCCAACTGTAGCCGTGCCGCCGGCACCACCGGCAGTATTCGAGATGCCAGACTTCACGCCACCTTTACCGCCCGGCGCCGAGAACAGACCCGCAAACGAGGAAGATTCGCCATCGCCCCCGCTTACTGCGCCCACACCGCCCTTACCCCCCTTACCGATAGTTATCGCGTAAGAGCTTGCAGCTGACAGATCAACCCATACAACAATAGTTGCCGCCGCGCCGCCGCCGGCACCGGAAAAGGTTTCGGTGTTATTAGATGCCTGGCACCCGCCACCGCCGCCGCCGCCTCCGACCAACGTTACTTTTGCAAAACGGGCCAAGGGTGAGCGCGTATAGCTTCCATTAGCATAAAAAGCTTTTGGAGCACCAAGAGAACGCCCGACAAAACCAGAGGAATCAGATATTCCGAGGTTATAACGGGCTGCATTTACCGCATCCTCACCGGCATCTTTAATTTCTGATAGGTTATTACTGATCTGCAGGAAAGATAACAATGACCCGGCGGTCATTAAATTCGCGACAATGTCATTCGTTGACCATACGCGTGCCGTAGTTCCTTCCTGACCACGAATTACTGTCATCACGTCACCGGATACAGACGTGACGTGCATAATTTCAGAAATTGTTTTCGTGGCCGCGTCGGTTATCGTTAATTTGAAATAACTCTGCCCAGATACAGGGGAAGGGAATAATGACCCCGCTCCAGTACCCACGGTAATAACGGTAGCGGACGCGCTAATACCCGCAGCGAGCACACTCTTTGCGTTATTATTGGCTAATAGCTTCAGCGCCATATATACCCCAGTTAAATAATAGAATTATCAGAACGAACATCGCAGATAGTAAACGTCACGGCGCCGATGACAGTAACATCGTCCAGGGCTTCGCCCTCGATCGCTTCGCCGTCTTCAGTAATCAGCGCCCTCCCTCTCAGCGTGGCAAGCTCCGTCCCGCCACCGTGCTGGATCAGAACCTGACTTCCCTGCCTTGGTTTCAGGGAGATATCCAGCACAACGTAACCGCCAGACCGTTCGAAGAGCAACGTATTAGGCCCAACATTGCAGATCGAGTTGACAGACAGTCGCTGCTCGACGTAATCCGTCGCGGGTGAAGGGAATCCCATTAGATCACCCTCCCCATGTTGGCCATCATCCACAGCCTGTTTTCGCTATGGTCCGGCGTCTTATCGACGAAATACGTCTGCTCACGTGCGATCCAGGAGTTAGCCTCCACCTCGGAAAAATGGATGCCGCGCCGGCGCAGCGCGGTAACGAAGTCGCGGGTGTGAAGGTACTGGAACCCCTTGGAACTGCGCAAAATGGACTCGCGGAAAGCCTGATTGATGTCTGACTGACGGTGCATGATCTGCCTCCGATTAACACTGTTTTTATATACAGTAATTTCATTGGGAGATCTGATCAATACAGGCTACAGCAATCGATCATGAGCACAGACGCAACGTAATGATTATTAATAAACTGGCGGGTAGAGATATGTATTACAGGCTAATGCCAAAGGCCGAAGCCAATGCGGAAACAACTTTAGCCCTTTGTTCGGCATTATGGTACTGTCGGAAGGCATGCATCCGGTTCAGGGTCATCTCGCTTTCCTGTCCGGCCGTGTAATAATTGTACCCTAGCGTAAAATCGCCAGTCGCTTCGCTGATTAACGCCTGACTGACCTGTGGCATTGCGGTGATAACTTCAGTTCCATTAAATCCGACAAATATCTCTTTATTAGCCACTGAATAACCGCATGAAACGATTGCCGTATCGGTTGATGGCCTCGGAACGTGAACTGAAGCTACGTTTACTGGTGTTCCAGGGTCGTAGGTGAATTGCAGTTCATTATTCGACGTATATCTCCTGAGGTATACCGCCTTGTTATCATTGCTTGTCGCCGCCTCAACAGCCCCCCATTTAAAGTAAACATCATTCGCAGTATCAGCGATAAACTTACCAACCAGGTAGAAGGTGACCTCACCATACCCGGCAAGGGAAGCAAAAGGGTTTACAAGCAAACCCTGGGCGCCACTGAAAACCAGACCGACAAAGCCAGCATCATCAGTCACAATTCCCGGGTTTTTAGCAACAGCCGGAGAGGCGTAAATAACAGATGGCTGCATGTAATCAGCAACTTTGACAAGTGAGTCAGATGAATCCGTAAACGCATTTTCAGCCGCAATATGTATTCCATCACTCAGCATGAGGGGCATCACATCGCTGTCCAATGATGACGGGGACTGTAAAACAAGCGATTTAGACATTAGAAGGACTCCAGATAATTAAGTGTCATATACGATTCCGACTGAACAACATTCATAACAGCAAAGAAGGTGTCACTGTTTCCAGCCTCATCCTCTGTAGACCATGCCATCACCAGGTTATTTCCGATAACGTCCATACCCTGCACACCTACGTTAGTGGAATTTCCGCTGG
Organism: Klebsiella sp. JB_Kp042; assembly: GCF_040065275.1. Lineage (NCBI taxonomy): Bacteria > Pseudomonadati > Pseudomonadota > Gammaproteobacteria > Enterobacterales > Enterobacteriaceae > Klebsiella > Klebsiella sp. JB_Kp042. The sequence continues at coordinate 53,322 of NZ_JBEAJL010000026.1, forward strand.
GTATCGCGGAGTTCAGTATCTGCCCAATTTTCATTTTGTAAAATGAAGCCACAGAACTACTGTAAAAGTCAGATGGCGTTCCAAACCATAAATTCATTGTCCCTGTGTTATATCTCTCAATGAATAACGCCACCATCATCCCGTTAATGCGTTTCACTACCACATCACTGTAAATCACGTTTTCCGGGGCGTTATACATCGTAAACCCTGAAAAATCAGGTCGCATGAAATAAAACTTTGACGGGTATGCTGCATCCTGCGTTCGTATGCCGCCATAAATATATCCCGTACCATCCTGAACCAGATCGATACCCAGTGTTGGTTCAACCAGCTTGGTCGTAGGATAAGCACCATCGGCAATAGCATCGAACGTTGTGATGGTGTTCAGTGGGTCGGAAATATCAAATGACAGAAAGCCCATCCGGGATGAGTTTGCAAAATGATACCCGGTATACATCCTGCCGTTATAATATAAAAAATCGTGATACAACTCAGGAACATATTGTGTTCCGGATATTGTCTGGGTTAGCGGGATTTCCCCTATTTTTGACCATGTAACTCCTCTGTCCGTGGACCTGTAGATATTATGAGCAGTTACTCCCTGAGCGTTATTCGTGCCGCGGCTTCGTATGATTCCCCACAGATGGTCCGCGCTATCGCAGCCCAGTGCCCACCAGTCTGAACCACGCGCTTTTCCTTCGCTGGCGATGGGCTCAATGGTATCGCTCCATGTTTTGCCTTCATCATCACTGTAGCGAAGCGCACATAATTGGTCACTACTACCGTGAGCCGACGCATGATTGTACCCAACATAAATTCGCCCGGTAGAATCATGACATACTTTGCCCTGAGGCCATGAATTCAATGTAAACCCAGTATTTTTAGTTACCCTGGATACCAGAAGGGACTGGGTTATAAGTGCACCACTTTTGTCCGTTGCATAAAATGTCCTTCTAATCTGAGGGAGACCGTCAGCTTCAATTTCCGCTATAGCTTTAATTGCCTGCGCAATTTGGCTCTGATTTTTTATGGCATAGATTTTCTGGATGGGGATGGCAAGTCCTCGAATCCATACCATTCCATCTGGTGTAACCGCTATTGCCGAGCCACCGGTGTAATCATCGATAGATGCAACCTGAGAATATGTTTTAATTGCCGTTATTTTTTCACTCACACCATCGGAGATATTTTCACGTTCACCAATCCGGTAGCTTTTCCCATCTTTGAATATAATGTCAATTATATTCCCCTGGGAATCAATCTGCTTATAAACAAACGGATCCTCATCACTGCCGTAGAAAATTCTGGTGTTAATGTCGTCAATCTCAGCCTGAGAAGGCATTTTCCGCCCAGTAGGCTGCAGAGTGCCTGAGGTGTTAATTACTTCAATCGCTAGTGAGCTACCATCAGAACTACGGTAGTAAGCCGTTGACCCCACCGAAATATTTCCAGCGTCTGCATCAGCCTGCGCGTCCGCCAGTGTGGGAAATTCGCGGATTGTCCCGGTTACAGCGGCTGTGCCTGGCTGAGAAGCCTGCAGCACAGCCACACCATCCTGGTTCTCGTAGGTTTTGAATGCCGCTGTCGCTTCCGGACCTTCCGCTACACGAAACGACTGTCCGTTGGTTGTAGCAGCGAGCCCTGCAATTGTGCCGTCCGGATCGCTCGGTGTTTTATAGAAAGTGAACTTGTTCAGCGCATATTCAGAGGCATCATTCTTGTACTCTTCGGCCTGCGCAGCTGAACCTGCGGCTGCCGTTGCCGATTCGGATGAGGCAACGGCCGAAGTAGCAGCACTTTGTTCAGCAGTTTCTGCTGAGTTCTTGGCAGCTTCAGCCGTAGTGGCAGCATTAATCGCTTCCTGAGTGGTGGCGCTAATATCCTGATATCCCTGCTGGACCTCGATCAGGTACTGCTTTGCCTCTGCGGCACTCACGGACGCCTCTGCCGCGAACTGTGCTGTTTGCTGTGTGTCGGTAGTCGCCATAATTTTTCCTGTTATTACCACTCGATATGCACAATGCCATCGGCGCCATCGCCGGACGGGTAAGCTATTCCGCTGAAATCAATATCGTAAGCACCACCACCGCCAGAGCCTGCTGCTTTCCCTTTCACACCGCCGGTTGCGCCGCTACGTCCGCCACCACCCCAGAACGAAGCCCCGCCAGAACCGGTAAGCATGTTGGTCGCAGCCTGGCCGTCCTGACCGGTACCACCCTGAATGTTGATATCGCCACCTGATGCAAGACCGCCATCACCACCGGCGCTGTTCACTATGCTGGCCTTGTTGGATTTTTTTCCGCCGCGACCGAAGATGATCCCACCCAAAGAAGAGTCGCCGCCGTCATTGCCAGACACGGCTCCTGATACCGCTACGCCACCTTTGCCAACGACAACGGATAAGGTCGTTCCCGGAACAACATCCAGCCAGCCTAAAGCTGTACCGCCAGCACCGCCGCCGCCGCCGCTATAGGACTCACTTGAGGAGGACGCCTGACAACCGCTTCCTGATCCGCCTGCACCCGTCACGGTGTAACGAATGCGCGTCACCCCTGCAGGCACGACGAACGAATACGTCCCGTTGACTGCGTAAGCGATGTTTCCATGAGGCTTCGAAAGGGAGGTTACGTTGGTTCCATCAGAGTGGACTTGAGTAACTGTGCCTGGCTTGCTGACAACCGTTGCGCCCGCTGCCCTGGTGCTTAACTGAACGTAGTAAGCGCTGCCGGTGCAGTTATTTTCAATGGTCCAGTCTTTTACCCATGGAGGGAGATAAAGGACCCGGTTACCAGTTAGCGCGCCGGTGAGAATTAGCCGCGGGTTAGCAGCCTGCAGATCGGTGGCGTTAACGTTAGCCGTCGATATTGAAATGCTTGCCGCTCCGCATCCCCATGAAGGCATCCAGCCAGATGCCGTGGCATCGGTTTTTTCCGGCGCGGTGTTATTGGAGTCAATGGTGTTGAGCCACGACACCGAGTAATCGCTGGAAGGGATCACCGCACCTTTCGGATAGCCTGAAATGGCAGTTCTGAAATCTGCGTTAAAGGGGTACCCCATCCCGGCTGCGGACCATTGCAGGCGCGTGTAAACGTCATTAAATATGCCGTTAAAGTCCTGCCCCTTCGGCGGTTTACCGCCGGCAGAGAGTGCGATACGGGTCAGCGGCGGGAAACCGGAGTCCATCGCCGCCAGGCCATCAGCCAGCGTTTCAGAGGTGGAATTGACCGGGATCGTGTTTTTATCGCCGCTCACAGAAAAGACAACCGTCAGACGTGACGGTATGGCTGAATTATTCAATTCAGACCTCCTGAACGATGTTAACTTTTACCCCGGGAGGGGACGGAAGCGCGCCGGAGCTTTGCACTATGGCCAGCTCCGAATCGGAAAGCTGGAACTCGAATACGTAGCTCATGACATGGTTGCCATCGTCACGCACGTAAGCCCGCCCACTGGTGCCGAACATGTACATCAGCATGCGGTTCATGACCGGCACAGTGCAATCGCTGATGTTCGCCATCGCTTTGCACATGATCAGCTTGCGGTATGCATCATTGGTCAGGACCACAGTGTTCGTGTCCTGCACTCCGGTATAGAAAGGCGCCTGGTTAAAGGGTTGCGGGTCGGTGAGTTCTGCCGGGGTGCTGGTCGCTTCGCCAAACCCCAGAAACTGCTGGGATGGCGTCACAGTCAGCAAACGCTCTACATCAACGATTTTACCCCAGCACATCAGCCCGTAATCGCCGCAGGTCTCGATGTTGAATACGAGGTCATAGAACGTGTCTATCCAGTCCTCTGGCGCTACAGAAGCGTTAAAGGTGTCAATCAGTGACCGCAGGCTGGTTGAGTTCACGTACTGCGCGTAGATCGTCCAGTCGACATTATTCACTTACCGCCTCCGTTATGATATTTGTCGCATCGAGAGTCGGCTCCTGATCTATCCCCATAGTCAGCGCACTAGACCAGGTGGTTCCGTCCAGAGAGATCTGGACCGAAAGAACGTTCATGTTCTGTGCATCAAGCGCCTGAATGGGTCCGATATAGCGGCTGCCATAAATTCGCGCGCCGGCACGCGCCCGGGTACCGCCATCTGCGCCGGTAAAGGCATTCAGGACGACCGTTCTGATCTGCGCGTTGATATCTGACGGAAGGCCATCATTTGCCTCGTATTCCACCTTGATATGAACACTCACCGCGTCCAGCGTTTTCCACCTGTAGGTGTACTCCGGATAAGGGGCGTCATAATTTTCGGTATCCTGCACGGTTCCGGTGGTGTCACCGTTCATAACGGTGCCCGGGGGGAGTTTTTTATTGATGGCCGCTGCAATCTCAGCTACTGCCCCGCCATAAACCCCGATATAAATCGAGCTGGCCAGCAGCGTGTAATTCGTGGAACCTTTCTCGACGGAAGTCGGCTCTTTGTTGTCGATCACATAAACATCAAGTACCCCGTCGACTTCCAGGACAGCAGCCCGCACAGCCGCTGCTGTGTTGAAGGCGTTACGTGCCACTGACTGGCGACGGCGATATTCAAATGCAGATCGCCCTTCAACATTCGAGCCCGGCACACCTGCAGTCTCGTTGGTGATACTCGACCAGCCACTTACCGCGACATAGATGTTTGTCAGCGTACCGATGGGGCAAGCTATCGGCCCGGTAGTCAGGTTCTGGAACTCGATCTTTACCGTCCCGTCCGCACCTATCGTTCCGGCCGCCAGGGACACGTACATATAACCGTTGTCGTCGGTTGCATAGGACTGCGCCGGGATCACCGTTCCCGGTACGCCGGAGCATGTGGCCGTTACAACCGTACCCGCAGCAGCAATGCGATCGAGGAAGTAAATCCTGCCGATGCCATCCTGAAATCTGCCGGAGGAAAAGTCCGGGTTCATGTTGTTGACGATAGCCAGAAGCTGATCGTTCTTGTCTGCGATGATTGCAGTATCAGTGACAGCCAGTTGCCCCTGCGGCGTCTTGAGGTTCGTGCTCATCGCCGTCCCGAATGCAGAACCAATATCTGCTATACGCCCGGCAAGAATGTCTCCCTCATCTGGAACATCAAGGCCAGTGGTGGAAAAGGTCACGGCCGGTACCGCCGTAGAGATTGTCGTCATTTTTTCCTCACAGGGTGACGCTGGAATCCAGGCCATTGGTATCCACGATCGCAATAACGCCGGTAGTGCGGCGCGTATCGCGGTTGTTAATCAGCGTCGGCTCAGCGCGCGCGATATAGCTCATCCGCAACGCTTCAACCTGAAGCGCGGCCGCCATGGCGCCGGTGCTGGCCTTAACGTTCAGCAGCTCTTTGTAATTAACGCCGGTGTCTTTTTCGTAAATGCACTCGCCGCGTATAGCCAGGCATGCCGTCGCTACGTCCTGAGCGCAGGCGTAGGGGTTTTCAACCGTGGCGATATTACCCAGCTCATCAAGGACAAGATCCCAGGTATCGGGGTCGAGTTTGAGAGATATTGTTTTCATGGATTTCGCCCATAAAAAAACCCCGCCGAAGCGAGGTTTGTGTCATGGGTTACAAGATTTTTGTAACCCGTTTGACCTACACTTTTTGTGTAGGTCCCTAACCAATTACGTATTCAGCCTTTCCGCCACGGAACGAGATGGTTTTATTTCCCGCCCGGCGGCAAGCATCCGCGATAGCCTTCATACCGTACTCGACATTACCCAGATGTTTGCGCATCGCCACAATTTCAGCCTTAGGTGCCGACACATCAAAGCCAGCCTCTTCCAGAACGTTAATCAGGCGAATAGCTGCAGATGTCGAGTTGTCACCACAAAGCATCTCCATCGTCACGTCAAAGGACGGGGCCGTTAGAGACTTCCCAAATGACAGGTTGCCACTGCGAACCAACGGGTTGTTATCGATCCACCATTGAAGCGGAATGTTAACGTCAAACTTCGGCGCTGGCAGTGTTTCCTGCTTGCCAAGGAATTCCCCTTCAAGCGGTACACGCGCAGCGATAGAAAGGGCCTCGGTAAACTGGTCGTCGCTGATTTCTTTGTAACTGCAACCAAAGTGAGATTTCAGTGAAGACCACATGGTGATCATCGCTTTGGCCTGATTCTCTTTCGGCAGCGCCTTGCCGCGAGTCATTACCAGTTGCTTAATGGCTTCCTGCTGCTCAGGGGTGATTTTGCCGGGTAGTGACTCTTTAGCCTTGCGCGGGTTCTTAACCTCGCCTTTCGTCCAGTACTCGTAAAGAACGTCGTCGCACTCTTCCTGGTAGCGAATGACGTTATCGCGAATTTCAGGACGGACTTTGTTGGGACTGATGCTGTTCAGCCAGGCTGCCAGCTTGCGCAGGGCGAGGCAAATCATTGACTGAATACCACCAACTGAGGGTATGGTGATTTCCACCATACCTTTGTAAAAGCGCTGAGAAATCTTTTTGTGCTGAGATTTCCAGTCCAGCCCCATCCCCTCAACAATCGGTTTCATCGGCGTGTAGGCCTCGCCGTTATGCTCAACTACAAAAAGAGAATTGCCATAGAAAGGCACGTTGATTGTACGATCTGCAATTGCTAAACTTGTCATGTCAGTTTTCTCGTAGTTAACTGGTAAATTAGAGACCTCGGAGGTGGCAGCCTTCGGGGTTTCGTTGTTTTTAGGCGCCGAACATTTTCTCATCGTTTTTTAAGCTCCAAACCAACCGCTGAACGATCGCTGCATTCAATGACAACCCCTCTTCTTCTGCTTTTTCCTGAACTGCTTTCTTGACTCTTTCCGGCAGTCTCAGTGAGAACTGCTCGATCACGCGCTGGCTATGTAACAGGTCTTTCATATTCTCCTCCGTTTTAGCACCAAACCAATTTGGAACTAGAACCAATTTAGCACCATTTAAAACAATGTCAAGTTGGTGCTATTGTTTGTCGTCGAAATTGAAACTTTGAGGACTTATGAGCAAATTCCCTAGCCAAGAAATGGACAGGTTTAATGTAAGGTTGCCTGTTGGCATGCGCGATGCCATAGCCGATCGCGCTAAGCGGAACGGCAGGTCTATGAACTCTGAGATTGTCCAGATCCTTCAGGATGCGCTGGAGACAGAAAAACTGATAGCTGAAACCGACATTGTCGATTTTGACTCAACCCAGGCAGCTCTGGATTCAAAATCCACGCCAGAGGAAAAGGCTGCGTTTCTTGCCGAACTGGAGAAAAGAGATCCCTTTACCGCTGCAATTCTTCGTGAGGGAGAGGAACATAACAGAAGGCTTGCTGCAATCCTTGGGAAGCGCATGGGTTATCTTGACAACGATAAATAGCAAAACCTCTGGAGAACATGATGGAATGGATTATTGGCGTAATCGTAATAGTGTTTCTCGTTAACCTTTTCAAACCAAGGCGTTGCGATGTATGCGGCACAGGTTTTAAACGTAACTACTACACCTGGAAGATCGACGGCAAAAAGCAACACCTTTGCCCGAACTGCAATAGCAAAATGAAAAAAAGAAAAAGTGACATCAGCTTTAAAGACAGATTCGGCTGAGGAGGTGCCCATACACGTGGGCATCATCAATCGTGCATAGCTCCGAAAAGCAAAGCAATAGCCACAATACCTCCTATGAGAATCAGCACCCGATCCCAAGCAATTTGAGTGCCGTTGTATTTTGGCTCTGGTAATACCATCGGGGTAATCTCACTCCCGCAATGCTTGCACTTCGTAGCCTGATACTTCACTGGCTCTGCACAGTAGGGGCAGTCCCTCATTGGGCCCTTAGAATCAGCTACGGCAGCGCCAGAAGAATTAAGCGAGGGGACGAAAAGAACGTGAATAATTGCAACGATGAAAAGCAAGAATCCATAGAGCCACCAACCGCCGAAAGATCGCCCCTTACTTTGCGCAATGAACGCAGGTATTAATCCCAACAATGCTGCAATAACTAAAAACGACATTTTTATTCCCTCTATGCCGCCCCCAGAGGATCGGTTCGGCTTCCTCCTGATACTACCCCACCATGAGTATGCCCATCAACGATAGAGCCATCGACAAGCTCAAGTTTCCCGTCTGGGTGTACTTTCAGGCCGTTGATGTTAACTACGCCAGGGCTCTTGATGTTTATGCCGCTACCGGTGAACTCTGCAAGCTCCGTCGGCTCATCATTCAGGCTGGCGATCGCCGTGATGTAAACAGCATCCGAGTATGAGTGGCGCCGCTGAGTTGGTGGAGGGCCTCCGCCTTTAGTTTTTTTCACATTTGTGATGTCTTTATCACAGGCAATCACCAGGCCAATATCACCTACTCTGGGCGTCATTTGTACCGAACTATTTCCAGCCTGGTACTGAATGAATGGAACATTGTAAACATCCTGGTTTTCAATTGATCCGCCAGAAGCGTTTGTTCCAGTAACCAGAGGAAAAACGGTAAGGGTCTTCCCATTCACTTTTTTGACTATGACGATATCGGCAAATACGCAGCCCTTTATGGCTCCGGCTATAAGCGAAAGAACAGCGTTCCCCTGGCACGACATGTCACTAGGCTTTTGCTTGGTAAGCATTTCATACTCCAAATACAAATCCCGGATAAGCTACAACGAACGTTTCCCACAGACCACCGGGGACCCTGCATGACAAGTAATGAGTGGTTCCATACTGGACTATCCAATCCCCGCTTGCATGAGGGAGAGAGGTTTCCAGTTTTATTTTTCGAGCCAGCTTTATTGACGGTGAATAAATGCAGCGAAAGTTTATACCAATATCATAAAAAATAGGGTAGCCAATTAATCCATTCTCAGGAGATATAAATGGAACTACAGAGTCAATAGGGCTTTTCCCTGTGTAGATTGTAACCGTCCCAAAGTCTATATCTGCGATGATATTATGGTCGGCCGCAATTTTCTGAATTTGCTCAATAGCATTTCCCTCATAATAGGGGTTGCTATGCACCGATTTAACATCAACGTTTACGAACTTCAAATCCACCTTAGAGGCCAGTGCTTTTATCATATCGGAGACAGAAGCTTCACCTTCAATTGAAGTTGGCTCGCATACGACAAGCTTTTCCTTTCCAATAGCTGAGGCCGTTATTTCAATCGGAGCGTCAGGCATTTGATTCAGATTTACCCTGGCAGATATTATCGTGCCCATAAACACGCAAACATCTCCAGTAAAAACCCGTATGGCGTTTTGCTGCTCACCGAAGAATTTTTCGGAGTTGGTGGTCAATTTAGCCATGTTATCAAGGGATAAGCCCCACAGGCTAAGCTCCATCATCGTCCCTGTAGCTCCCCCATAAGCCGAAACAGAAAGCTCGCACTTGAACCCTTCGGCTATGAGCGTGTTACCTTTTTTACCGTCAAAGGTCCCATTGGCCAGAGTAAACTCAACCGTTATCTCTCTTTCCTTGTAACTCATCGGCCCACCTCATCGCTCGATGCATAATAAAGCTTAAAGCGCGTCCCTATTTCGTCATAAACCGGATCGGAATCCCCTTTTGTGTCTACAAAAATGAGATCACCATTAAATCCAAGATACTTATATCTGACAAGATATATACAGTTAAGGCAGAGAACACCTTGCATAATTGCCGTGTCATCAACATACAGGTCTATGTAGAATCCAGTTGAGCGCTGATGAAGCTTTATCGCGCAGTTCTGGCCGCCAAGCGTGACATAGACCTTTTGAGATAGTGACGGTGATAAGCTAATTTCCTGCATGTCACATCACCTTATTTTTAAGAAAATCAGCCACCGTGCTTTTGATCTGTTTTGCGACCGCTGTTGATGAGTTATCCCATACTTGAGATACCGATTTGGCCGCCGAATTAACACCTGAAACTATGGCACTCCCGGTAAGATCAAGGGCGCTTGATAGCGATGTATTCCCGCTTGTCCATGCGTTTTTTGCGTCAGTAAGCGTTACTTCTTTAGTTGAAGCAGTGATTACCTCTGTTTTTGCAGCGCCCTTATTATTTGTTTTGTCGTTATCTGTCGGAGCCTTACCGGAAACCCCGTTAGCGATAATTACTTCACCGCTATCCATTATCTCTTCGAAGGTGCAGTTCGCCATCAACAACGTCTGCCCGCGATATGACCCCACAAAATAATCGAAGTGGGTCAGATCGTAGCTGTAATACACCGTGTCAGGCGTCTCGATGTTGTAGGTGCTGGCCGTGTTTTTCATCTCATCCAGCTTCTGAATGAAATTACTTCGGCTAAGAAGAGATAAGTTTGTCAGGTTTGGAAGCGCACCTGTATATGCAGTCCATCCCTCAAGTGCCAGGATCACCCTTAATTCCGATGGCTGCCGGACCTTGTTGTACGAAGTATACTGCCCATTTTCAACCGGCCCCTTCGTCACGTTAGCATCACCGTAGCGATCAACGCTAACCCAGCCGGAAGGAGAAAAAACCTCCTGCCCGGCTGCAGCCGTCAAAAGCGACTTGTCAACGGTGTTGTAGGTGATCCGGTACGTTGGCGACAGAGCGCTGTTAAGGACGGATAACAGGCTTCCTCCCTGAATGGCGGATAGCACTGTCGAGACATTCAGAGAAAACGACATGAGTTATTGTCCTGAGTAGCCAGCCATTAGCATGACGCGGTTGTCGCCGTGCTTTTTGATGTCGCTGGTAAGCTGTTCCACGTTCTGGGCCTGGGTGGTGATTTTGGTGCCATAAAAGTTATAAACACCGCCAGCCTGACCCGGCATCGCGCGGTCTACGGCCATACCGGCGCCGGGACGCATTCCGGCCATGACTTTGGGGACGTAATTACGAGTTTCCGACGGCAGGTTGTCCATGCCTTTCTTCTGGACGTTTCCGAGCCCCCAGTTATAGGAAGCAAGGGTTTTCTCCAGATCTCCGCCCGTAGCCTCCAGCAGATAGCGCAGGTATCTTGCAGCGGCATCAGCTGACTTGTGAGGGTCGAAAACATCACGACCTTTGAGCCCCATATCCTTTGCCGTGCCTGGCATGAACTGGAACAAGCCTTTGGCTCCAGCTTTCGACTCCGCAAACGGGTCGCCACCTGATTCAGTAGCAGCTACCGAAGACAGCAGTCCGGCAGGAAGGCCATATTTACCTTCCAGCGATCCGAACTCCCCAGCCATTGCCTGAAGAAATGCCTTTCCTTTAGCGCCAAGACGAGCGGCCTGAGCGTTAAGCGGGACGTTTGGCTGATACCCCCCGATACTTGGCTCTAAAGAGGAGGCGCCAGCAGGGGTGACAATGGCATCGGCTATTTTAGAAAGCAGAGTCTTTGTCGTATCCCAGTAAGACTTCTCATCTTGGTCCTTCTTTCTGTCCGAAGGTGTTCCCCCCAGCCACTCGGGTAGATACTTGTTCAGGAGGTCATTATATTTTTTATACGTGCTGTTTTCGTAAATGCTTTGGGAGTTACTTGTCACCCCGGGCAGCGCATCATTACCGGTAGGCTTTCCGTCTTCAGTGCCGTACCACGCCTTTTTAAACTCATCGGCAGCCTTGGAGAAGTTGCCGTTGTTGAGCTCGTTTAAAGCGTTACCCAAATGGTTGAGCACTTTTCCGAGCATGGAAAAGTTATCTTTTAGGTTGCGCAGATCGCTTGATAGCGTCCAGCCACCAAGGTCAATACCAGTAATGTCGTTAATGTCCCGCTTCAGCTCTTTAAAGAATGAAGAGGATTTAACATTCCCTGATGACCATTCTTTTAGCAAGCCATTTAGGTCTCGAATGGTTGGTATCAGACCTTCATAAATTTGGTTTTTTACCGTGTCGAGATTTTGCCCCAGCTCCGCCCATGCGGCTGTAAATTCCTTTGCGCCTTTGGTTGAGGCGTCTGTAATGCCGGAGCTTTTTGTTAAGCGGTCAACATCCGGAAGAAATCTACCCTCCTGGTTTCGCTGAATGGTCGCATCATCGAACCCACCCATAGCACCAATCTGGCGCCGAATGTTTGGGTCTTTGACTTTCCTGAGTGACTCCAGATAAGACCTTGCGAGTGACTTGGCATCCTTTGAATAGACGTCAAAAGTATCACCAGTTAACGCCGTAAGCATTCGCATGCCGCTAAAGATCGGGCTGCTGGTATCCCCAAATAGAGAGCCTTGCTTTGCAGCCTGAAAACCCTGCAAGGCGGCCGTGATCCTCTCAAAAGAGCTTCCGGCTGATTCTGCAGCCTTTCCGAAACCATCAAGTTCCCTGGCTGTCATGCCAAGAGCCTTTGACTGAATGGAAAGGTCCATCAAGCTAGATGTGGTATTTTTAACAAGGCTCATCAGGCCGCCGGCAGTGACAGTAACGCCAGTCAGTGCCAGCAATTCAGTCTTTATGCTGCTGAAGAACGAAGCGGCTTTCTTGCCCTGCTCCGCCATTTCCTTGGCAGTTTTTTTCGCATCCTCACGCTGCTTCTTGAGGTCGTCGCTAACGTCTTTCTGCCCCTTACGGAAGTCAGACGTATCAAGGCCCAGCGTAATCAGGAGGGCGTCAATTACCGTTGCTGCCATGATCACTCTCCGCTGCTATGGCTCTGTTGGTGTTATCCACGGTCATTATTTCAATCAGCCACCACATATCCTGAACGCTGTATACGGTGTCCAGTTCGTGGAGTGTCGCCATTTCCCCGGAGATCACCGCGGCGATGGTGCGCGGTACATTCGCATACTGTATGAAGCCGCGATCTGAATCTTCCGGGACGGATAGGGGAATTTCTAACTTGCGGTGGCTGCTACAAAAGCGATATGGAGTTTGAAGGCTTCGATTTTCAGGCGCGACCAGGTGCTGATTTCTTCGATCTGACCTTCGTCAACAAGCGCTGTTTCGATACCGTTACCGCCGAGGAATTTCACGCAGCCAAGCAACTCATCAAGCAGAGGCTTTGACTGTGCGAACGGAACTTTAGCCAGTGAAGTGATACCCCACTGAGCGAGTCCGGCCATACCGCTGGCCATCACGCTTTCGTACAGCTCGCGAGCTTCTGCGTTATCCTCGGCTGGGGCCGGCGCCACCGCAGCACCGATGGCCATCATCATATTGTCGGGAACGGTAACGCCGGCGCCAATCACGGCACACGCCAGGCGGATCGCCCACTCTTCGGCCTTTCTCGCCGGCATTTCGGTGATTTTGAACTGCTTGCCCTTGTCACGGTTATCTGCTTCAACCGTGAATACGATGCTTTTACGAGCCATTTTTGTTTCCTGAATGAGTGATCTGGCAATAAAAAAGCCCACCGTGGCGGGCTATCTGGAATGGTGACTTAGGGGGTTCACGCCTCAAATCCGGGGAGGTACATCTGAACCTCGTCCACCACACGTGCGCGGGCGGCCATAAGCAGGCGCTTTCTTCCACCGGCACCCCACTTGCCCATTCGACTTGCGCACTGACTCACTTCCTTAGTTTCAGCGTTTATCACATGGTCGATTTTATTTAAGCGGGCCATGGCATCAAATCCCTGACGAACAAGAGACTGGAATGTCTGATAAACACGGATTTCAAACTCAGCACTGAGCCATGCGGCATAGCGTATAGCGACAATCTCCAGAGCCCAGACGCCTTGATTCAAACCACCATTAATAACCTTAACTGGTTGATTTTCTTCCTGAATGCATTTTTGCATTCTGGCTAAAGTCTGAACAAAATCTTTAACCTTTTTGGAGCGAAGAAACTGGCTTGGCCCCTGATTCTCTTTGGCCTGACCGCTACATACTGCTGAAGCGTGAAGATCATTCAAGCTGTAGCGCCCATAGTCATCAACACGAACGGAGACTCCGTTTACTGATACGGTTGGATACTTCATCGTATTTACCTTTCTGTGGTGTGAGCCTGCTCGCGTAGACGTGGGCGGCCAAGAGCGGAACGATGAAATCCACCGCCCTGTCTCAGACTCACACTACGGAAAGCTCTTGTGGGAAGACGCACGCGAGTGCGCGATTTGTTGCGGGCATAAAAAAGCCCGGACTTAGTCGGGCTGTTTTTTTTTACGCTGAGTAGTCTGCCGGGGTGACAGTTTCCCACTGGATGAGTCCAGTTACCGGCTGAAGCACACGGCCGGCAGACGGCATACGGCGCGCGCGCTGCAGGATGCCGTTGGTCATGATGTACTTTTTGCCCAGCGACGGCAGGATCACAGTCCCATTAACACGCAGCACAGACCGCGTGGTCATCTGCGTGGTTTGCCAGTTGTCGATGTACTTAATTGACGGGGAGGATGCCGCCAGATGAAACGTCCACGGCAGATCACCATAAACAAAACCACCCAGCAGTTTACCGTCAGCAGTACGCTGGTACTCTGCCATGTCGGTATCACCCATTTCGAAGATGTTTTGCGCTTCGAACTGCTCCAGGTTAAACCCTGACGGGTAGAGCTCAGCGATTACCAGCTCAATGATGGCGTCAGCCGCCGTAATATTTTGACCGGCCATTACTGCACCTCCGTGCTGTTAACGGTGATACCCTGGATGATCCCGCCGTCGGTGTACCAGAAGTAAACCGTTGGCTTGGTACGCGCGGCGCGCATTGCCGGGGTGAACGGGCCGATGTAGACGTAATACCCTTCAGCCAGAAGCGAATCCGTAACATCGACGCCAGCGATGGCGTTAATCTGGTCGATCTGCGACTGGTCAAGATCGGTGCCCGCCGTCATGCCACCCCACGCCCTGAATTGCTCAATGGTCGGCTTCATGCACGACTCAATGCGAGCTTTTCCGGCTGCTGCGTAGGGCAGATTGCTCGCCTGCTGGAACAGTGCAACGAGAGCCGCCTGAAGCTGAGCATTTACCCATACCTGACCAGCCCATGCGTCAAGCCAGGCGTAATCACCGGTAATAGAGCCGGGCGCCCACTGGTTGGTTTCGACTGCATTCGAGGCATAGTTGCCGTAGAAGTTATAGCCGTTAGCCTTGGCCGCCTCGTAATCAGTATCGTTACTGATCATCGGCAACAGGCCGGACACCTGACGGCCATTCAGCGAACAGCGCCCATTGGCCTGCGTGAAGTTCAGCGCGGCCACAAACCCCATCGCGTTTGCTGCGTGGTTCGGGTAACCATACACGGGGCAGGTATCGTTGTAGGCGTAGGTGTTGATGATGTCATACACCAGTGCATTCGAGCTGCCCGCCACGATTGCCGTTCCTGATGCGTCCCATGGGACATAGGCAAAGCGGTGATTCTGGCTGTTTACCCAGAGCGCAAACTCATTAGCCTGGTCTTTGGTGACAGCGAACGTCGTGGAGAATGTTACCCAGTCCTGCTCTTTGGCAAGAATGGCAGTAAAAATATCGTCAACCACTGCTGGCGCAGCGCCCTGGGAAATTACCGCGCCAGTTGCCTCGGTCAGCTTAAGGCCAGCGGCCAGCGTGCCGTCATCGGCGAAGGTGATCGAACTCTCTGAGCCGGTGGTGGCAGAGGTGATGATGAATTTCTTCAGCACGCTATCCCAGGTCACAACAACCGAGGAGCCAATGCCGGTTTCAATCAGCTCTGCCGCGTTATCAAAACTGGTCGCGCCGCTGAGGTTGATAGCCGCAGAAGTCTCCTCCGTGCCGTCAACGGTCAGAGTCAGCGTACCAGAAAGCAACTTGAGCTGTGCCAGCGTGGTCGCGGCGTGCGATCCGGAACGAAGGAATGCCGCCACTGCTGCGGTATTGAATCGGCTAAAATACAGTTTGCCAGGCATCTGTGTTTTACCGGCGAAAGCGGCGAAATACAGCACCGCGGCGGTGTACTCAATCGACGCGCTGCCGAAGTACGCCTTTACCTCATCCGCACTGGCAAATGAGGGTACTGCACCAACCGGCGCGTATGCGCTGTCGGTCAGGAACAGGCCATTGAGATCAATAGCCGTCCCTGTCGCCTTCAGTACGCCGGGAAGCATCTGGGCGATTTTTGATAGCGAAATTGCCATTTATTATTTCTCCGGAGGAAATCTCACGTCGACCGGCTGCGATATCACATCTGCGCCTGTCATAAACTGCTGAGGAACGCTGACGACAATCAGCGGGTTTGCGTGGAATTCAAGCGTCCAGCGGGATTCCCACTGTTTCTCGCCGTTGATCATCGATGTTTGCCGCGGGGGGCCGGAATAAAGCGGCACCAGGACATTCGCATTTTCCCTGAACCAGGTGCATGCGAATTCAGAGCGTGCGATGCGCGAAAAGATGGTGGCATTGTTTTGCGCCTGATCCCCGTAGAAATCGAGCTGACACTGCCATTCATCAATGCGGCGAAGTTCTGCCCGCCCGTAATCACTGACGCCGTCATACTCGTAATCAACAGCACTGGTTGAGAGGTCAGTCAAAAAAAGCGGCGTCATGGTAATGAAACCGCCTTTCGGCATCGGGGTTTGGTTTTGCTGTGTCTGCGTGACTTCTGCGTCCGGGAAAAGAGCTGAAAGGAAATCGCCGGTCGCCTTAAACAGATCGCTTTCAGTGACCTGCAGCCCTACGTCAATTGTTGACATGCGATAACCCTCGTCCAGTCCGGCCAGACTTCAGGAACAGCCACAACCAGCCATGTTTCATTGCCGATAACGAACTTATCCCCACCCTGCTGCCGATCCCTGTTAATCCCGCACCAGTTGCCATCCGTCCAGATGCTGACCAGTACACCCTGGATATTCATGTTATCCATGTGCCTGATATCTTCCTGACTTAACGCCTGCTTCTGCACCATCATCGTCACTGGCGGATCGAAACCAGGCGAGGTCGAATAATCTGGGTTTTTGACGGGCCCGGATGAGCGATAAATTTGCGCTTCGACGCGAGGATTAACCGCGCTAATGGCGCTGCGCACTATGGAATGCAGATTCATGGGTCACCCCATATCAAGAGCCTCTTGAGGCTGCATTCCTTTTCTAATTCTTGACCTGACTTTGTCATAGTTAATACCCCTTAAAGCGCAGGCATGCTTGAGACAATATTCCACCCCATCAACAAATACCCTGATAGTCCTCCTTGTATTCGCCATCTGCTCGCTTTGGGTCGCCCAGCGACAGTTTGCTGCAGAATAACCAAGGTCGTTGTCGATGCGCTCAAGAGATGTTCCTGCTGGTCTAGGCCCCATATCTTGATAAAACCTATCGAAGCTATTCCATTCCTGACAAAAATCTATTCCACGCTCAACATAATGCTTGATGGAAACGTCGTCCTTACCACCACACCTGGCCTTCATTTCCTGCCATGATCGGTATTCAAGAGAATTTGCCATGCCATGTGTTTTGTGCGGATTGGAATGCTGCATACATCCGCAGCTTTTTTGATCGCCCATAACATGGGATGCGGAAAGGGATAGTAATCTTCCACAGACACAGACAAATAACCACTTGTAAGAATTGAAGTATTTCTCCTCAGTCTTTTTGATAGCAGTTAAGTATCCATAGGTCTCTCCGGCTTTAATCACGGACTTTTCCTTTCGGTAACATCCGCAACTTTTAGTCGAACCAGAAGTGACATGTTGAGGGAGTGCTTGATGCGTATTTCCACAGTCGCATAACCATTCCCACACAAACCCCTTATGAAATTTCTGTCCGGTATTTTTTAAACCGGTGAGCATTCCATACTTTTTGCCTGTGTAATCTATCGCCTTTCGCCCCATGCTATACCCCATCGTTAACCTCATAATCAACAGAGTTTAGCATGTCGCCACTCCACACCAAAGGGTCATTAAACCCTTTTTTGTCGACCGTGCTTTTTGCGTTCGGCGGCTCAGAAAAGGCGATGATTGACGACTGAATCTGCCCCTTGATCCGCTCCCCCATCAGAGCCAGGCTTTTGCGGGCGTCAAAATCGTTTGCCTTCATGAGTTTCCCGAGCTCTCCGCCCCACTCCGGACCATGTTCAGAAATGGTCTTCCTGAAGTACGGCCGGGATGGGATCGTAACGATATGCTCGGGTATCATTACTGACTGCGCGAAATTGGCCTTTGATGGCTTTGCGAAGCGCGAAACACCGTCACGGCGAACGTAAAAGTTCAAATCCCGGGTATGCGCCGGGATTTTTACAGTGCCACCAAATTCGTTGGTGGCTGCCACAAGTGCTACCGGCGTCCCGTCTGGGTACTTAGCCCCCTCAAGGAACCCCACCTTCAAATCATCGCCAGAGGACAGCCCCTTTGCGATCGACTGCAGGTGCTCCATCAGCTTATCGCCGCCTGACATTCCATCCATAGCTACCTCCGGATGAAAGAACGGCGGTTATAATGGCCCGGGTACATTGAAGGGGATGAGCCAGGGACATAAAAACCGGTCCTGTAAGGCTTTGTGGCCTCCCAGTAAGCTGACCCGTAAGTAGTCTGCTTATACCACCAGGAGCTTTCGCTTGAGGGCCCTGCGTCAGCTGATACTGACACTGACCCCTCCGATGCGCTTGCCACACGGCCAACCAGGCCAGAAGCCTTTTCGCCGTTTACGCCTGAATTCAGCGCCGCAATGTGCGCAACCAGCATGTTCAGGAAAAGGGCCCGGATAGAGATATCTTTTACCGGGCTGCTGTCCGTGTTATTCAGGTAAATCGTTGCCTCCGTGAAGTACGCATTAAGCAGCGTTTCACTTACGGCATCGAACTCCGGATAACGCTCACGAAATGCGGCAACATCAAAGACAACGATCGCCATTATTTTTTGTCCGCCTTCTCAACGCCCGGGGCCGGGTTGTTCTGATCCAGACCTTCCAGACCGGTTTTCTCCGAAGCGTTTTCATTCGCTTTCGCCTGGGCGCTGCTGGTTTTCGCCTGGGCAAACACCAGCTCTTTGCGAACATAGGGCTGATCAGCATGTACGGCCAGCCACGCCTCAAAGGCTTCCTTGTCCACGTTTTCGGTCAGGCCGTAGCCGCCGAAAACGAGAGAGGAGTTGGAGCCGTTAAGCTCCACTTTGTACCCGCCCTGCTCCAGGATCAGGCCGTTCGGCAGTTTGCATCCTACAGTTACTGTTTCGGCCATGTTACACCCCGATCATGCTGGCAATGCCCAGCGGTTGACGAATGATTGCACCCCAGGTGCCACCGGATTTTTTCTGCCGCCAGGAAGACTCTTCCACCACGACAGCGTGGGCGCGCATCTTCTCGGTGAACGCTGCGTAAGCGGTGTCCTGCTCACCCAGACGCTCAACAATCAGCTGCACAAGCTCGCCTGCGTCGGTGCTGTATTCAACAGCGGTTTCGATACGCATGTTCGGGAAGTTTTTCTTCAGCTGATCAGTGACGTTCACGTTGTACTGGTTCGTCTTTGTCAGGTTGACTTCCATTTCCGGAGACATGCCGAGCACCATGCGATCGGTACGCTCTACGAGGCCTTTGGTCTGAGAGACCAGCTGCTTATAGAGGCGACCGGAAATGTCGTCATATACAGCTTGCCCGTCTTTCGTTGCCCAGGTAACGCTACCGCCGGAACCAGTCGCCGCCGGAGTAACCGGAGCGCTCAGAGACGGATCGTTGAGCAGACCGTAGTTTTCCAGCCCGGCGATGCCGTAGAAGTAGGACTTGTTCTGGAACTTGTTCAGCACAAGTGCAGAGGCCACATTAAGCTCGGCGGCATAGCCGATACGCCCGGCGCCGTACATGTCCAGCTCGCGCTCACCCCATCGAGTGTGAGTCTGATAATGGAACGACTGGCGCGGTACCCAGTTGACGTTGGCGGACGTCATGCCGTTGTTGTTGAAGTCGCCGTAAGCGCTGGTTTCACCAGTCGACTCGACGATCGGGAACTGCGAGGTCAGCGTCGTCCAGTCGCCTTTTTTCACTTCACCGATAATCTCTGCGGCCTTCATCGGCGTTACGAGAACGCGGATAAGTTCCGGATCGACGTAGTTCGTGAAATAGGCCGGGATACCGGCGTTATTCGCAGTAACCATTTGCGGCTGGGCATCCATCGCCAGCGCGAAATTTTCCGCAAACTCCGGCTTCAGGTAGTCCTTCGCGCCGGGCAGCACAATGCCATATTTCCCGCTGGCTGCGGCGTAGTGTCGCTGAAATTCGTTCATTACTTGCTCCAGGTGCTGATTTTGACCAGTTCGCCAGCGTCACAATCGCTTGCGGCATAGAATGCGGTCTCGATAAAACCGGCCACGGTTGCGCCGGCTGCGGCGACTTGCACCTCACCGGTAGTCAGGGATGCAAAAACCTTCTGCCCGCGGGTGGCAGCGGTTGACGTTTTGGCCCAGAAGTCACCGGCAACCATCAGGGTGATTTCTCGGCCGGGCTGGATAAGCATGGATGCCTGGCCCAGCCAGATGGTGATCGACGCCTGACCGTCACGATGGACAAAGCCAGACGGAACACCGCTACCGGCATTGGAAGCCACACCGTCAACATCCCAGGCAAAGCGGCCGACAGTCAGGCCGTCATTGCCAGCAACCAGAGCGCCCTCGCCAGCCTGATAGGTCGCGTGAGGGTTGGTGCCAGCAAAGGCCCCTTCGACGCCGGGGGCCGGATACTGGTTAATTCGTGTCTGAAAACCTGCCATGTTAACCTCGTTTCAGTTTGCCAGCGGTCGGGAATGCTTTTTCGAACTCACTGACGGAAGCGGAATCCTGCGCAATGACAGGGCGTGAATTTTCTTTCTGGCTGATCGCCATTTTGACCATCGCCGGATAAGCGGACGGGTGAACGCCGGCGATATCCACGCCGCTCTGTTCAAGCGCGGTGCGATAGACATCTTCGGCTGAGTCCATGGCAACGACGTCGCCGATCAGCGGGCGCACAACCTGCTCGGCTTCACGGATTTTCCGGAAGTTTTCCGCAGCCTTTTTAGTTGCGCTGTCGGTTGCCAGGCGAATCGCAGAGTCCATCGCCGTTTTGGAGACTTTGTCGTCTTCTTCATCGTCTTCATCTTCGGCGGTTTTCTTCTTGTCCTTGTCTTCCTCGTCGTCCTCATCATCCGCCGTTTTTTTCTTGTCCTTCTCGTCGTCGTCTTCGTCGTCGGCGGGTTTGTTTTCTTTTTCGTCTTCCTTTTCGGCTTCATCAAGAGCCAGAAGAGCTTTGCGGACTTCTGCCTCCAGATCTGCATCCTGCGCCAGAAGTGGCTTAAGGGTGGCGCGGATCGCCGCTACCTTATGTTTACGCATGTGATTAAGCTCCGGTGGTAATGAATCTGCGACCAGTACATCTGGCCCTGCGCGGCCGTCAGGGACCAGCGCTTCGTGGTTTCCGAAAATGTCACGCATAACGCCGTCATAAGGCTCGCCGTCAGGGGTAACACCCGGGGTCATGTCTGCGACGTACTTGTACGATGCAGATAGCTCTCGCTGCTCTCCGCTCTCAATTCCAGCAATCGCGCTGTTATCCCAGATCGACATACCAACCGTGAGATACGTGCCGTCAAATTCCGCATTGGAGTGCGTCACGCCAACACGAAATTCATTGGGCGGGTCGGTGGGAAAATCGGGGATGTGCTTGCTGAGCACGGGGATGTTATTGAAGGTTTTGGCTGCTTTCCGGAGCTCGTCCGGGTGGCGCCAAAGCCGGTAAAGCTTGTTGGGTTCGAGCCCAAGTTCTTCGCTTCTTGGTATCTCGCGTCCGTAATATCCGTTGACGTTTGCCTTACTGATATTCGTTCGTGAAATCTGAAGGCGGCCATTTGCGTCGATGGTTCGCACAGAGGCACGATCGAAAGCAAGCGACTCTGTAATAAAGCGGATGTTCGGCGACTCATCTCCAGCCAATTTATCCGGCTCAATGTTAGGGTACATTTTGCTTAACTCTCTGACGCCAGCAGGGTTTCCACTAAGCAACTTTTTCATGGTGGCCCTGGCTTCGGGATTATGTTCAGCATCCTTGAATAGTTGCCTTACCTGAGCATTTTGCTTTGCCTTATATCGCTCGTCAGGTGGCTTGGATAACTCCGCTTGCCACTGTCTGTAAGCTGAGCTCTGCTTTTCCCCAAGCTTCATTTTTTTTACATATTCAGGTGGCTCATGCCTCGTTGGTTCTGCGCTGTTTTTATTGGGGATGTTCCCACCTCCACCAGTTATCACATTGCCATTTTCATCAACCTTTACATGAGAGCCGTTTATGGTTATCCACTTCGTCATGATTGGGCCTCTATGTTTTCAGTCCTGGAATGACTGCCTCCCAGGTGCAACGACAATTTGGTAATTCGCCTGGCATGATGTGCTCGCCATCAATGAGCATCCCCTCCGAGAGGTCGAAAAGCCTGCCATTAGCTTTCACATGGGACTGGCGAGGCTTCTTACCTGCATGGGAGTGCTTCCATATACCCTGGGTAATGCCGAGCGCCTGCTGTCGCGCAGACTGAACGACTGAGGTGGCCTTGTTGTTCTGATCTCGGGCAATGAACGCCGCACGCCGCCGGGTAATCCCGTATCGCTTCTGGAGTTCATCTGTGAGATAGGAGAAGTCGCGCCCACGCGCTACCGACCTCATAACCAGACCTTCCACCTCGGTGAAATACTTCTCGGGGATGGATCGGATAAGGCCGACATTCTCGGCGATGGTCGCCTGAAGAGCGTTATTCATCTGCGAGGTCATCTTGAACTCGACAGTAAACCCCGCATCTTTGAAGGCTGTGGCCAGTGAAGCATCCGCGTTTTTCATGGCATCGTTAGCGAACCTGTCGGCCAGCTTTTGCGCCATGTCATCAAACCGCCGCGTCCAGCGCTTAGCCAGTTTCTGCATGGCATTCCGCATCATCACTGCAGGAGATGCATCCATGGCGACAGCCGCGCCGCTGGCCCGATAGTTTGCCGACAGCCAGTAGACAACAGATGCCTGCATTTCCTGCACCTGCTTATCAAGCTGTCGGCGGTACCATGCTTCAACGCCAGCGTTAGGATGAACCGCCCTTATCGTCATGGTCTGTTTCTTCCTCTTCGTCGTAGTCGTCTTCGATTTCGAGGTCATCATTCAGGTCCAGAGAGTGATAGGGCGAGTCCGGGTCACCGGCGATTTTTTCGCGGACTTCGTTGCCGGATAGCACGTTGGCGGCCACATAGACAGCGTCCGTGTCAGCGTCTACTTTGCGAATTTCCGCCCGCTCTTTAGCGCTCATTTCGTACAGCGGCTCAAAGTCGAAGGTTATGCCATCGTCAATGTCGCCAAACTCAGAGAGCTGAATGATGTCCATCACACGCTTCAGGTTGTCTTTAAAAACAGACTGCTGCAGGGCGTGAATGTAGTCGTAGAAAACGCGGATTTCGCCGTCAGACGTTGCGTTAAGGCCATTTGGAGTGATGCCCAGCAGTTTGACGAGCGGGATGCTCGAAACCGCTGACATGTGCTCCTGCGACTGTGCCTGCAGGGCATCCAGACCGTTAAGCGGGGCGTTAACGAACTCAACCGTTTCTGGCTGGGTAGGGTTGTTGTCTTTAGCGAATGCGCCACGGTTATCGCGGCATCGGTTAAAGACATCAAGTCTTGCCAGAAGACTATCAGCCCCACCGCCCTGCAGAATCGTGCTCATATTTGTTCCGATTACCGGAACTGAGAACGAGTGAATCATGTCGCTGACGCTGTCGCGGGTGCGAAGCCAGTTATTGACGTAAGGCTCGGCGATCTGCGAGAGAGACAGGCCGCGAAAGTTATACGATGCCTTCAGCAGGTCAGGCACCTGCCGCGAGACGAAATCAATCATCCGGCTTGCATGTACGGTCCGGCCCATGACAAACCACTGCGTCGGCTTGTAGAAATCCGGGCTCAGCGGGTTGTCGGAGTTATAAATCCCCGGATAGGTCCAGATAGGCTCGATGACCCTGAACCCCTGCAGGCTGCCTTTCGTGATCTTCTTGTCGCTCATGAAGAGCTTCGATTGCAGCTCGTTGTCGTCCATCCATGCGGAGATGCCCCGCGGAGAACGAACGTCGATGTAAATCTGTCCGCCGCCAAAGTAGCCGTCGTGTTCTGCGGCTTCTTTAAAGCGCTCGCGCACCTTAAACCGCTTCATGGCCTCTTCGAGCTGCTTCACCCGATCCGCCTTGTCTTCATCGCCGACAGTTTTGAGCTTTATCCATTTGCGGGTCATTTCCTCCGCGATGGTGCTGACCATCTTGCGATATTCAGGCTTTTGCGCCAGCGTGGCCAGATACGGGTATCCGGGAAAGCTATCAAAGTCGCCGTAGCCGTAACCGCCATATGCAGCATTGAGATCATCGTAAGGCGTGGAGTCCATTGCCAGAATGGCGCTTTTGATAGCCTCGGGGATGACCCCTTTCGGCGGTTCATAGCGCTGAAACTCTCTTTTCGGTGATGCGCGGACTTCGGCCACGGCCTCTGGCCTGATCCCGACCTTCGGTGCTTCAGGTTCTTTTGCCGGCTCAGGCGCGGCGACTTCTTTCTTTTTAAACCACCACACTTAAATTCTCCTGAGTTGATTCGGGTCGATAACCATCGGCTGCGGGCCGGAAATCAGGTTGTCGTCGATTGCGTCCATCCAGGTATCGAGGATGTCGTCGTTGTCGTGACTGTCATCAGCGGAGAAAGCAGCGCATTCCGTCATCGCCGTCAGAACCCACTCCGTTGAGCCTGCGATCGTGCCGTCCTCGTAGAAGATGCTGGAAAGCTTCTGTCCGTCGTCGGTGTGCGTCGCCGGGACGAACACTTTCCCGGTTTTGATTTGGGGGATGACGTTAAGGCAGCGAACAAGCTTGTTCTGCCCGGTACCGCGCGGAATTTCCCTCACCGGGATGGCGAGTTGTCCGGGGGTCTGGCTACGTTTTTTCAGAGTGGTGATGAGGCCCTGTCCGGCCTGCTTCTCTTCAATGGCCATATGACGCAGCGGCATAACCCGCATGGAGCCAGAAAGGCGCCACTTTTCCCAAACCTCTTCTGCTTTCTTCAGGAGGTCTTCCGGGTCCCACCGGCCGCGAACGACGTCGATGATGTACAGATTCCCGTCCACGCCCATTCCAGCCAGCGTAAACACGGTGTAATCCAGCCAGTCCTCTACCTTCCCGCTGTTCGTATCGACGTACACGGCACGGTGCGTAAGCTTCGGCAGGGTGGTGTACGTTCTGAACCAGCTGGTGTCGATGATCCCGCCAGTCAGTGCCATCGGGTTTTGCTGGTATTGCGACAGGAAGGTATAGCGATCCTTTTCCCACAACTGCAGGAGGTCGTTAACGTCTTCCATCTGTGGCCAGTAGGACCAGTAGCGAACGCCACCAACGACCACAGAATCGGTATCTTTGACCGTTTCCCAGCAAAGCGAACGCCATGGCTCATCGAGCGACTGGATGTACTTCTCGTCGATCATGGCCGGTATGGCGACATGGTGAAACGGCACGCCCATTCCGCCGGCAAGCATGAAGCCCGTTGCATCGTCGGTGTGCAGGCGCTGCTGAATACTCACAAACGGAGTCGGGTGCTCTTTCGACTTATCGCCGCGGCGTGATCGAATGGTGTTTACCAGCAGCGTATTCGCGCTTTTGCGTCGGGACTCGCTGAGCATGTCCACCGGCTTGTTGTAGTCGTCCAGCATCACCATGCCGGAGAACTCTGGTCCGTAGTATCCACCACGACCACCGGTGATCTGCCCGTTGCTTGAGCGCGATACCGTCTGGCCTATAGAGCGCCCTCGCTCGTCCTTTATCTCCCACTCTTCTGCCTGGTTGACACCAAACGAGCAGGGCCAGAACTCCTGATATTCACGGCTGGCGATAATGTCGCGGGTGCGACGGCTGTTACGCTTTACCAGCGTGTCAGCAAAAGAGATATTCAGGTTTCGAAAGCGTTTAAGCCGCTTTTCCTGCACCAGGGCGTTGACATACGCCGGGAAGTGAATGGAGAAGAACTCAGTTTTCGTACCGCCTGGCGGGATGTTGATAATCAGGTTTCGCGGGACAAGGCGCCCGGCAAGCAGATCATCAATTTTCGAAGCCATCAGGCGGTGATGCCAGTTAACCAGCAGCCGATCGCCCTGAATCAGTTCGAACCATATTCGGGTGAAGTTCAGGAATGACTTCGTGGACTTTGAACGGATGATCACGCGCTCCGGGAATGACAGGTCATCCCATTCGATAATTCCGCTCATATCAGTCCAGCCCTTCTAACCTTCCCTCCAGCTTCTGCTGGGCCTTCGCATAGTCTTCAGCGGTGTACGTCACCTGATTCAGCGGGCCGCCGTCTTTACCGGTCAGCTCGGTTTTCTTCGGAGCGTCCCAACCCTGCATTTCGGCAAGCTGCTTAATTGCCGCTTTGGGGTCGTGCATCTTCAGCTTGATGCCGTCCTTTCCCGTAGTGAGCTCAGAGATTGCACTCATTGCGTCAGGGTCCTGAAGAGCGGAATCTTTGAAGCTCCACACGGCCTGGAACACAGGATTGCCATCGTCATCTTCGCCAACGATGCTGTTGCTGAACTCGGCTATATCAGCGATGGATGTTCGACCCATCTTAGAAAGGCGCTTTAACGCCTCCTCTCGGGTCATGATTGCCTCGTCGACAATCTCGCCCTGTACTGATTTGAGAAAGGCTTGCACACCAAGATTTGTAAAGATCTGACTCGCCGAGTTGCGAATGGCTTCTGGCGTCTTAGCCTTCCCCTTCGCAGCCTTATAGGCGTCCGTCTGGTTCTTCCCTTTGATGATTGCAAGTGCGAACCTTTTTTGCAGCGGAGTCAGAGCATCGAAAAGCTGCTGCTGATCAGCTGTAAGCTTTTTCGACGCCATACAGAATATTCCTCTGGGTTGCTCGAATACTTACCGGGGAATTTTTTGATCGGTAAGTTGTGAAACTTATATAAAACTCTGTCAATGGCGCTTTTAACGCACCATTTGCAGAACTTTATAATTACGCCTTCTTCTCAATCACAGGGCCAATCCGGATACACTTCTTAGTGAGCCAACCCCAGCGCAAAAGCACTGAAAGGATGAGCAGCGGCCTCATGTATGGGCGAAGCGTAATTTCCGCCATTAGGATTCCAGTGGTGCGCATATGACTCACCTCGTTGTGACATTATCGAGCCACCTCTGGAAGTGGCTCTGTAATGCCTTACTGACGTTTTGATTCTGCCTGCCTGATATCGGCCTTATCCCGGTTGCACTGCCCCAGCGCCGATAGCAGGCTGACGTTTAAATCCAGGCTCTGGCCCCACGTCAGGTTGTCAGGGATTTCCGGTTGCGGGGTGTCAGCCGTCAGGCTGGCTGGTAACGGGACCACCGGCACTTTGACGTAGACCGTTCGCGAATTGTTGCAGCCGCTTAACTGCGCCAGCAGGCACAGGGCGATTAGTGCAATCATCATTCGCAACAGCAATCCGGATATCAGCCGAGGCTCCCGATGCGTCCAGTGCGATCTGCTCTTTTGCATGCTGATTGGCCTCGGAGATGGTGTTGAAGATGGTCATGGTGGTCAGAACGTTGGATGTGATCGCCTGCGCTGCGTTTACCTGCTGCTCGGCGCCATCGGCTCGGGTTTTCTGCTCAGCAGCAGCGTTGTGGTAATGCATTGCCAGCCAACCAAGGCAAACAACCAGGCAGATCATAATGGCGCTGATAATGGCTGCTAATCGGCTCATTCATCTATCCCCCAACATGCCAGTGCGCTTTCCTGATCACGGCGAGAGACCTGGCCGTAACAATTGTTGGAACGCACGCGGCAATCTTTTCCGCCATCAAAAATCCACCTGCGAATTTCAGCGCAGGCGCCTTTACGGTCACCGGCATTCAGCTTGCGGTAGAAGGTGGAAGGAAAGCACTTACCGGGCCCGATGTTATATGGGCAGAAACTGGCAATCCCGACCTTTTGAGGAGGCGTCAGACGAACACGCACATTCTGATCAACCCATGCCAGCGCCTTATTGCGCTCGACGGCATTCACCTGATCGCATTTGGCCTGGGTTAACTTCATTCCCTGGGTTACAGGTCTTCCATCTACCCGGGTAGCTCCACGACATATCGTCCAGATTCCGGCGCCATCGCGGTATGACGTGAGGCTATTGCCCTCTTTCTCGTTCAGGAACTGATCCATGAGAACGGGAGCTGATGCGCCAGCAGCGATAAGCGCCAGCATGGCCGCGCTGAGTTTTGTTTTCAGGTTAGCCATCGCTATTCATCCTGCGGTGGCGGGCCACCATAACCACGATCGAGGGATTGCTGATACATCTTCGTCCAGCGGCGCTTAAAGTAGAGATTGGTCAGGTAAGTCGCCACACCGATTATCACGCCGCTGGCCAGAGCAATAAAATTCCAGTCAAGTCCATGAAACCAGTCATAGGTCCTTGCCAGCCCGGTGCATATCAGGCCGCCTGACGAGCAGTACGAGGCCGCCGAAAAGATTTTGTCAGGCATTTTCATAGTCTCCACCTCCGATAATGTTCGGGGTGCTATCTGTAGTCAGTAAAAGGTTCAGGGCCGTCGGGCTGATTTACCAACAAAGCGTCGAGGGTGATTCCCGCGACCCTGAAAATAAAAAACCCGCTCAAGGCGGGAAGAAATACCAAGGGTAAAAGCGACGGCGCGGTAGCCGTAATGGTCCCAAGGTAGAGGGATTGGAGCATCTGGCGGGGATCGAACCCGCATATTCTGGTTGGAAGCCAGACGTAATTACCAAACTACGACAGATGCAATCTGGTTCAGGGCTCTGCGCGGCGGGTGTCGACGTGTCGTGCAGCACGTCTCTACCCAAGAACCCTGACCGGATCGCAGGCATAAAAAAACCCCGCACGATGGCGAGGCTCGGTGTTCTGATAGGTCAAACGCAAATACGGCAACCTACACTAAATATATTGCTCATTTGTTCATTGAAATGCAAGCACGTTATGACTATTTTTTGCAATTTTCCTCACACTTTCGCGATCGTTAAACGCATTTTGCAGCGGCTGGTACAGGCAAAAGAGTGCCGCGTTGATAACCTGCTTAACTTCCCGGCGGATGGTTGAAATGCTCGGGTGCTTGTACTGGTTTCCGGCGCGCGTCTTCATCAGGCGAGGCTTGCTCACAGCATGCTGCCATGAGGCGATCCTTATCTCGCTTGAGTTGCAGACGTAATAGGCAAAAATTACCTTCCATGCGTTCTCATCTACGTTTTTCAGGTAATGTCGGATAACAGCATCAATCAGCAACCCATCATCATCGCTGCATACAGGCCTTGATGGTGCTTGCGGTTCAACCGTGGCCATGAACTTGGCAATCATATTTATCATCGCCTTGTCTATCTTCCCTGTCTGGCACCATGCGCCCCAAAGCTGGAGCCACTGATCTATCCACTGGTGCTGTTCGTTGGTTAATTCCAGTTTCATGCTGTCTCTCCCAGGGTCTGATAGATGCGAACGAAATTTCTCAGTATGCGGTAGTCAACCAGTACGGTGCCGCGGTGCCGGCATAGACGCAGCTTTTGCCAGCGGTCGCGGATGCGTTCGATAACGTCACGGCTCATTCGTCAACCCTCTCGTTCTGCCAGAGAGGAAGCGGAGACCTATCCCCGGCACGGCGAATTCGGGACTTTGCGTTCTTCTCAATCTGAATGAGTTTCTCGATGTTCTGGCGGCGCTGCTTTTCTTCCCGTCGGAGATATTTCACGCTTTCCATGTAGCGAGACTCCTGGTCACAAAGCGTCATCAGGAAGTCAAAAGGCTCTATCAATGTTTCGCACTTCCTGCAGCGTAAGGTCCGGTCCTTTTCGTTAACCCAAACGGTGGAGTGCAGACACATCACCTTCTTACCTTCGCGCTGAATAACGAGCCCATCCTGCAGGTCGTTATTCTTCGCTGGGAAAGCTACAACCTTTCCCAGTTCAATTTCGGTTTCTGTGCTCATGCGGCCTCCTGATGGCGGGCGCGGCGCTTCTCCAGCGCGCGGGCTCTGCGGGTGAATATGGATTTGATGCGCTGCAGGTAGGGAATGTCGAATCGGCGCGGCTCGTTATCAGCCTCAAGGCGCTCTACGCGATCCAGGCCAATGCGCTCAATCAGGTGAATGCGGTATTCAACGGCATTTCCGCTTAACTGCCGGTTGCAGCGGGTGCAGGCGGAGTGGACGTTGAACACGTTGAATTTCAGGTGCGACGCCGCGCCACGGGAACGGTAATGACTGGCGTCAATAGCGCTGCCGGTCAGGTAGTTGCTCTTGCCGATAAGCGGGCTTCCGCAGCTGACGCAGGGCTTACCTTCATCACGAATGCGAATGTACCGGTTAAAGGCTGACTGAGCCTCTTTATCCCATTGGGCCTTTGTCTTGAATGACTCTCGCTTGGCCCGGCGACGCTGGCGACCTTCCTTTTCGGATTCGCGCTGGCGCTTCACCGCCCTGGCCTTCGCCGCCTCCCGGGCTTTTGCTGTCTGTTTTTTGCCGATCGCGCTGGCGCATTCAAAACTGCATACCACCTGCCCCTCCCGGGCAGGATGGAACCATTCGCGGCAGTGGGCGCATTTACGGCGTGCTGGTTTACGCATGTGGCCTCCTTGCTCTCAGGCGTAGCCACTTCTTATCGACCAGGCGGGCGGTATAGTCTTTCAGGGTCGGTATGTCGGAAGGCTTAACTTCGACCTTGCGCTTGCGGCGCGCCGGTACGCGGAAGATGCCGCGCTCCATTACTTTGGCAAGAAGACATTGCATAGCCATCACCCCGCAAAGCTCAGCAGCTGACTGGCGGCGTTTTCAGCCTCAGCCGGAGAGTGGAATTTGCGACGCAGAATGTAGTTCCAGAGCACATTCAGCACTGATTTGTAGACGCCGTTAAACTGGCTGTCGTCCATGCTGGCGAAGGAGATCGACTTTGCGACACGACGTCGGCTGCCGTCAGGCATCTGGTATTCGTCATAAAAGCCAGCCTGAATGGTTGCCCACTCGCGGAAGGATTCGAAGTGTTTCAGCAGCGCCATATCGCGGGAACGAGATATTCCGACCGATGAGAGATACATCTCGGAGGCGTTCTGGAGCGCAGCGCGCTGATCGTAGTCGGATGATAGGAAGTCGATAAACCCGGATATGAGGGTGCGCTCAGCGGGCTCAATGAGTCCACCGGAAGGCGTCCAGTAGTGATACCCGAGAGTCAGAAGCTTGAAAAACTTTTTGTGGAATGCGTAATTCCGGGGCTTGCGGAACTCACCGCAAAGCAGTTGCCCTACGGGGATAAGTTGCAGATATTCGCTGGTTCCCGGCTCCGCAGGAATCAGTACGTTTTGATAACTCTTCTCAAATTGCAGTGTTTGCGCCATGTGTCCCCACTTGGCGCCGGATAATCGTGTCAGTTGCTCAGGCTGGCGAGGTAATTATCGCCCTTCCCGGGGATAAATGCAAAATGAGCATATACGATAAAACCCCTCAGGAGAGGGGTTTGATTTCAGCTGGAGGCTTTGCGCTCTGCGGGGGATTTAGGCACCCTTCACCTCTACGCATTGAACATTATCTACGCTTGGCGAAACGTCGTCCCAGGACCTCTTATCATCTGCAACTTTCATCGCCTTAATGGCTGCTTTGCACTGCTCCATACTCTGCGTGGGGACCACCTGCATATTCGATGTATTGCTGCTGATGACGAAAATCAGGAAGATGTACGGCATCATTTCACCTCCCGTGGAGTGTCCGGATGCGCACTCCCTTCCTGACCAGGCTCATTGCTTCCGGTGCAGGCATTTCTATGGTCATTTGCCCGGGGGCATCTCTTGTTTCCGCAATCAGGGCACACCACAAAGCGCATATCGTTCAGGGTCACAGGTCGGCATGTGCGGCACCAGCAACCAGGCTTTTGCTCGCTTACCGGAATCCATTTACCCGGCACTACCGGCGCTGGCTGCGAGTTAGATCCGAGGACGCTCCAGATGTCCCACGCAAAGCCCTTCAGCTCGTCATCCTGTGCCAGAGGATGAATATACGCTGACCAAAATTCCTCAAAATCGCTATAGGCTACCGGCGCAGGCTGCGCGTGGCGATAGAGCGGCGTGACTTCACGCAATGGGTCTGCGTATGCATTCCCGCCGTCAAATACGACAACATTTTTCGCACCACCACCTGACAGCAGCCACGCCACCGGCTCGGCAGATATTGGTTCCGGTCGAGGGTCGGCATACAGGGGCATTGGCTCGCTGTATTCGGCGAGTTTCGGGTCGCCTGCGTGCAGGAGATATCCTTTGTACGTCATGTACGCCACCGGCTCGCCGTCCATTGCGGCCAGCGCCATGCGGGCCACTCGCTTGAGAATCTCTATGTCGGCAAACTCAAGCCGATATCCAACCTTTAAATCAAATATGGCCTGAACGCTTTCTTCTCTGGTTATGGTTGATTTGGTCATTACCCTAACCTCCGAATGAAATGTGAACGAACGAGAACAGCCAGAGGATGAACTCAATTACTCCCCAGCCAACCACCGCGCAGAATATTGCAAAAATAACAATCGCCGCTCCATAACCATGTGAACTAAACATCACTCAGCCTCCACCTTGATGCCAGCGGTGCGGTCGAGGCGCTCAATTTCCGCCAGAATTAACGCTCCAGCCTTAACCAGGTCACGGCGGCGATTAGTTGGCTTCCACCATTCATCAGGCCATAGCCACGGTCTGGGCGGCTCACCGGCACAATCGAACAGTTCAGAGGAAAGCGCATAGCAACCGGCGGCATCGGCTAATTCGCCGTGTTCATATTCATCATCATGTCCTGGTGTCCACCCCTCAGCTGTAACCTGCCGCTTACGCTCGGCCAGTACGTCAGCGGCGGCAGCGGTGACGGCGCGGGACTCCAGCTCGGCGATGCGCTGGCGATAATCAGCAACCATTCGACGCACTCCTTCAAGCGGCGTGACATCACCGCCGTCTGGAGGGTCCATGTACTCAGCGCCTGGAGGCAGGAGCCTGCAAAGTTCTTCGTCTACCTGCTGCGCCTTCTCCAGCGCCTCTGCCAGCGCCAGAACGTTGGCAGGGTTAGCCAGGGCGATGAATTCGGCATTACGCTGCGCCGTCTCATCCCATGCCACATGCCCCTCGCCGTCGTATTCCTCACAGATGCAGGCGGCGTCACTGTTGAGCGAATCAAAGAGGGTTTGCCCGTCAGAGCCATAAATTGCGTATGAGGTGAATCCCTCCACGCAGTCATCGCCAGACCCGTAGCATCCTTCGTTTTTAACTTCGTCGGCCCACCATTCGCCCTGCGTCGCTTTCTCTGCCGCTGCTTTCAGGCTCTGCGCCAGTTCGGTGATATCAGTCATCGCTGTTCTCCACTCCATAATCCGCAAAATACCCTGACGACATTTTGATGAATCTGTCCTCGGTTACCGTATAGGCCTTCCTGCCTTTCCTTTCTTTCCCCTCCGGGTCAACAAGATGGCAGGCATAGATGATCCGGCGCTGCCACTTTCCAGGCATTTCGGCGACTGAAAGAACCTCAAGAATTCTTTTCCCTTCTGCATCAGCTGTGTAAACGGTCTGGTCACCATAACCGCAATCAGCTGGCTCAAATGTCTTTCGGCAACCACCAATCCACCTTTCATCGGTGAATACATTTCCGTCCCATTGCTGATAGTCAGTGCATACGAAAATGAATGGGTAAACCGTTTCGAACCGGTCACCGGCGCGAATGTCCAGCGTCTTGCTCATTTGTCTGCCCCCTCGCGCAGCTGCTTGGCGAATCTCTCGGCGTCTACTGCACTCCCTGCATAAGCCGCACGCAGTACCTGGTCCATTTCGTTGCGATGCTGACGAACGTATTCCTTCTGACTTTCAGCGAACTCCTTCACCCCATCAGCCTTAATCCCGGCTACGATGCGATCTGTGGCGGGGGTTTCGATTTCAGGCTTGGCGTAAACAGGCCAGGAATCACTGCCGTCATCGTTTTTCTCCCCAGGCTGCTCATGCACTGCAAGATACTCACCACCGCGATCTGGCTCTTGATATGTAGGCGGAATAGAATGGCAGGACAACCATGCATCTGGTTTGTTGAATGCAGCCTTCAGCGCCACATTCTCCGCAGCCAACTGCTTAAACGCTTTCGCCAGCTTCAGAAACTTCTGCTCTCTGATCGACAGCTCGCCTGCGCTCTCCAGGGAGGCGATGAGCTCGTTTACTGTTTCGATGTTCATTTTCTTACTCCCGCCAGGCACTGGTTAAACAGGTTGGTCATTGGGTTTACACCGCCAGGACGCTGGCGATACTGAACAGACGGATCGCTGTCGTTTACGGCTGTTGTGTCAATCAGGGTGTAGCGGTAGCTCCTGCACTCACCCTCACGCTTAACCTGGCCGTCACGGTGCATCTGCCACAGGGAGGAGTTGACCACTGAAGAGTCAAGACCGGTACCGCGGCGGATATCCTGAAAGCTGCAGCCAGGATGCTGGCCGACGTAATTGATTACGGCTTGTTTGCCCGAGTTCTTTTTCATCAGATAAGCCCTCTCTCTTTCCCGCGCAGGTATTCATCCCGCAGCCACTGAGCCGGAGTTAACGCACCGAGCGATGCCGCGCTTGGCATACATCCGAAGCTTTTGCCTTCAGGGTGAAACCCCTGCTGCCGGCTGACATGGTTTGTCGGAATGGCTTCCTGGTTGTTCTCCAGAGCCAGTACCGGCGACGGTATTTGTTCTCCGGCAGCGACTTTCAGCGCCCAGTCTTCCAGCTTTTTAGCAGCATATTTCTCGGTTTCTGCCTCGCTGAGCTGGCGTTGGTACATTGCTCGCCGGGTATCGGTAACAACCCAGTACATAACAGGGTGAGACCACGGGAAGCGCTCAGCACCGCCGGTATGCAGCCCTTTTTCACGGCTGTAGCGGTGGAACTCGTTCATCACGTCGACAAGAGTCACGCCCAGCACGGTGCCGCTGTCCTTGCACCACTTGATGAACTGGCCCGGCGATGGCCAGAACGGCGACTCACTGGCTCTCGCATGGCGTACGCCGGCGGATAACTGCTCACGGGTGCGGATTCCGTTTTCGGCAAAAGCAGCAATCCACTGGCGCTTTGCTGTCTTCTCTTCGGCATCGGTCCGCAGGTTAGTCTGGGTAGAGGCCGGGAAGATCTGCTTCAGCTGACGGAACAGAGAGTCAACCAGCCTTTCAGCTTCGAAATCGAGAAGCCTCTGCGGCTCCGTGCTCCCTGCGGCCATTCTGGCCAGCGCATCACCATCGCGATTGCTGATCGCGGTCATAAGCTGTGCGGTCATATGAAGTCCTTCCAGCCTTCAGGGCTGTTCCAGTGTGGGGAATCAGATTCGCTTCTCTGGCGCCCGGAAAGCGGATTAACTCTCGCGTTCCTGAGCCATACCCGGAATGCCGAGTTCCAGTCGATCAGCTTTGTGCCGCGGGCCTGGTGATAATCACGAAAGTTCAGCAACTCGGTTTCAATGTTGATCCCTTTCTCCGAGGCAATCGCAATGTGATCTGCCGATGGCTTGAAGGCAGGAGGGAAAGGTATCTCCCCGTTGGGTGAAATCCCGATCCGTCGCTTTGCAGCCTCGCTGATAAACTGCCCTCGCGCAGAGAGAGAGTCTGGTTCAGTGACTGGTTCAAAAGAGTGACTGGTTCTGGTGCCATCTGGTGGCATAGGGGGTGTGCCATCAGATGGCATAGGGGGTGCTATTTCATGGCATACCCCTGTGCTTTTTGATGGCATAGGGGTGGCATCAAGGTTCAGATAATATACGTTGGATGTATTACCCTTCCCGTTGTTGACCCCAACGCGATTTTCACGCTTGAGAAGCCCCATATCCTCAAGCGCGTCGATATGGTTGCGAACAGCGGATTTACTGCATTCGCACTGGTCGGCAATGTGTTGATACGAAGGCCAGCATTCGCCCTTGTCGTTGGCGTTGTCGGCCAGCTTGATAAGAACGAGCTTACGCAGTGAGTTTCCCACTTTGACCCCCATTGCTTTCGCCATAAGTGACATGCTCACGTGCTACCTCCGGATTGTTTACTCTTACAGATTTACCAGGCATAATTACCTCGCAATTACCTCTTCGTTTTTGCACCTGAAAGCCGTTAGTGTTCGCGCACTGCGGCTTTCGCCTTTCTGTTTCCACTCATGCTTCAAAATCACCTTTCTCTCCCGGCCTGTTAGAAATCAGGATGGCCAGCAGCAGCGACATGTTCGGCAGCAGGCTTTCCCGCCAGCGACTCACCGTCGACTTATTCACTCCGGCCACTTTGGCGATAGTTGTGGTCCCCAGTTCAGCTATCTGGCTGTGTAACCAGCTTTCTATCCTGCGAGCCTCCACTTTGTTGCGTGTCGTTGAACTCTCCATCTGTGATACTTCCCCTGGTGTTGTTTGGAATGGCCGCCAGTCAGGCGGCTTTAGGCTTGCTGACTTCCCGGATCTGCGCGGCAGTAAACTGGCCGCCAGAAGCGAGAGCGATCTTTTCTGCGTAATTGGTCTCGTCGGTGTAGTCCGTTCTCGGCAGACTTCCGTTGGCAATCCACTTGTAAATTGCGCGCGGAGAGCAACCACAGGCTTTAGCTACAACAGGAACGCGAATCTTTTTGATGATTTCGCCAAGACTGTTAGGTGCCATATTTAACCCTCAATAATGAACTGTAAGTACATATTAAGTCGGAACTGATAGTTCACGCAAGTGATATTATGATTGAACATATGGTTCACGAAGAAAGAGCGCGAAAAGAATTTTCTCTGAGGCTAGCGCTGGCCTGCGATAAAGCTGGATTGATGCCACACGGTCGCCAGGCTGAGATCGCCAAGAGAATGAAGTTGACACCGAAGGCCGTGAGCAAATGGTTTAATGGGGAGTCAATACCAAGGAGGGGGACGCTCCAGGCTTTAGCGTCCCATATTGGCACGTCTGCATCGTACCTACTTGGCGATGCTGATGAGGACGGTATTGAGCCTGGGTCGGCAACTAATCGGAAAGACGTCTTTAGGGTTGACCTTTTGGATATCTCCGTCAGCGCAGGACCTGGGGTGGTAAACCAAGAGTTCGTTGAAATCCTCCGCTCTGTTGAGTATGCGCCAGCCGATGCGAATCATATGTTCGATGGGCGTAAAGCTGAGAACATCAGGATCATCAACGTCAGGGGCGATAGCATGTCTGGGACGATTGAGCCGGGTGATCTGCTGTTCGTCGATATCAGCGTTAAGAGCTTTGACGGCGACGGGATTTACGCATTCCTGTACGACGACACTGCACATGTTAAGCGCCTGCAGAAGATGAAGGACAAGCTGTTGGTAATCTCTGACAACAAGAGCTATGCCCCTTGGGACCCGATCGAGAAGGAAGAAATGAATCGGGTGCTAGTGTTCGGTAAGGTGATCGGCAGCATGCCGCAGACGTACAGGAAGCATGGGTAAAATATTGTTTTTAATGAAGTTAAAATGAAGGAAAATGATATGTCAGGAAAAGAATACACAATTCAGCCTAAGTTTATGTCTGCGACATCCATACTCATTCCGCCAGATAACACACAAGCTATGATTACCTTTTATAGTCATGAGTTTACACATGCTCCGGCTAATACAAACGCAGAAGGGCAGATGCAGATAAAAGTAGACTTGGTTCCTCAGGAATCAATTATTATGACCCCAAGTCAGGCCATCCTTCTGGCTGAGTCATTAATAACCGCACTAAAAGCTAATGGCTTATGGAAAGAATAACTCCAACTTCATCCCCATTTACAAAAAGTATTTCTAGTGCGGTGATTACGGCAACTATTGTTGGCGCGGGTGTTACAGCTTATGATGGAGGCACATTAAGTTCGTGGGGGAGTCAAAGCATTCGATTGCCGCATGACTCATTTTCTGGATTTGATACTAAAATACACTTATCAGATGCGCCACCAGATCATCTATCAGCGGACGTTAAAGTGAGTAATTTTACCAAAGATGAGTTGAATGCAAAGCTAGCACAAAACAAAGCCGAAGTTGATTCGGTTGCAGCTGGCATGAAAACTGAAATGGCAAACTTCAGAACAGCTTACGTTGAGAGTTTTTCTGAAATATCAAAAACTTTAAGCCGTATTGAAGCTAAGGCAGATGCAACCGAAAAGCGACTGACTCAAGCTCAGTGGATTGTGTCCCTGGTGATCAGTATTTGCGCCGTAACCTTATCTGCTGTCATATTTTTCTCGAACAAAAGTGCTCAACGTAACGATTCGAATCACAATGTGGCTAGTCAACCCACCGCAACGCTTGAACAGAGTCACCAAGGCAGCAATGCCCCCCTTCCCCCCAAGTCTAATTGACCCGGCCACCGCGCCGGGTTTTTACTGCCCCACTCTTCCCTCAGCATCAGCACGTCCAGTGCCAGCTCCGCAGCCAAACAACCCCTACCAAAAACAAAACATAAAATAAATATACTTTAAGTTCATTGACTTACACTGAAATGAACTATTGCCAAATCAAAAATGTACTTTTGGTACTTTACATTGATGAACCATTAGTACATTATCATCTCATCCAAACAACAACGTTGGCGCCGGTAATAGGTAACAACGCTCCGTTAGCCGCGATAAGGCAAAGGTGAAGAGATGATCCGCGAAGAAGACAAGCCTGCATGGCGTAATTTTTGGTTAAAGGTCGTTCCGTTTTTGGTTGCTGTCCTGTTTTTTAGCTTCGCATGCTGGGGTGGAAAATGAGCAAACAAGGCATTCGTTCACTGATTTACTGCCTGCTGATCTGCGGCGTCATCTGGACAGCGTTGATTATCAAAATTCTGCACGTTACGGGGGTGTTCAATGGCTAACTCAATTCCTAACAACGGACGCGCCGTGATGATGCGCAATCGCCGCACCGGAGCCGCCTGGCTGGTCAGCTTCGACTACCGCGACGGCAGCTACTGGCATGAGCCGCAGGGTAATCTGCGCCACATCCGCCGGCCATACGCTTCACGCAGCATTGAGCCGAACCTGGTTCCAGCCGGGACGCATTAACCGCGCATATCAGCGCACGAATTTAACTGAGCTATCAGGCGGCTTTCATCGCGCCGGGGATTCTTACAACAAAATTTCAGGGGAAGCCATGAGCGAAATAATGGATTTAGTCGTCATCGAGAAAAAGAACGCGATGGCGGTTTTCACCAATAACGACCAGCTCGACCCGCTTATCGAAGCGATCGAAAAAGAGGCTCGCAGCCTGGTGCCGGACGTGACCACCAAAAAAGGCCGTGACGCTATCGCATCCATGGCTCACAAGGTCGCGCGCTCTAAAACCTACATCGACAACGCAGGTAAAGACCTGGTCGCTGAGCTGAAGGCTCTGCCAAAGCAGATTGACGAAAGCCGCCGCGTTGTCCGTGAGCGCCTCGATGCGCTGAAAGATGAAGTGCGTCGCCCGCTGACTGAATGGGAAGCCGAGCAGGAACGCAT
This sequence comes from Klebsiella sp. JB_Kp042, assembly GCF_040065275.1. Lineage (NCBI taxonomy): Bacteria > Pseudomonadati > Pseudomonadota > Gammaproteobacteria > Enterobacterales > Enterobacteriaceae > Klebsiella > Klebsiella sp. JB_Kp042. The sequence goes on from NZ_JBEAJL010000026.1 coordinate 92,415, forward strand.
TAAGGCAGAAGAAGCCATGAACGCACTGCATGCCGAAGCGCTGGCCATGAATGAAGAGTTCGATCGGCAGCTGGCTGCTCGGATTGAGTCTGACCACGAAATGGCTCTGCTGATGAATGACGCTTTCGACCGTGAGCAGGCCGAGAAGAAAGCAGAAGCTGAGCGCCAGCGCATTGCCCGCGAAGAAGAGATTAAGCGCTTGGCAGAAGAGAAAGCGAAGCGTGAAGCAGCAGAACAGGCGCAGCGTGAAATTGACGCCGCAGCCGCCAGAGAGCGCGAAGCGATTTTGGCCAAAGAGCGAGCCGAGCGTGAACAGCGAGAGGCAGCTGAGCGTGCGGAGCGCGAAAAGCAGGCCGCTGTGGAAGCTGAACGCCGCAAAGCACAGGAAGAAGCCGATCGCATCCGTCGCGAGGCAGAGCAACGCGAACAGGCCCGCCTGGCTGAGGAGAAACGTAAAGCCGATGAACAGGCACGCCGAGAAGCCGACGTTAAACACCGCAAGGCTGTAGGCACTGAAATCGTCAAAGCTCTTCTGGCCAATACCAGCCTTACCCGGGATCAAGCTATCGAGGTGCTCACTGTGGTTAAAGACGGATGCATTCCTCATACCGGTATCAGTTACTGAGGTGCTTATGAACGCATACCGCGCATACGACGTAATCGAAGAGCGTAAGTGGGCCGAGCAAACGCTCACCGAAGAGAAGCAAAAGTGGGTTGACGATCGGGCGCAGGAAATTATCGACGCGCTGCCGAAAGAGCCGTCAGGCCTGTTCCGCTTCTCTGTGCCGATGGACAAAAGCCCATACGAAGGCCTCCGCAGCGATTCCGCCGGAGAGGCATATAACGATTTCATTTCGGCAGTAGCTTACGCCCAGGCGGAATACGACTGGGATCACCGCACCGGCTGCCCGTTTTAACTTTGGGGAATAGCAATGGCTAACGAACTTGTGATTACAGCCAGCTCTCTTGCTGAGCGAGGCATTGACGGCGCTACCTGGAGCGCCCTCAAAAACAGTATTTACCCTGGCGCCAAGGATGAGTCGGTGATGATGGCACTGGACTACTGCCGGGCCAGAAACCTCGATCCGCTTCTTAAGCCCGTTCATCTGGTGCCAATGAGCGTAAAGGATTCGAAGTCGGGTAAAAGCGAGTGGCGCGATGTGGTTATGCCTGGCATCGGGCTTTATCGGATTCAGGCCGATCGATCAGGTGATTACGCTGGCGCAAAAGAACCAGAGTTCGGCCCGGACGTCACTCTGACGCTTACCGGTATTGAGGTGACCGTGCCTCAATGGTGCAAGTACACGGTCAGTAAGCGCATGCCCAGCGGGGAGATCGTAGAATTCAGCGCGAAAGAATACTGGGTTGAGAACTACGCAACCGCCGGCCGCGACACTACCGCGCCAAACGCAATGTGGAAAAAGCGCCCCTATGGCCAGCTGGCGAAGTGTGCCGAGGCTCAGGCTCTGCGTAAGGCGTGGCCTGAAATTGGCCAGCAGCCCACTGCCGAAGAGATGGAAGGTAAAACGCTGGAAGTGGATGCGCGTGACGTGACGCCGCGCAGCACGACAGAGGCGCTCCCCCTGGTGGCCAGTGAGGAAACGCTGCAGGCAATTACCGACCTCCTGACGTCCCTGAATAAGGACTGGGAGCAGGACTTCCTGCCTCTGTGCAGCAACATCTTCAAGCGTGACATTTTCCAGGCATCACAGCTCACCGAAGAAGAAGCGCAGAAAGGCTTTAGCTTCCTCCAGAAAAAAGCGCAGGTGGCAGCATGACACCAGAAATTATCCTCGAGCGAACTGGCATTGACGTTACCTGCGTTGAACAGGGAGACGAATCCTGGCACCGCTTACGCCTCGGCGTGATCACAGCCTCGGAAGTTCACAACGTCATTTCTAAGCCCAAGTCAGGCAAGAAATGGACTGATATGAAGATGTCCTACTTTCTTACGCTCCTTGCCGAAGTGTGCACCGGCGTGGCGCCGGAAGTTAACGCCAAGGCGCTGGCCTGGGGGAAACAGTATGAGGCCGATGCTCGCACCCTGTTTGAGTTCACCACCGACGTGCAGGTAACCGAGTCGCCGATCCTTTTCCGTGACGAAGGCATGCGTACCGCCTGCTCACCTGATGGCCTGTGCAGTGATGGTCGCGGCCTTGAGCTGAAGTGCCCTTTCACCTCTCGCGACTTCATGAAATTCAGGCTTGGCGGCTTCGAGGCTATCAAATCCGCCTATATGGCCCAGGTGCAATTCAGCATGTGGGTAACCGGGAAGGATGCCTGGTATTTCGCGAATTATGACCCTCGCATGAAGCGAGAAGGCATTCACCATGTCGTTGTTGAGCGCGACGACAAATACATGTCCGACTTCAACGAAATGGTGCCGGAGTTCATCAGCAAGATGGACGAATCGCTGGCGGAGATCGGCTTTACCTTCGGGGAGCAGTGGAAATGAAACGCACTCCATTTTACCGCAGGCCCGGCAAATCAGGGAAATTCTCCGGCCTTCGCGAGCGCGTGATCTGGATGATTCAGACGCGCGGACGCCCTGTAACCGGCAGCGAAATAGCGGAGAAGTTCGGCGTGACGCTTGTCGAATTTAACCGCGTTGCGAACGGCATAACCAGGGGAGAAGGCCGCATTGCGCAGCTGATCGCATCGGAAACCTGGCTCAACGAGGACGGCATCTGCGATCGCACCTTTGACCTGCTCACAAGGCCAAAGGTCATTACCCCGCAGGGTAAAACGCGCTTGTTCACTAAGCGCTCGATGGCTCATGCCGCCTCTGGCAACCGCCAGAAATGTATTGATAAAGCGGCCCGGCGCCGCCGGCTTATCGCATCTGGCCTCTATATCGATGAAATGGAGTCAGTCCTATGAACCGCTACTCACTTATCTATACTGACCCGGCCTGGTCTTACGGGAACACGATCAGCAACGGCGCCGCCGCCGACCACTACCCCACCATGAGCCTGCTCGATATGAAGCGGCTCCCGGTATGGGAACTCGCAGCGGATAACGCTGTGCTGGCGATGTGGTACACCGGCACCCACAACCAGGAGGCGATCGAGCTGGCCGAGGCCTGGGGCTTTACGGTTCGCACGATGAAGGGCTTCACCTGGGTGAAGTTGAACCAGTTGGCCGAGCTGCGCATTACCAAGGCTCTGGCAGATGGCGATGTGAACGATTTTTACGACTTCCTCGACCTGCTGAATGCCGAGACGCGCATGAACGGCGGCAACCACACCCGCGCCAATACCGAAGACGTGCTGATCGCCACCCGCGGTGCCGGGCTGGAGCGCAAACACGCCGGCATTAAGCAGGTGGTCTACAGCCCACTCGGCGCGCACAGCGAGAAACCGTGGGAAGTTCGGCACCGCCTGGAACTGCTCTACGGCGACGTGCCGCGGATTGAGCTGTTCAGTCGCAGCGCAGCGCCAGGCTGGAGCCATTGGGGAAACCAGTGCGCCACCGCTTCCGTTGAGCTAATACCTGGATGCGCCATCGACGTTGTTAAGACGGAGGCAGCATGAGCAAGGGAACCATTATCTGCCTGTGCGATATCACTGGCGTCATGGCTGAGCCATGGGTCGAAGCAGGTTATCGCGCCGTCCTGGTGGACCCGCAGCACCCTGAAACTTCGATCGACGGCCCTGTTGAGCGCATATCGGCAACCATCCTTGAGGCGATGCCGCGGCTATCTCAGATTATCCGCTCTGAGAACGTCGTCATCGTCATCGGCTTCCCACCATGCACGGACGTGGCTGTTTCCGGGTCCCGCTGGTTCGAGTCCAAGCGCGCCAAAGACCCGCATTTCCAGGGCAAGGCCGCGCTGGTCGCTGAGCAATGCCGGATGGTTGGCTTGGCGGCCGGCTGCCCGTGGGCATTCGAAAACCCGGTGAGCGTGTTCAGTAGCATCTTCGGATCAGCCGATTACACGTTTCATCCGTACCAGTTCACTGGGCTGTGCGCGGATGACAACTACACGAAGCAGACCTGCCTCTGGACGGGTAACGGCTTCAAGGCGCCGGCAGAGGATATTCACCCGCAAGTGGCACAGGCGATCGAACGCGTGAAGCAGCACTTTTGCCGGATGGTGCCGAAGAAGAAGGCACTGGAGGTGTTCAACTTTCATGGTGAGAACCTCATCGCTGACTGGTATCCGGACAACCGAATTCACGAATGTCCGCCCAGCGACGAGCGCGCAAACATTCGCAGTGCTACTCCCCTGGGATTTGCAAAGGCGGTTTTCCTTTCGAATGCACCCCACCTCAATAAGAAACGGGAGGCAGCATGACGCCAGAAGAAAAGAAAAATGCGCTCAGAAGCATCGCGCGCAGGGCTAACGATGAGGTTAAGGCAAAACGGCGGTCATCTCCCGCTTTAAGTTGCGACGAGATATCACGACCGATCCTCAACGGATGCATGCCGCTGATAAAGCAGCTTGGGTTAACGCCCAGCCATCTCTATGTGGAGATAGGTATTTTGAACGGATATATAAAGGAGCGCTGACATGCCAGAGATCATCGATCAGGCCAACGAGCTGGCAGAGCGCCGGCTGGAAATGACCATCCAGAACATGCGCATCAACCATGCGGCAGTTTCAGCTACTCACTGCCGCGACTGCGGGGAAGAGATACCCGATCGGCGCCGGGAACTTGTGGCGGGTTGTCAGCGCTGTGCTGATTGCCAAGAAGAAGAGGAATTACGCGGTAAGCATCGGAGGTGATGGATGGAATCACATAGCCTTACTCTGGCCGAAGCCTGTGAGTTTCTGCAGATATCACGCCCTACGGCCACTAACTGGATACGATCAGGCAGGCTTATCGCAACCAGAAAAGACCCAAGTAAACCAAAGTCACCATACCTCACAACCAGACAGGCATGCATTGCGGCACTAAACTCGCCGCTGCATACTGTCGGAGTGAGCGCGGGTGATGCACATAAAGAGGATCGAAAATGTCCATCTTCCGCAGAGGTGAAATATGGTACGCCTCGTACTCGCTCCCGGGCGGGAAGCGAATTAAGGAATCTCTTGGGACAGCGGACAAGCGGCAAGCTCAGGAGTTGCACGATAAAAGAAAGGCCGAACTCTGGCGAGTAGACAGGCTCGGCGACTTTCCTGAAGTGACTTTTGAAGAAGCATGCCTCCGCTGGCTGGAAGAGAAAGCAGACAAGAAATCGCTCGATACCGATAAAGGCCGGATGGGATTCTGGCTTGAGCATTTCGAAGGCGTGACGCTAAAGGATATTACCGAGGCAAAGATTTATGCCGCGGTTAGCAGGATGCAGAACAGGAAAGCAAGGGAGACCTGGCAGAAAAGAGTTGAAGCGGCAAAGAGGAAGGGTAAGGAGATCCCAGTGTTTGAGCCAAAGCCTGTCACTACATCGACAAAGGCTAAGCACCTGGCGCTGATGAAAGCTATCCTGCGCGCAGCTGAGCGAGACTGGAAATGGCTGGAGAAAGCGCCAGTCATCAAGATACCGTCAGTGAGAAATAAGCGCGTTCGGTGGCTAGAGCATGAAGAGGCGAAAAGGCTGATTGATGAATGTCCGGAGCCGCTGAAGTCGGTCGTTAAGTTTGCGCTGGCGACCGGCCTCAGAAGGTCGAACATCATCAATCTGGAATGGCAGCAAATCGACATGCAGCGTCGGGTTGCCTGGGTTAACCCTGAGGACAGCAAATCAAACCGCGCTATTGGCGTAGCGCTTAATGATACTGCCTGTAAGGTTCTGCGCGATCAGATAGGGAACCATCATAAATGGGTGTTCGTCCATACGAAAGCATGGCATCGCCCGGATCGCTCATTAACCCCATCTGTAAGGAAGATGCGCGTTGATGACAATCGGGCGTGGAACTCGGCATGCAAACGGGCAGGAATTGAGGATTTCCGTTTCCATGACCTGAGACACACCTGGGCAAGCTGGTTAATTCAGTCTGGCGTTCCGCTTTCTGTGCTTCAGGAAATGGGTGGTTGGGAAAGCATCGAAATGGTCCGTCGATATGCTCACCTGGCACCTAACCATTTAACTGAGCACGCACGTCAAATTGACTCAATTTTTGCAGAAGATGTCCCAAATATGTCCCACAAGGAAAATTCAGTGGCTGGAGGAATTTGATAAGTGATTGATTATTAATGGCACGCCCTACAGGATTCGAACCTGTGACCTACGGCTTAGAAGGCCGTTGCTCTATCCAGCTGAGCTAAGGGCGCCCTGAGAAGCGAGTGCTTCGCGGAGTGAAACGCCTGGAATTATACGGTCCACGTCGGTTGAGTCAATCCATTTTGCCAGGAAACTGCGGGGCTTATACGACGCTGGCGAAATATCCTCCGCCAACTGTACAAGAAGCATACCACCGGGGCTCTTACGCCAGTAAATCGACTGAGTGGCCAGGCGCAATACACCAATAACCATGCAATGAAAAGGGTCAAAAACCGGCTAAATTTGCCCCAGACAGGATAAAACAGCAAACGAGGACTGACAGCGAGGCCGGCTTCTGACAAAATATCCTCATCCCCCTTTCGTAAAGATACAGATGGAATCCTCTCTCTGATGGCAGCAAAAATTATTGACGGTAAAACGATTGCGCAGCAGGTACGCTCTGAGGTTGCGGAAAAAGTGAAGGCTCGCGTTGCGGCCGGAAAACGCGCCCCTGGGCTGGCCGTCGTGCTGGTCGGCAGCAACCCGGCCTCGCAGATTTATGTCGGCAGCAAGCGCAAAGCATGTGAAGAAGTGGGCTTCGTCTCCCGCTCTTACGATCTCCCGGAAACCACCAGCGAAGCCGAGCTGCTGGAGCTTATCGACACCCTGAATGCCGATAAGACCATCGACGGTATTCTGGTTCAGCTGCCCCTGCCGGCAGGGATCGATAACGTCAAAGTTCTCGAGCGCATCGCGCCGGATAAAGACGTCGACGGCTTCCATCCTTACAACGTTGGCCGCCTGTGCCAGCGGGCGCCGCGCCTGCGTCCGTGCACCCCGCGCGGTATCGTGACGCTGCTGGAGCGCTACAATATCGACACCTACGGCCTGAATGCGGTGGTCATTGGCGCGTCCAATATCGTCGGCCGCCCGATGAGCATGGAGCTGCTGCTGGCCGGCTGCACCACCACCGTCACCCACCGCTTTACCAAAAACCTGCGCCATCATGTCGAAAACGCCGACCTGCTGATCGTCGCGGTGGGTAAACCGGGCTTTATTCCTGGCGAATGGATCAAAGAAGGGGCGATTGTGGTCGATGTCGGCATTAACCGTCTGGAAAGCGGCAAAGTGGTCGGCGACGTGGTGTATGAAGATGCCGCTGAACGCGCATCCTACATCACCCCGGTGCCCGGCGGCGTTGGCCCGATGACCGTCGCCACCCTGATTCAGAACACGCTGCAGGCGTGCGAAGAGTACCACGACGTTGAGGAGGCCTGAGATGGCGACATTTTCCTTAGGAAAACACCCGCACGTTGAGCTGTGCGATCTGCTGAAGCTGGAAGGCTGGAGCGAAAGCGGCGCCCAGGCGAAGATCGCCATCGCCGACGGGCTGGTAAAAGTCGACGGCGTGGTGGAAACCCGCAAACGCTGCAAAATCGTCGCCGGTCAGACGGTGAGCTTTGAAGGCCATAGCGTAACCGTCACGGCCTGACCGCGAAAAGGAAAACGCCCGCTTAAGCGGGCGTTTTTTTATGACTTACTTCCGGCGCCAGGTGGTGCCCTGCGGGCCATCTTCCAGCACGATCCCCATCTCGTTAAGACGATCGCGCGCCGCATCCGCCGCCGCCCAGTCTTTCGCTTTACGCGCGTCCAGACGCTGCTGGATAAGCGATTCAATTTCCGCCACTTCCGCGTCGTCAGCCTGCGCGCCGCTCTGCAGGAAGGCGTCCGGCTCCTGCTCCAGCAGCCCCAGCACCGACGCAAGCTTACGCAGGTGGGCCGCCATGGCGTTCGCCGCGGCCGCGTCCTCGGTTTTCAGGCGGTTTACTTCGCGCGCCATATCGAACAGCACCGAGTAGGCTTCCGGGGTGTTGAAGTCATCGTCCATCGCCTCGATAAAGCGTGCTTCGAAGGCTTCGCCGCCCGCCGCGTCGACGGATTTGTCGGTCCCGCGCAGCGCGGTGTACAGACGCTCCAGCGCCGAGCGCGCCTGCTTGAGGTTCTCTTCGCTGTAGTTCAGCTGGCTGCGATAGTGGCCGGACATCAGGAAGTAGCGAATGGTCTCCGCATCGTAATACTTCAGCACGTCGCGGACGGTAAAGAAGTTGCCCAGCGATTTCGACATCTTCTCGCGGTCGACCATCACCATGCCGGAGTGCATCCAGTAGTTAACGTACTCGCCGTCATGGGCGCAGGTGGACTGAGCGATTTCGTTTTCGTGATGCGGGAACATCAGATCGGAACCGCCGCCGTGGATGTCAAAATGGTTGCCCAGCTGTTTGCAGTTCATCGCCGAGCACTCGATATGCCAGCCCGGACGGCCCGCGCCCCACGGCGACGGCCAGCTTGGCTCGCCCTCTTTCGACATCTTCCACAGAACGAAGTCCATCGGGTTACGCTTGACGTCAACCACGTCGACGCGCGCCCCCGCCTGCAGCTGATCGAGATCCTGACGCGACAGCAAACCGTAGTTCGGGTCCGTCGGCACATCGAACATCACGTCGCCGTTATCCGCCACATAGGCATGGCCTTTGGCGATCAGCTGCTCGGTAATCTCGATGATTTCCGCAATATGATGCGTCGCGCGCGGCTCGCTGTCGGGACGCAAAATATTCAGGGCGTCAAAATCCTTGTGCATTTCGGCGATCATCCGATCGACCAGCGCGACAAAGCTTTCGCCGTTTTCATTAGCGCGCTTAATGATTTTGTCATCGATATCGGTGATATTGCGCACGTACTTCAGCTTATAGCCGAGAAAACGCAGATAACGCGCCACAACGTCAAAGGAGACGAAGGTACGCCCATGGCCGATGTGACAGAGATCGTAAACGGTAATACCACACACGTACATGCCGACTTCCCCGGCATGGATAGGTTTAAATTCCTCTTTCTGGCGCGTCAGTGTATTAAAAATTTTTAACATCGAAGATTCCGTGTAGACGTGTGTGGGTAATGAAGCCTCTATAATACCCATAATTCACACAGGACGCAGCACACATTGCAAGGTGCATCGACCCCCGCGGTTATGCTATAACACCCCCCTATATCTCACCCGACACCGGGTGCTGGCACCACACTCATCGGAACAGGATGCAAAAATGGTTACTTTCCACACCAATCATGGCGATATCGTAATCAAAACGTTTGACGACAAAGCGCCGGAAACAGTTAAAAACTTCCTGGACTACTGCCGCGAAGGTTTCTACGACAACACCATTTTCCACCGTGTTATCAATGGCTTCATGATTCAGGGCGGCGGTTTTGAACCTGGCATGAAACAAAAAGCGACCAAATCTCCGATTCAGAACGAAGCGAACAACGGTCTGAAAAACACCCGCGGCACGCTGGCGATGGCCCGTACTCAGGCGCCGCACTCTGCAACCGCGCAGTTCTTCATCAACGTGGTTGACAACGACTTCCTGAACTTCTCCGGCGAAAGCCTGCAGGGCTGGGGCTATTGCGTCTTCGCGGAAGTGGTTGAAGGCATGGACGTGGTTGATAAAATCAAAGCGGTTGCCACCGGCCGCAGCGGCATGCACCAGGATGTGCCGAAAGACGATGTGATCATCAAAAGCGTCACCGTCAGCGAGTAATTCGTGGCGACACTTTTTATTGCAGATTTGCACCTGCAAACAGAAGAACCGGCGATCACCGCCGGTTTTCTGCGTTTTTTACAGGGGGAAGCCCGTCAGGCGGACGCCCTGTATATCCTTGGCGATCTGTTCGAGGCATGGATCGGCGATGACGATCCGAACCCGTTGCATCAGCAAATCGCTACGGCAATCAAAGCCGTCGTCGACGCCGGCGTGCCCTGCTACTTCATTCACGGCAACCGCGATTTTCTCGTCGGCCAGCGCTTCGCCCGCCAGAGCGGGATGCTCCTGCTCGCCGAAGAAGAGCGACTGGACCTCTATGGCCGTGAAGTCTTGATTATGCATGGCGACACGCTGTGCACCGATGACCTGGGCTATCTGGCGTTTCGCGCGAAAGTCCACACCCCGTGGATCCAGCGCCTGTTCCTGGCCCTGCCGCTGTTTATCCGCCGCCGTATCGCCGCCCGCATGCGCGCCGACAGCAAAGCCGCCAACAGCAGCAAATCAATGGAAATTATGGATGTGAATCCGCAGGCGGTGGTTGACGCGATGGAGCGGCATCACGTGCAGTGGCTGATCCACGGCCATACCCATCGCCCGGCGGTCCATGACCTGCAGGCCAACGGCCAGCCCGCATGGCGCGTGGTGCTCGGCGCCTGGCACAGAGAAGGATCGATGGTCAAGGTGACGCCGGACAACGTCGAACTGCTCCATTTTCCGTTCTAATTCCTGCGCGAGCATAATTCCGAAACCGCCTTTTGCCAGGGCGGAGGTATGCGCCTCCCGGCATTCCGCATGCTAGTCTTCCTCGACATCACTCTCAAGGAACGAGCATGAACAGGAAAAAGTGGAGCCCGCCGCTGATCTGGGGAATGATCATCGCGATCCTCAATCCGTTAGGGATAAGCTATATCGCCTTAATCGGCGTCGCTCTCGGCAACACGCTGACGTTTGTCTGGTGCGCCCTGCTGGCGTGGGCCATCTATTTCTATGCCATTTATTTGCTCTGCACCCGCCCTCACGAGAGCCGGTCAGTACAGATCTTTTTACTGATCATGGGCACCCTGATGCTCCCCTGGGGGCTCGTGCTGCTTATCACCTGTATCATGAATGAGAGAAGGGTCGATAAGCCGCGATCGCCGTCCTCGATAAGCGAGACAAAAGACGGCTAACCATGCGCACGCAACCGTTTTCCTTGCCGGCAGTTCATGCTATTCTCTGTGGCCTCTAAAGCAGTGTGAAACACACCCACAGGAGTTTTAAGACGCATGTCTTCCCGCAATAATTCGGCGCGTATCGCCATCGTGATGGGGTCCAAAAGCGACTGGGCTACCATGCAGTTTACCGCAGAAATCCTTGATGCCCTGAACGTTCCGTACCATGTCGAAGTGGTCTCCGCCCATCGCACGCCCGATAAGCTGTTCAGCTTCGCTGAAAGCGCCGAAAGCCACGGTTATCAGGTGATTATTGCAGGGGCAGGCGGCGCGGCGCATCTGCCGGGCATGATTGCGGCGAAAACCCTGGTGCCGGTGCTCGGCGTACCGGTTCAGAGCGCGGCCTTAAGCGGTGTCGACAGCCTCTACTCCATTGTGCAGATGCCGCGCGGTATTCCGGTCGGTACCCTGGCCATCGGCAAAGCCGGGGCTGCAAACGCCGGTCTGCTCGCCGCGCAGATCCTCGCCCAGCATGATGCTGAACTCCACCAGCGCCTGAGCGCCTGGCGTCAGGCGCAAACCGATGAAGTACTGGATAACCCGGACCCGCGGGGTGCGGCATGAAACAGGTATGCGTGCTCGGTAACGGCCAGTTAGGCCGTATGCTGCGCCAGGCCGGCGAGCCGCTGGGTATCGCCGTCTGTCCGGTGGGGCTGGAAGCCGATCCGGAAGCGGTGCCGTTCCAGCAGAGCGTCATCACCGCAGAAATTGAACGCTGGCCGGAAACCGCCCTCACCCGCGAGCTGGCCCGCCACCCGGCGTTCGTCAACCGCGACGTCTTCCCGATTATCGCCGATCGCCTGACGCAAAAGCAGCTGTTCGATAAGCTGGGCCTCGCCACTGCCCCGTGGCAGCTGCTGGCGGATAAAAGCGAGTGGCCGGCGGTGTTTGCCCGCCTTGGCGAACTGGCGATCGTTAAGCGTCGCGTCGGCGGCTACGACGGCCGCGGCCAGTGGCGTCTGCGGGAAAACGAGATCGATCAGCTACCGGACGATAACTACGGCGAGTGCATCGTCGAGCAGGGGATTAACTTCTCCGGCGAAGTGTCGCTGGTAGGCGCCCGCGCCCAGGACGGCAGCACCGTCTTCTACCCGCTGACCCGCAACCTGCATCAGGACGGTATTCTGCGCGCCAGCGTCGCCTTCCCGCAGGCCAATGCCCGCCAGCAGGAGCAAGCGGAAAGCATGCTGACGGCGATCATGAACGAGCTGAACTACGTCGGCGTGATGGCGATGGAGTGCTTCGTCACCGCCGAGGGGCTGCTGATCAACGAGCTGGCGCCGCGCGTACACAACAGCGGCCACTGGACGCAAAATGGCGCCTCCATCAGCCAGTTTGAGCTGCATCTGCGAGCGATGACCGACCTTCCTCTGCCGCCGCCGGTGGTTAACAGCCCGTCGGTGATGATCAACCTGATCGGCACCGATCTCAATTACGACTGGCTGAAGCTGCCGCTGGTCCACCTGCACTGGTACGATAAAGAGGTGCGCCCGGGTCGTAAAGTCGGCCACCTGAACCTGACCGACAGCGATACAGACCGTCTGAGCGCGACGCTGGAAGCGTTGAAGCCGCTGCTGCCAGCGGAATACGCCAGCGGTATCGTCTGGGCGCAGGCGCAGCTGGCGTAATCCAGCGCTCCATAGTCCCGGAGGCGGTGCTGCGCACCTGTCCGGGCTACCTCTCTGGCATAATCCTTCGCCTGAATCCCGGCTTGCGGCGCGCTGCGCCTTAGCCGGGCTACCAGACCAACCATCATTCGCCCCGTAGCCATTCAACCAAATCCGCAAACCGCACGAACATGTAGCCCGGGCAAGGCGCGTCGAGCGCCGCCCCCGGGGAAAGAGCGCAGGATATTTCAGCGTCTGCTTCGCTGCTTGATTTTACCTGTGCATCAGGGCTTAATGCAGGTTCCCGCCCGCCCGGCAAGGGTATCCTCAATGCGTGATAGTGCGCCAATCCACGCCCGCTTGCCCCTGCGGCGAACATAGCTGCTGACTGCCGAAATTTTCGGCCCCATCGCCCCATCGTCGCGAGCAAAAGGCGCCAGCGCTTCCGGAGTCGCTTCACGGATCGGTCGCTGCATTGGGGTGCCCCAGTGTTCATATACCGCATCCGCATCGGTGAGGATCACCAAACCATCGGCATCAATCTGTTCCGCCAGTAGCGCTGCGGCCAAATCTTTATCGATAACCGCCTCTGCGCCCTGTCCGCTCTCGAGCACCGGAATGCCTCCGCCGCCACAGCAGATCACGACATGTCCCTCGCCCAGCAGGCGCTCAATCGAGTCGCTCTCCGCAATTTTCACCGGCCTTGGCGAGGCGACGACCCGACGCAAGTATTTGCCGTCGCGCTTCATCGTCCAGCCATACTCCTCTTCCAGCTGCTGCTGTAACTCAGGGTCATAGACCGGACCGATAAATTTCTCCGGCGCCGAAAAGGCCGGATCGTTCGATGCCACAGTAATACGCGTCATCACTGTCGATACCGGCGGTACCGATGATTCCTGCGCCAGACATTGAGCCAGCATATAACCAATCATGCCCTGGCTCTCCGCGACCAGCACGTCCAGCGGGTAAGGTTCGACGTCGCTATAGGCCAGATTTTGCAGCGCCAGCAGACCTACCTGCGGCCCGTTGCCGTGCACAATGGCCAACCGGTAATGCTGCGCCAGGCGCGCCAGCGCGGGAACGGCACTGTGAATATTGCGATACTGATTTTCTACCGTCAGCGCTTCCCCGCGCTGTAATAAAGCGTTACCCCCGAGGGCAACTACCAGCGTTTTCATAAAAGTCCTTACATTATTTGTTGCGCCAGCCAGAATCCCAGAAGCGTATCGGCACCAGAGGTGTGCCCCATCGCCAGCAGGGCTTCGACGGCAGGTTCAATTCGTCGTCCGCACTGAAGCGCGTTAACAACATGCAGTAGCGGTGAAGCGAAGCATCCCGCGCTGGCGTAGCGTAAATAGTTGACGCTGACCTGCGTTGTGGCGGCATGCAGATCGCCGGAGGCACGAAAGAAATGGTGTCCGCTGTTGCGCGACATCAGTCCAGAACACCACGCGAACAGCATCATGCCGATCAGCATATCGTCCATGCTCGGCGTCAGGCCTGGCCCCTTCCCCAGCCACAGCCGCCAGTCAACGGCGTTCCCGGTCATCGCAGAGGCAAAACAGTGGCGTAATTGCCGCAGCTCAGAATGATGCGGTAGATGGATAGCCTGCGACAGCGGCCCAAACAGGCCCGTCTCTTCCGGACGCTTCATAAGCGCTGTCGGCAGATAAGGGCCATCTGGCTGATATCGAGGCCGCAGGGAGCAGCGTCTGCGCGGTGGTAACAGCAAAAGGTTATCGACCTGAATGCCGTCATCCCGCGCTATCGGCATCCCCCCCGCCTTCAGCGCCTCGTGTAAACGGATAAAATCACGGTGACGTAATACCCATCCGCCGGGGCTCACGCCTTGTCCCCGATGATGCAGCGTCAGCAGCGCGCCGCCTGCAACATAGAGATTGATGGTGCGCTGCCAGAGGCCGCCGGTTCGCCATGGCTGGCGATGGTCCGGCGCGTCAATGCTGCCTGTCAGCGGACGGATCTTATCCATTGCCTGCCTCAGCTCACGCCCAGCTCGTCCGCCAGCGCTTCCAGCGCCAGTTCAAAGCAGGCCAGTGGGGCTCTGACGGTTCCGGCGCCAATCTGGCCGATCCCCGCCTCTTTATGCGCAATACCGGTGTTGATAAGCGGTGTAATGCCAGTTTCAACCACCCGGCGAATATCCAACCCCAAACAGGCGCCCTGGAAATCCCAGCCCGGAATTTGCAGTTGCATATTGCGTTCAAGGAAGATTTCCGCCATCTCTTCGGAGACCGATTTCGCCGCTTCCATCCCACCCGCGCCAACAAAGCGAGTGACGCCCGGGGCCGCGATCATCGCCGCCCCGCCGATGCCGAAGGTTTCAGTGATGGCGCTATCGCCCATATCCGGGTTAGCCTGCTCCTGCGAAAAACCAGTGAAAAACAGCCCCTGCGGCGTATTGACCGGCGCGGTGAACCAACGGTCGCCCAGCCCGCTGACGCGAATACCGAACATATCGCCGTTACGGGTCATCGCGGTGACGATACTGCCCGCGCGGATCTGCGCCCCGGCATCCATCGCTGATTTGCAGTAGGCCATCGCCAGGTTGAGGAAGAACTGATCGGTGATGGCGAGAAAATCCATCACTTCAGCAATCTGCTGTTTGTCGTGATTGAGGCGCGCCAGATGCGGCGCCAGCGTGCGCATTAGCAGCGCGGAGGTGGCGATATTACGCTGGTGGAACTCATCACCCATGGTAATGCCCTGTGCCATCATCGCCGTCAAATCGATGCCGCGCTCCATCTGTTTCAGCGCTGCGCTAAGAACTGGCATCAGCACATCGCGCATCCAGCGCAGGCGCTGCTGCACATCTTCACCGTAAGCGCCGAAACGCATCACCTTGCCAATCCCTTCGTTCAGGTTGCAATAGGCGCGGTTGCCTTCAGCGATGTTTTCCACCACCAGCATCGGCATGTTCGGCGAAGTAATGCCGCCCATAGGCCCCACGGCGTTAACGTGATGGCATGGGATAAAGGTAATTTCGCCGCTTTCCAGCATTGCATGGGCGGTTTTTTCATCCTGCGCCCAGCCTTCGAACAGGCATGCGCCAATGCAGGCCCCTTTCATTGGGCCGGTCATCGCCTGCCAGCGCATAGGCGGCCCGGCGTGGAGCAACGATTTGTTCTGATTCAGCGCCCCGATTAGCGCACCTGCCGGCTTCACATCCAGCCAGTGCGGACGTGCATTCCGAATTCGTTCAATTACTGCCTCATTGGCCTGCGCCACTGATGTAAACATAGGGACCTCTTATTGCAAACGCTCTAATAAACGAGCCAGTTTTTTATTTCCTCCGGCAATCGGCGCCCACTGATAGTGAACAACCGGCGTTCCGGCGGACTGTAAATCGATCGCAAAACTGCGCAGACCGGCATTAATTACCGCCACTCCGTCCAGCAGACTGGAGCGCGGTGCGGGCTCCGCCAGCCGCTGAGGGCTAATCAGCGCAACAGCAAGCAGCGCGGCTTCCGGGAGGCTATCGACCACCACCACGCCGGCATCTTCCAGCTCGGCAATTTGACGGGAACGACACTGCGGGTCATTTTCGGTACCGGTTACTGTCGCGATAACGTGCAGCGGACTATCGTCGGCCCTGGTCGCCCACGCCCGCTGGCATGCTTCGACCAGCGAGCCCGCCGGTTCGGCGGTGGCGCCATAACCAATCACCACATCCAACAGCAATACGCCCACCTGCGTTTGCTCGCCGAGGTCGGCAATCAGTTGGTTACGCAGGGAGGGATCAATCATCGGGTGTGGACGACCGACGGTGTAGAAATCATCGCCGAGGTCGACGACCTGGTGGCCCATCGCGTTGAGCATCATGCCCTGCGGGTGATGCTCATCGGGAGTGATGTTCAGGCGCTCAGCCAGCAGCCCGGCGGATTCCGCCGCCAGCGTGCCGCCGGTGTATAAACCGCGGATATGCTTACCCGCGACGGCGGTCAGATTTTCCTGATGGCGTACCACTCGCGCCAACAGACACGCCAGCCGACCGGCCTCGTCCAGCGTGCGGGCAAACCAGACGTTTTCATCGCGGTCGACTGGCGAGACATAGCCAAGAAACAGCGCCACCACCGGTTTAGCACTGCGTTTCATTGCGTTAATTATCTTCAGGCGCACCGCCTCAGCAGGTGGCTTGGAAACAAAGGCCAATACCTGGCTCTGCGCATCCTGGGTCAGCATTTCCAGCGCCGTTTGTGCACTAAGGCCCCCCACTTCCGCGCTCAGATCGCGGCCGCCGAGACCTATTGCATGGCTGATCCCTTCCCCGCCGAGGACAATCTGCGAGACAAGTTCCTGAATGCCGGTACCGGAGGCGCCAATCACCCCGATATTGCCCTCCGGTGCGACGTTGGCGAAGGCCAGCGGGGTGCCAGCAATCATGGCGGTGCCGCAGTCCGGCCCCATGACCAGCAGCCCTTTATCGCGGGCGCGGGTTTTGAGCGCGATTTCATCTTCCAGGGTGACGTTGTCGGAGAAAATCATGACGCTTTTCTCGCGACTGAGCGCCTGATGGGCCAGTTCCGCGGCATATTCTCCGGCAACGGAAATTAAGGTCATATTGGCCTGCGGCAGTTTTTGCATCGCACTTTGCCAGCGGCGAACCACGTTCAGACTCAGACTTTGTCCACTTCCCTGCGCCAGGGCGGATAAGGCGTCATCCAGACGGGCGATAATCATTTCCATCACCGTCGCATCTGCGCAATCGGTACGGATCGCCACGCAAATATCATTCGGCGTCGCCGTGGCAAAATCGTCATGCCAAAAACCGGTAGTTTCCAGCAGCGCTTTATTTGCCGGCGTGCCCATCATGACCGAAACATCGTCGACATTTTCTGACTCACTCAGCTTACGTGAAATAATCATTAAACTGACGGAATCCTGAAAACAGCCCTTTTTAATAAAGGCATGGATCATAATAACTCCCCAATAATTGCACCCATTGCAATTGAATGAGCATGGTTAATCTGCCATCAGGCTAACGGGATGGAATTATCAATGGCGTGACCAAAATCACATGAAGATTATTACCACAGGCTTTCAAACAAACCGCCTGACATTAGCAGTGATTTTTTAATAAATCGATTTCACGGTCATTTATGACAAATCCGTTACGATTATCAAATAAAATCTAACACTGGTCATTTAACTATACAGATCACAATTTCAGTTTCTTTTCCCCGTATTTTAGTCAGCAGTCAGGCTCTACACCGTCGTTAAAAGGAAGACAGATGAAAGTCAGTCGGGAAACACTACATCAGCTTATTGCTAATAAGCTGAACGCAGCAGGACTTACTCATAATCACGCGGATATTATTGCCGATGTGTTGGTTTATGCCGATGCCAGAGGCATTCATTCCCACGGCGCGGTTCGCGTTGAATATTATGCGGAACGTATTTCAAAAGGCGGAACCAATCGTCATCCCACCTTCACCTTTGAAAAGAACGGCCCCTGCAGCGGTATTTTGCATGCCGATAATGCCGCCGGTCAGGTGGCCGCCAAAATGGGCATGGAGCACGCGATAGAATTGGCCAGGGAAAACGGCGTGGCCGTGGTCGGCATCCGGCGTATGGGCCACAGCGGAGCGATCTCTTACTTCACCCGGCAGGCCGCCCGAGCCGGGCTAATCGGGATTTCGCTATGCCAGTCGGACCCGATGGTCGTGCCTTTTGGCGGGGCGGAAATCTATTACGGAACCAACCCGCTGGCCTTTGCCGCGCCCGGCGAGGGCGATGATATCATCACCTTCGACATGGCCACCACGGTGCAGGCATGGGGGAAAATTCTCGACGCCCGCTCGCGCCATGAAACCATTCCCGATAGCTGGGCGGTGGATAAAAACGGCGCGCCGACCCGCGATCCTTTTGCCGTTCACGCCCTGCTTCCGGCAGCCGGCCCGAAAGGCTACGGCCTGATGATGATGATCGACGTCCTCTCCGGCATTTTGCTCAATCTCCCCTTCGGCCGCCAGGTCAGCTCTATGTACGACAACCTGAGCCAGGGACGCGAGCTGGGCCAGCTGCATATCGTCATCAACCCGGCATTTTTCTCCTCCAGCGCGCTATTCCGCCAGCATATCAGCGACACCATGCGTGAATTAAACGCCATTACGCCAGCGCCCGGATTTAACCAGGTTTATTACCCCGGGCAGAACCTGGATATCAATGAGAAAAACAGCGCCGTCAACGGGATCGAGATCGTTGATGAGATTTATGACTATCTGGTTTCGGACGCTTTATATAACCGCTCTTATGAAACCAATTCCCCATTTGCTCAATAAATTAAAATACAGGAGTTGCGTATGGCTCATTATTTTCGACAGGCAATAGAAGAGACATTGCCCTGGCTTTCCGCTTTCGGCGCCGACCCGACCGGGGGCATAACCCGCCTGCTCTATTCGCCAGAATGGCTGCAGGCGCAGCAGGCATTCAAACAAAGAATGAGCGAAAGCGGACTAGAAACGCGCTTTGATGAAGTGGGTAACCTCTATGGTCGTCTGCCCGGCACGCGCTTTTCCGATGAAGTTATCCTCAGCGGTTCGCATATTGATAGCGTCGTTAACGGCGGCAATCTTGACGGCCAGTTCGGCGCGCTGGCGGCCTGGCTGGCGGTTCGCTGGCTAAAAGAGACCTACGGGGCGCCGCTGCGCACCGTGGAAGTGCTGGCGTTAGCGGAAGAAGAAGGTAGCCGCTTCCCTTACGTCTTCTGGGGCAGCAAAAATATCGTCGGCATCGCTAACCCGGCGGACGTGCGTGAGATTAAAGACGCCAAAGGCGTGGCGTTTATCGATGCCATGAAGCAGTGCGGTTTCAGCCTACCCGCCGCCCCGCTGGCGCCGCGCCGGGATATTAAAGCCTTCGTGGAGCTGCATATTGAGCAGGGTCGCGTGCTGGAAACCAACAAGCAGTCTATCGGCGTGGTCAACGCTATTGTCGGACAGCGTCGCTACACCATCACCCTCACCGGCGAGTCTAACCATGCCGGCACGACGCCAATGGGCTACCGTCGCGACACCGTCCATGCCTTTAGCCGTATCTGCTGCGAATCTATCGCCAAAGCAAAAGCCCACGGCGACCCGCTGGTGCTCACCTTCGGTAAAGTCGACCCGCAGCCGAATACGGTCAACGTGGTGCCGGGCAAAACCGTCTTCACTATGGACTGCCGCCATACCGATGCGCTGGAGTTAACGGCATTTACTGAGGTCATTGAGGCCGATATGCGGCGGATCTGTCAGGAGATGGATATTGGCATTGAGGTCGATCTGTGGATGGATGAGGCGCCGGTTCCCATGGATAAGAAGCTGGTGGCCCAGCTCACCGCGCTTTGTGAAAAAGAGAAGGTGAATTTCCGTGTGATGCACAGCGGCGCGGGACACGACGCGCAGATATTCGCGCCCTGCTTTCCGACCTGCATGATCTTTATGCCGAGCATCAAAGGCATCAGCCATAACCCGGCGGAAAGCACGCATATCGAGGATCTGGCGGAAGGCGTAAAAACGCTCGCCTTAATGTTGCATCAACTGGCCTGGACTGAATAAGGAAACGATCATGGGTTATTTAAACAATGTGGTTGGCTATCGCGATGATTTACTGGCCAGCCGTTCCATCGTGCGCCACGGCAATTACGCGCTGCTGACGCCGGACGGTCTGGTCAAGAACGTTATTCCGGGTTTTGAACATTGCGATGTGACTATTTTGTCAACGCCGAAATTAGGCGCCACCTTTGTTGATTATCTGGTCACGCTGCATGAAAACGGCGGTCATCAAAGCGGTTTTGGCGGCGAAGGCATCGAGACCTTCCTGTATGTGATTAAGGGAGAAATCATCGCCGGGGCTCAGGGTAAATCCTTCGCGCTGAGCGAAGGCGGTTATCTTTACTGCCCGCCGGGTGAGCGGATGACTTTCAGTAATAACCATTCAGCCGATAGCCAGCTCTTCCTCTATAAGCGCCGCTATATTCCGACAAAGGGCCATGCGCCTTATCTGGTCACCGGCAACGTCAGCCAGCTGGAGCGTATTCATTATGAAGGAATGGAAGACGTTATCCTGATCGATTTCCTGCCAAAAGAGCTGGGCTTCGATATGAATATGCATATTCTCTCTTTCGCACCGGGGGCCAGCCACGGCTACATTGAAACCCACGTCCAGGAGCATGGCGCCTATATTCTCTCCGGCCAGGGAGTGTATAACCTCGACAACCACTGGGTTCCGGTCAAGCAAGGCGATTATATCTTTATGGGCGCTTACTCCCTGCAGGCGGGATACGGCGTCGGACGGGAAACGTTCAGCTACATCTATTCGAAAGACTGCAACCGCGACGTTGAGATCTGATGGCTATCAAACTGCGCACGTCGGTATCGCCCGGCGGCGCTTCGCTTGCGCGGGCCTACGGGGAAATCTCGCCGCTTTCGTAGGCCGGGTAAGGCGTCAGCCGCCACCCGGCGAAATGCGGGCACAATAGCAAGGACGAATTTGTTATCCATCTCATAAAATTCATTTTTGTTTAGCTATGTTGGATTTTGCCACGGTGAGAACCGTGGCATTTTTTATTCAGGCGGGAATGTTCTGACCGATCTTGATAGCACAGGCGATATTGCGCGCGCAGGCATACAGATTTTGCTCGCCGCGATCCAGCACCTCGGCCAGCGGTGCCAGCGCGGGCAGAATGCTAAATACCGCATCAATACCATGCTGATGCACCGCTTCCACGCCGTCCCCCAGCACGCCTGCGATACCGATCACCGGGATGCCATGCTTTTTCGCGAGCCGCGCCACGCCAATCGGCGCTTTGCCGCCGACGGTTTGTGAATCCATTCGCCCTTCACCGGTAATCACCAGGTCCGCGTCGCGCAGCGCCTCCTCCAGTTTCATCGCCTCAATCACGATATCGATGCCCGGCTTCAGCGCCGCGTTAAGGAATACGCAGGCCGCCACGCCCATCCCGCCGGCCGCGCCGCCGCCGACTATCGCCGTCACCTCCTCACCCGTTGCCATTAGCAACACCTGAGCGTAATTTTGCAAACCGCGCTCGAGGGCAGCGACCATCTCAGCGCTGGCTCCTTTTTGCGGGCCAAAGACCGCCGCCGCGCCGCGCTCGCCTAGCAGCGGATTATCCACATCGCAGGCTACGTCAATCCGGCACTCGCGAAGTCTCGGGTCGAGATCGCGTAAATCAACGTTGACCAGCCGCTCTAACGCTCCGCCGCCGAGCCCGACGCTATCGCCGCGTTCATCAACAAAGCGTGCTCCCAGCGCCTGAGCCATCCCCATTCCGCCATCCACCGTGGCGCTGCCGCCAATACCGAGAATGATGTGACGGACGCCGGCGTCCAGCGCATGGCGAATCAGCTCACCGGTGCCGTAGCTGGTGGCCTGCAGGGGGTTGCGTTCGTCGGGGGGAACCAGCATGAGTCCGCTGGCCGCCGCCATCTCAATAAACGCGGTATGTCCGTCGCCGCTCAGGCCATAGAAGGCGCCGACAAAATCGCCCATCGGCCCCATGACCGGCAGCATCACCATTTTACCCTCGGTGGCCTCAACCATTGCCTCCACCGTCCCCTCGCCGCCGTCGGCGATCGGCAGACAGATGCACTCCGCCTGCGGGAAAATAGAGGTAAAGCCCGCCTTAATCGCCTGGGCGCAGCGGCTGGCGCTGACGCTTTCTTTGAACGAGTCCGGTGCAATAATAATTTTCATGGTTCATCCTTTTAATGTCATGACTTAATACGATCCCAGGGAATGAGATTCTCCATGGCTACCGCCAGCAGCACCCCGATTAGTAAGCCGTTACCTACAAGGGGTCTGATTGTCAGAGGCAACGTCTGGAGATAAACCGGCGGCAGGCCCATCAAAAAAATGCCGACAAATAACGGCAGCGCCAGCCGGTAGATATTTCGTGCGGTAAAGGTAATTTGCTTACTGAAAGATAAACTGGAATATAACAACGGCAAATAAGAGACCAGCATGACCGCGCTGCTGATCGGTAAAGGCAGGGTGGTAAAAAAGTGGGTCAGCGGCGTAAATAATCCAACCAGCAGACAGCACAAGCAGCCGATAATAAATGGCCGGCGCGAGGTGTCGCCAGTTTGAGTTAATAAAGCTGTCGACGAAACAAAGGGAGAAAATGGCACCACGTTGAGCGGAACCGTTATTAATGTCATCAAACCGGAGATCATAAAGCTGCGTCGATAGCGGGTATTACTGGCCCCTTGTTCGGGGTAAAAAACATCGGTGCTGCGAATGGCGCCATAGGTATTGGTAATATTCACCAGTCCCGCCAGCAGTGCGGTTAAGATGATGCCGGGTCGTAGCTGGCCGCCGTAACCCAGCGGGAACCACTGCCAGTGAATCGGCCCGGATGCCATCGTGGCAGGCGGAGTGCGAAACAGCAGATACCAGCCAGCCCAACCCGCCAGGGTTCCGATCAGCAGGGCGTAGCGAGCGATACCATCCGGGAGAAAAATGATCATTCCCAGCACCAGAATCATCACCATCAGCGCCAGGCAAAATGGCGCCAGCTGAATACCCGGATTGACCTGCGTTGAACTAAAGGGCAGCCCAAGCATGCCTTTAAAAAAGATGGTAGTCAGTTGGGCCCCCAGCAGCAGCATGAAAAAGACCATGACCGTTGGGCTGAAGAGCTTCGCCAGGCGATGGCCAATGCCGCTCACGCCGATGATGATGGTGAGCGCCGCCGAGAAAAATATGCCGACAGCCAGGCTGGAGGCGATGCTGTCAAAAGGCGTCCCTCGTGCGGCTTCGCCCACGGTGACCGTCAGAATGGTGCTCCACCACAGGCCCGTCGGTCCTTCCATAATCGCCCGACGATGTCCCAGTAACGCCTGCGCCAGACAGGCCAACCCGGTGGTGATAAACCCGTACTGGGTAAGCGTAATTAACGCGTTGGCAGGGAGCTGAAAAGCAGACTGTAATGTTGGCGGTACCACAACGGTGTTGCAGAAAATAAAGAAGAACCATTGAAATCCCGCCAGGGTGTTACGTTTATTTAGCGGCAATACCACCATGATGAAATCCTGAAAAAGCGCCTGCCGTTAAACAGGCGCTAAATATGGAATGGGGGCGAGGAACAGTCCCCTCTTCCCTTTTGGGGAGAGGGTTAGGGTGAGGGTGAGGGGAAATGTCCCCTCCTTGCCCTCACTCCGGCCCTCTCCCAAAGGGAGAGGGAGAAAACCATCCCCAACTGTTTATTCGCCCGTTACTGCTGATGCTTAAGGATAAATTTCCCCTTCGGCGCGCGTGGGAAGCCCTGCTCGATGTCATAGATCACCTCGCCGCGCAGGATGGTTTTAGCAATCCGAGCGCCAATCTTGCGCCCAACGTAAGGGCTGACTTTATGGCGATATTCGAGGTCTTCTGCCCGTAAGACGTAGCTGCTGTTCGGCTGAATAAACACAAGGTCGGCGTCTTTACCCGGCGCGATGCGGCCCTTATGCTTCAGGCCGAAAATATCCGCGGCGTTGGTCGCCATCAGACGGGCAAACTGCGGCAGAGACATACCGCGTTTCTGCACCGCTTCATCGAACATCACGTCCATGCAGTTTTGCAGACCGGCAATCCCGCCCCAGGCCTGCATGATATTGCCCGCCTTCATTTCCGGTGGGCACGGCGAATGGTCGGAGACCAGGCAGTCGATTTCTCCGTTGAACAGCTTTTCCCACATGCCTTTCTGGTTTTCCGCATCGCGGATCGGCGGAGAGCACTTCGCCAGGGTACCGATCTCTTCAAACTGATCGGTATCCAGGACAAAGTAGTGCGGGCAAGATTCGCAGGTGACATCCTGCCCTTCCTGACGGGCGCGGGTCACTTCGGCGACCCCTTCCGGGCTGCTGACGTGGCACACGTGCAGGCGGCAACCGGCGACCTTCGCCAGATACAGAACGCGGCGGATCGCCTCAACTTCGGTGAATACCGGACGGGAGGCGACGTAATCATGGGCGGTCACGCGCCCTTCTCTTTTCGCCTCTTCGCCCAGCTCATCGCAGATCAGCGCGTTTTCGCAGTGCACCAGTACCGTCTGCTTCATCTCGGCCAGCTTTTGTACGCCTTTGAAGAACTGCCAATCGTTGACGTCGCGGAAATCGTTATCGATCCCCCGGTCACCGCAGGTGGCGACGAAGCATTTAAATCCCACCACCCCCACTTCATCCAGTTCATGCAGCCGGTCGAGGTTATAAGAGACCAGGCCGCCAAGCTGCGCGGCATCGATAGTCAGTTTGCCTTTCGCCGCGTCGAACTTCAGCTCAATGGTCTGCCGGTCAACGGTGGCCGGTAGCTGATTCAGCGGCATTTCGATCATCGTGGTGATGCCGCCTTTTGCCGCCGCGCGGGTTCCGGTTTCGTAACCTTCCCAGTGGGTACGGCCCGGCTCAGAGATGTGCGTATGCGCATCGACCATCCCCGGCGAAACGATCAGCCCCGTGGCATCTATGATCTGCTTCGCGTCCCCCAGGTTTTCACCGATAGCGGCAATTTTGCCGTCAGCAACCGCGATATCGACCACCCGGGATTCGTTTTCCAGAATGACGGTGCCGTTTTTAATGATTAAATCAAAAGACATATAAAACTCCTTGTATGTGTACAGACGATTAAGCCGCCATACTTCTGTTTGCAGCCACGTACACCGCAATACCAATGGCTTTGGCTCTTGAAGCTTCATCCATGAAATAAACTTTCCTGGTTGTAATAAAATCAATTCACAGCATTGGGGCGCGCCAGGTTATTCGGCTGGGCCCGTTTTTTCAGCAAGGCGTAGGCGGCAAAAGCGACAATAACACCAACAAACCACGACACGCGGGAGAACGGTTCGAGCAGCGGGATAAATTTTCCGCCGAGCGATAAAATAACCGCCACAATCGTTACCAGGAATGCAGTAACGTTAAATCCATTATCGAAATATTTATAATCTCCAGGCGCGGTGTAAAGTTCATCAAGATTAATTTGCCCACGCATGACGATAAAATAGTGCGCCATCATTACGCCAATAACCGGACCCAGCATGCCGCCGATAATATCGAGAAAAAGATAAATACTGCCCTGATTTTCCATTAATTTCCATGGACAAATCAGCAAGCTAATAATACTGGCGATGAGCACGCCATTTTTATAGGTCAGTTTGGCTGGGGCAATCGCCGCGATCTGATAGCCTGCCGGTATAATATTACCGGTAGCGTTGGTGGAGATCGTGGTCATCAATATCACCAACACCGCAAAGAACGAGGCAAACAGGCTGTCCCATTTCTGCACAATATCCAGTACGTTCCAGGTATCCATACCGTAATGGATACTGGCGCCGGCGATAATACAGACGCCGGCGACCGCAAACAGAATATAGGCCACCACGAGTCCAAGCGTCTGACCAATAGCCTGCTCGCGAAACGAACGCGCGTTCTGGGTGAAATCCGAGGCGCTGACTGCCGGAGCGGCCCAGACGGCCACCACCGCATTGATCACCACCAGGAACAAGAAACCGGTATGTTCCGCTTTTGCCACCCCGGTCGGCAGGTAGTCGAGGATCGGGCCGAATCCTACCAGCGAAATGGCCCAGATAGCCATCCCGCCGAAGACGATATAGATGCAGGGGTTGAGGATTGCGGTAAATTTATTCAGCACTTTTCCGCCGCCAAAGCCAATCCCGACGTTAATCAACCAGAACACCAGAAAGGCGATCAACCCCGGCAACGACAACCCCAGCAGCTTAAAATCACCGCCAAGCGTCAGAAACGCAGGCCATAATTTGCCTAATAAGATCAAAAATGCCAACGATCCAGCGTAGCATTGCAAGCCAAACCACATAATCGCTGCGATACCGCCTCTGAGCAGTCCGGGTAATAATGCACCGCGTACTCCATATGAGGCTCTTAATATCATCGCGAAGGGTACGCCATACTTACTTCCGGCAGCACCATTAAACACCATAACCAGGGCAATTATAAAGGCACTTAATATTATCGCCATCATAATGCTAAAGGTGGAAAGACCAAGGATAAAAAAACCACCAACCATCACATAATTTGGTACGTTGTGTACAGAACCCATCCACAACGTGAAATAGTTGAATGTTTTCC
Source organism: Klebsiella sp. JB_Kp042 (assembly GCF_040065275.1). Taxonomy (NCBI): domain Bacteria; kingdom Pseudomonadati; phylum Pseudomonadota; class Gammaproteobacteria; order Enterobacterales; family Enterobacteriaceae; genus Klebsiella; species Klebsiella sp. JB_Kp042. The sequence continues at coordinate 119,075 of NZ_JBEAJL010000026.1, forward strand.
AGTTACGCTGTGTGTCTGATTTCGGCAATAGATCATCGCTATAGCCCCTGGTTTTGTACAGGTCTTGAGTTTGTTCCATAATTCCCTCTTAATACGCATCGGATTACGTTTGTAGGTTTAGCTATGTGGAACAACAAATTTTAATTATTTATTTTTTTATTATACTGGGATTGTCTTTGACTGTATTTTGTTCTTACGCAAGGTAATTAGCGCAAACAGTATCGTTCCGGTAATAACCAACCCGGCAGACATCACAAAACTAATTTCTTTTGAACCGGTCAGGTCGGAAATAAAACCGGTGAGCGTCGGTGCAACTACTGCAGAACTCATACCAAAGAAATTAAATAAGCTGAAGGCGCGGCCTAACGTTTTCGCTGACGCCTGCTCGGAGACGAACGAGATAAGAATCGGATCAACGGCCATTTTGCCCAGCAACCCGTACAGTACCAGGCTAATCATCAGCATGGTGGTATTCGGCGACAGAACGGTAAACATCAACATGGCCGCCGCGACTATCTCAAGCCCGAGAATAACTTTGACTTTACTGTCGCGGAATTTATCCGAGAGATGGCTAAAGAACAGCGCGCCCGGGACCCCGACCACCGCCACCAGCGCGGAAGCAAAACCAATCGCCCCACCGTCAAACCCGCGTTCGGTCTGAAGATAAGAGGGTAGCCAGGTCACAATCAGATAGTAGCCGTAGCAGGTGCAGAAATAGAGGAAATACACGCTGCACAGTAATGGCGAGAATAGCGGCGCCGATTTCTCTTCTGCAACCGGCGCTGACGCCGCTGCACTCGTTTTATTTTCAGCTGCAGCGGGTGCTTTCAGTTTGCGGCGAATAACCAGGGTAAACACGCAGAGCATCACCAGCAGAATCGCAGCGACGATAAACAACACGTTTTGCCAGGCCATGTGCATGCTTTTGACCAGAATACTTGAACCAATCAGGCCAATCCCCATACCAATGGCAGAGCCGCTGTTGATGATGGCGTTCGCCAGCGCACGGCGTTCTTGCGGCACGTTGGCTGAGGAGAGCGAATAGGCGGAACTAAAGAAGGAGGCACAACCGGCGCCGGCCAGTAGTGAGCCGATATAAATCAACGTCAGATTTCCGGCATTAGCGATACTCAGGGTACCGATAATAAATAGCGAAAAACCGCACATCAGCATAATTTTCTGGCCCAGTTTATCCACCAGAATGCCGCAGGGGATCTGCATGCCGCAGTAGGCCAAAAAATAGAAGCTGGCAATCGCGCCAATTTCAGCATTACTGACGTTACCTAATGACGCCTGAATCTCCGGATAAATCGGCGTTAATACGGTACGATAGATCCAAATTGCCACCCAGCCCAGACTCATTACCACGACTATTTTTTTCCAATAGTCGACACCTTTTTTATTGATCGTATCCATAAAGTCACCTGTGAGGTTCAAATAAAGCTGCCGGTTTCGGCAGCTTTACGCTTATTACGCTATTTGATGATTTGCCATTAATTCCAGAGCCTGAATCAGAGACGAATGATCTAACTCGCTACCTCCATTGGCGGCACAAGTATTAAACAGTTCCTGACAGGTAGCAGTATTCGGCAGATTAAGCGCCAGGGCTTTAGCGCTCTGCAGAGCCAGATTGAGATCCTTCTGGTGCAGAGAAATTTTAAAGCCTGGATTAAAGGTACGGTTGAGCATTCTTTCACCGTGCACTTCCAGAATACGAGAGGAAGCGAAACCGCCCATCAAAGCCTGACGAACGCGAGCAGGGTCCGCCCCAGCTTTAGAGGCAAAAACCAGCGCTTCGGACACCGCTTCAATATTCAGCGCGACGATAATTTGATTGGCGACTTTACATGTCTGACCGTCGCCGTTCCCGCCGACGAGGGTGATATTTTTACCCAAAATATCAAACAGCGGTTTCACGCGGGCAAAGATGTTTTCATCGCCGCCAACCATAATGGAGAGCGTGCCTTCACGTGCGCCAATTTCACCGCCCGAGACCGGCGCATCAAGGTAATCGGCGCCGAGATCCCGCACCTGCTGCGCAAAACGTTTCGTTTCTATCGGCGAGATAGAGCTCATATCCACGATAATTTTGCCCTTCAGCGCCGCTTTAGCACAACCATGTTCGCCAAACAGCACTTCGGCAACCTGCGGGGTATCGGGTACCATGATAAAAATAATGTCTGACTGCTCCGCCACCTGTTCTGCGCAGGCCAGATGTTGTGCCCCGTGCTTGAGCAATTCGTCAGCAACAGGCCCAATGGTAGTAACGTGCAGTGCGTGGCCTGCCCTGGCAAGTCGGAGCGCCATCGGGGTGCCCATAATACCCAGACCAATAAATCCCAGTTTCATAAGTTTCCTCTCAGAATTTCTGTTTCGATTTACCCGGGCAATAGTTATCCCTTCCTGTTGTCAGGAAATAAAACCCCTGCGTCTGGAATAATAAATACTGCCCAACGATAAATTAAAAATTAGCGGTAACGATTAAACCATGTTAGTCCCGCTTCGGTGGTGGTCAATGGTTTATATTCACAACCTACCCAACCGTCATAGTTTGATTTATCGATGAAATTAAAAAGATATTCATAATTAATTTCACCGGTCCCGGGCTCACCTCGATTCGGATTGTCCGCGATCTGTAAATGGCCAATACGATTAGCGTAAGTTTGCATCGTATGGGTTAATTCCCCCTCCATACGCTGCATATGGTAAATATCGTACTGGATTTTCAGATTATCATTACCCACTTCATCAATCAGCGCTAACGCCTGATGCGTGGTATTCAGATAAAAGCCCGGCATATCGAAGTAATTGATCGGCTCAATTAGCAGCAGAATACCTTCCTGGGCCAGCGCGGCGGCGGCAAAACGTAAATTCGCCACCAGCGTTGAGCGAATATGTTCTTCGCGATAGCCCACCGGAGTTTTGCCGACCAGGCAGTTAATTTTACAATTGCCCAGCGCTTTGGCGTAGCGGATTGCGGCATCGACACCTTCGCGAAACTCCGCTTCGCGGCCTGGAATACAGGCGATGCCGCGTTCCCCTGCCGCCCAGTCGCCAGCGGGTAAATTATGTAAAGTATGCTCCAGCTGGTTGTCTCTCAGCTTTTGCTTTAATACCTCGGGCGCATAGTCATACGGAAACATAAATTCAACAGCACGAAAACCACAGGCCGCCGCTTTCTCAAAGCGCTCCAGAAAATCATATTCCTGAAATAACATGGAAAGATTGGCAGAAAAGCGCAACATAGGTTCACCTCATTTATTCATATTTCATAAAGCAGGTTTCGGTTGGCGCATCGATGGCGCTATCGGCAACATCTTCAAATTCCATCACGTTATCCAGCTCGCTACCCATGGAGATATTGGTGACCCGCTCAAGGATCACTTCCACAACAACCGGCACGCGATAGGCTTTCATCCAGGCTTTGGCCTGCTCAAACGCGGGGGCAATATCCTCAGGCTTGAAGACGCGAATCGCTTTACAACCGAGTCCCTCCGCGACCTTCACATGATCGACGCCGTAGCCGTTTACTTCGCTAGAGTTAATATTTTCAAACGCCAGCTGAACGCAGTAATCCATGTCAAAGGCGCGTTGCGACTGACGGATCAAGCCGAGATAGGCGTTGTTTACCAGAACATGGATATACGGAATATTGAACTGGGCGCCTACCGCCAGCTCTTCAATCAGAAACTGGAAGTCAAAATCACCGGAAATCGCGACCACGTTGCGCTCAGGATCGGCAGCGCAAACGCCCAGCGCAGCGGGAAGCGTCCAGCCCAGCGGTCCCGCCTGGCCGCAGTTGATCCAGTGGCGGTCTTTGAACACGTGCAGCATCTGGGCGGCGGCGATTTGCGACAGGCCGATGGTGGTGACATAGCATACGTCCCGGCCAAACGCTTTGTTCATCTCTTCATAGACGCGCTGCGGTTTAACCGGCACGTTATCAAAGTGGGTTTTACGCAGCAGCGTACGCTTGCGCGCCTGGCACTCGCTAACCCAGCTCTCGCGGCGCGGCAGACGCCCTTCTTTTTGCATCTGCTGCGCAATCTCTACCAGCTGAATTAACGCCGCTTTGGCATCGGAGACAATGCCTAAATCCGGGCACAGCACACGGCCAATTTGCGTCGGTTCAATGTCGATATGAATAATTTTGCGGCCTGCGGTGTACTTCTCAACCGAGCCGGTATGACGATTCGCAAAGCGGTTGCCAATCCCGAATACCAGATCTGAGGCCAACAGCGTGGCGTTACCGTAGCGATGCGCGGTTTGTAAGCCGACCATTCCGGCCATCAGTTCGTGGTCATCCGGGATACAGCCCCAGCCCATCAGGGTTGGGATCACCGGGACATGGGTGATTTCCGCAAATTGTTGCAGCAGCGCAGCGGCATCGGCGTTAATCACCCCGCCACCGGCAACAATCACCGGGCGTTCAGCCTGAGCTAACAGCGTCAGTGCCTTTTCGATTTGCGGACGCGTGGCGACCGGTTTATAAGCCGGAAGCGGCGAGTAAAGCTCAGGATCGAATTCGATTTCTGCCACCTGGACATCATAAGGCAGATCGATGAGCACTGGTCCCGGCCTGCCGGATCGCATCAGATGGAAAGCCTGCTGTAGCACGCCAGGAACCAGCGCCGCCTCACGCACAGTCACCGCCATCTTGGTGACCGGTTTAGCAATGGATTCAATATCCACCGCCTGAAAATCCTCTTTATGCAGGCGCGCACGCGGTGCCTGGCCGGTGATGCACAGAATGGGAATCGAGTCCGCGGAGGCAGAATACAGCGCGGTGATCATATCCGTACCGGCCGGACCGGAGGTCCCCAGACAAACCCCGATATTACCGGCGGTCGCACGAGTATAGCCTTCAGCCATATGAGACGCGCCTTCAACATGGCGGGCAAGAATATGACGGATCCCGCCGTGCTTACGCATCGCAGAATAGAATGGGTTAATTGCCGCGCCAGGCACGCCAAATGCAGTGTTAACCCCTTCTTTTTCGAGAACATACATTGCCGCGTCAACGGCTCTCATTTTTGCCATTTTTTACTACCTCACTATATTGGAAAATTTTTCCAAATTTAAACATAACCAAAAAAGTCCCGCTCAAGTGAGCGGGTTGGATCGGCGATCAGTCGGCCTGGGGTTTAAGGCCCAGCGCGGTACTGATATTCCTTGCCGTCTCCCTTACCAGCTCGCCCTGACTGACAAAACGGTCCGGGGTTAACCTGGACGCAGGTCCGGAAATCGAAATGGCCGCTACCACGGAGCCCACATCATCGTAAACCGCTGAAGCAATACAGTTTAATCCTGTAACATGCTCCTCCTGGTCAATGCTGTAGCCGCAGGCTCGCGCCTCATCCAGATTTCGCTGCAGGACCGGTAAATCCACAATCGTCGTCGGCGTAAACCGCTGCAGGCCAGTCTTCACAATCACATCCACCAGCTCTTCCGCAGACAGCGGATACAACAGCGCTTTCCCCGCGCCTGAAGCATGCAGCGGGAGTCGACTGCCGAGCGGCGCGCACATTCGCACCATCGACTTGCACTCCTGCTGGCCAATCAGCACCGCTTCGTTGCCGTTGCGAATCGCCACGTTGACTGTCTCCCCCGACATCAGCATCAGCCGCCGCATAAAAGGTCCGCCGACGGATAAAACATCCCGGTTATGGATGTACGCCGAGCCGATATTGAATGCGCCAAGCCCGATGTGCCACCAGCCTAGCTGCGCGTCCTGATAGACAAAATCCGCGCCTTCCAGCACTTTTAGCAAGCGAAAGGTGGTCGATAACGGTAAGTCCAGATTCAGGGAAATATCGCTAACCGACGAGCTGCCGCCGCTCTTCTCAAGGTATTGCAATATCGCGATCCCTCTCTCCAGCGCCTGTGCGCCTTTTTGCGCGGAAGGCTCCTGCTGGCCTGGCCTTCCACGCCTTCTCACTTCTGTCATACCTCGATTATCTCCGGCTCAAAACCTGAGCATAAATAGTGTGTAAGCGCCCACATGTTATGCAAGATAATCGACAGCGTCACGTGCAACCTCACGCAAAGCTCAGCTCCACGGTCGGGATCTCCACGACATCGCAGTTATCTTTTCCACCGCGATCGACGGTTAAAAAATCGGTTTCGCTCTGCCAGGCAAACAGCGGATGGTGCCAGACATTGCGATGATAATTTACCCCCTGGCGGCCATTGGAGATAAACGCGCGCAGCGTGGTCATGTCCGGCTCATCGCCTCCTGCCGCAACCACCACGACAAAAGTCTCCCCCCGCATCGGCACAAATGCCTGGGTACCCAGCGGATGGCGCTCCAGTTCGGTGACAATAATCGGCAGCACGGCGGGTTGCGCACGATTAATGCTGATGAGCGTACGATCCTGCTGTAATGTCTCCACCATCGCCAGATCGTGAAAACGCTGTACTTTGCCATCATTGATGTGAAAAAAATCCTGTCCTTCCGTTTCGATAACATCCCCATACGGGCGGAATGCATCTCGCGTCAGGGGCAATACTTCAAGCTTCATGACCAGTTCCTTATTCATTAAAAACCGTTCCCCTTCCCAACGTCGAAGGGGGTAGAGAAGCTGCGCAATCCACAGCCATCTAAGCATGGCAACACTATAAGTTGGAATAATTTTCCAAAATCTGATTTAAACCACATTATTGAAAAGGTTATTGTGAAAAAATACTTAAAAATCATGGGTGAATTATTAAATAACGAGGAATGTGGCGATGCTCGATCCCGAAACATTACGCACCTTTGTCAGCGTCGCTGAGACCGGCAGCTTCTCAAGAGCAGCGGAAAAACTTTATAAAACAACCGCCACCATCAGCTATCGCATCAAATTACTGGAGGACAACACCGGTGTCGCACTCTTTTCCCGTACAACGCGCAGCGTATTGCTAACGCCGGCCGGGATGCACCTGCTGGCGCAAGCCAGAGAGTGGCTGGGGTGGATTGATAGTATGCCCGGCGAGCTTCAGCAGATAAATGACGGGGTAGAGCGTCAGGTCAATATTGTGGTGAATAACCTGATGTACGACCCGCAGGCCATTGCCCGGCTGCTGGCCTGGCTCACCCAGCGCTACCCTTTTACGCAATTTCATTTTTCACGACAAATCTATATGGGCGTCTGGGATACGCTGCTGCATGACGACTTTTCGCTGGCCATCGGCGTGACCGGCACCGAACCGTTAGCGGAAAATATGGCGGTTTACCCACTGGGTGAGGTGACCTGGCTGTTCGTGATGTCGCCGCATCACCCGCTAAGCCAGCAAACCGACCCGCTATCAGAGGCTCAATTGCGGCGCTATCCGGCAGTGAATATTGAGGACAGCGCCCGAAGGCTGACGAAGCGCGTCGCCTGGCGTCTGCCCGGGCAAAAAGAGATAGTGGTTCCCGATATCGAAACCAAAGTTGCCGCCCATCTCGCCGGCGTCGGCATCGGCTTTTTACCAGAACCGCTGTGCCTGCCGCTTATCGCTCAGGGCAAGCTAATCGCCCGACACATTCCGACCATGCGCCCTCCTTCGCCATTGAGTCTCGCCTGGCGTAAAGATCATCATGGTAAAGCGGTGCAGGACATCGCTTCATTGTTCAGCCATTCTGCACCGGAAATTGAGGGATTCCTGACGCTATTCAGCAATACACCGTGAAAAATCAATCCTCACAGGCGCTCACCGCGTACAATAGGAGAATTATCGCGTCGAGCGACGCGTCTGGATTGCCTAACGGTTTAAATGATGGAATCAGTACCAAAAAATATTCTGCAGATCCTTGCCAGCGATACGCCACTGATTGACGTGCGCGCCCCGGTGGAGTTTAGCCAAAGCGCGATGCCGGCGGCGATCAACCTGCCGCTGATGAATGATGAAGAACGCGCCGCGGTCGGCACCTGCTACAAGCGCCAGGGGCCGGAAGCGGCGCTGGCGCTCGGCCATAAGCTGGTCCAGGGCGACCTGCGCGCCAGCCGGATCCAGGCCTGGCTGGAAGCGTGCGCCCGTTACCCGCACGGTTTCCTGTGCTGCGCTCGCGGCGGCCAGCGCTCGCATATCGTCCAGCAGTGGCTGAAAGAAGCTGGTGTGGATTACCCCCTGATCGTCGGCGGCTATAAAGCGCTGCGCCAGGCGGCAATCCAGGCCACCGACGCGCTGGTACAGCGACCGATCGTGCTGATTGGCGGCTGCACCGGCAACGGCAAAACCCAGCTGGTCTGCTCGCGCCCGGACGGTATCGATCTGGAAGGCCATGCCCACCACCGCGGCTCTTCGTTTGGCCGCACGCTACAGCCGCAGCATCCGCAGGCCACCTTTGAAAACCATCTGGCGGTTAGCCTGCTCAAAAAAGCCGAACAGCAGACGCGCTGGGTGCTGGAAGATGAAGGCCACATGATCGGCGCCAACCATCTGCCGGAGTGCCTGCGCATCCGCATGGCGCAATCGCCGCTGGCGGTGGTGGAAGATCCGTTTGACGTTCGCCTCGAACGGCTGCGCGAGGAGTATTTCGATCGCATGTATCGCGACTTTATCGCCGCCTATGGCGAAGAGAAAGGCTGGCAGGCATATGGCGAGTATCTGCATCACGGCCTGTTCGCCATCCGCCGTCGCCTGGGACTGCAGCGTTTTGCTCAGCTCACTGAACGCCTCGATGAGGCGCTGGCGCAGCAGCAGCGCACCGCCAGCACCGAGGCGCACTTCGCCTGGCTGGTGCCGCTGCTGGAAGAATACTACGACCCGATGTATCGCTATCAGTTGGGTAAAAAAGCCGGGAAGATTATTTTTCGCGGCAACTGGCAGGAGGTCGCCGCCTGGCTGGCGAAGTAATTGCATGCTCTATTGTCCCGGCTTGCGGCGTAAACGCCTTAGCCGGGCTACCGCTCGGTGCGATTTGTAGCCCCGGTAGCGCAGCGCGACCGGGGAGTTGTGACCGCTTAGAAGTCGTAACGCAGACGCACCAGGTTCATATCGCCCAGGTTGTCGGTGCTGGAGGTAAACACGTGCTCGTAGTCAACGCGGAAACCATAATCCAGCTGGAAGCTGATCCCCAGACCGTTATCAATACGCTGGTAGTTACGGCCGTTCACATATTCCAGGCGGTCGCCCATAAAGTACGGCTGAATAGATTTAACGGCATATTGATTGATCGGGAATTTATAGCCCGCAAAATATTCAATCCCCCAGGCGTCGCCGGCGAAGTAATTATGGACATCGGTTTTTTTGGTAGTGAGGAAGTTCTGATACCAGCCGCCACCGAAGGAGAAAGTCCAGTTATCCGGGGTCCAGCTCAGCGCGGTACCGACGATGTTCTGGTCATAGGTTTTGCTGTCGGAACTTGACGGGTCGCGCATTTCGGCGCGGGTGTAGTTCCACGCGGTCCCCCAGGTCAGATCCTTCATGATGTGGTAGTCCGCGCCAACAGAACCGCCGCCTTTACGTTTATAGCGCAGACCATTACCCGGCAGGTATTCGCTGTCTTCGAACAGATAGGAGCCGTAAAGATCGACATCGCCAACGGTTTTCTTATATTTCAGCATATTACGGGAACGATAAGAACCATCGTAATCGCCGTTAATACCGTTGCCCGGCGCTTGGGCAATCATATCGTAGTCCCAGATATCGGTTTTCACCCCGACCACATCATAGTAAATACTGTTTTGCTGACCGTAGGTTAACGTCCCCCAGGTATCGCTTTTCAGGCCGGTATACAGCATGCGGCGGGTGGTATTGTTCGCCCCTTCCGCGTAGTGATTATCCCAGTCGAACAGCGCCGGAATATTCACCCCCAGCTCGTAGTAGCTGATCCAGCTAATATCATCGAACAGATAGTAATCCGCGGCGAAACGGAAGCGGGTGCCGCCGTCAAAACCGTTGCGCTTATAGGAGCCTTTATCCCCGTCGCCGGTCATCATATTGAACTGCGGGCGGATACTTCCGCCGACGGTAAAGTTAAGCCGGCTTAACGGATCCCCCGCCTGCGGATCCTGTTTTAGCAGGGTGATCTCCGCGTGGGCAGCCAATGACGTTAACACTAATGCTGCGCCGATCGAGATCGCCAGCGTTTTTATTGTGTGTGCCATAGTTTTTCCTTGATTAATAAGCAATCTTATATTTTCCAGTTGAATATTAACCGCGAATCAGCACAGCGTGTTGCTGGGTTTTTAATGTTTCGTGCGCTTAAAAATCAATGGTTTATCAATTTGTGCGCTTAAAATAAAAGCGCCGCCAAAAACGGCGGCGCATCATCAACATTCAATATTCTTACTGGCTAAACTGACGGAATAGCGCTTTCCCTTTTAATAAACGCAGCCCCAGCCCGCCGCCGCACAGGGATAACAACACCGCTCCCGTCATCGGCAGCATCACCCACAGCCGCCAGTCCGGCGCCCAGGGAAAATCAAAGACTTTGGTCTGCAGCATCGCCAGCGCCACTTCGGCGCCTATCGCCGCCACCAGGCCGGAGACCAGCCCCAACAGGGCAAACTCCGCCCACAGCGTGGCGCGCAGCAGCGATTTCCCGGCCCCCAGCGTGCGCCAGACCACCAGCTCCTGATGACGCTGACGCATACCGACCTGCACCTGCGCCAGCAACAGCAGCACGCCGCAGGCCGTCACCAGGCCTACCATCACCTCCAGCGCCCGGCTGACCTGGGAGAGCACCTGGCCGACCTGGCGCAGGATAGCGCCAATATCCAGCAGACTGACGGTGGGAAACTCGCGGTTCAGCTGGGTCAACATCGCAGGACCGTTATCCCAGCGGAAGCTGGTGAGCCAGCTCTGCGGCTGCCCGTCCAGCGCCCCGGTGGGGAAAATAAAGAAGAAGTTTGGCCGCAGGCTCTCCCAGTCGACTTTGCGCACGCTGCTCACCTTCGCGCTGAACTCCTGCGTATCGCCGGTAAAGGTCACCGTATCGCCGATTGTCACTCCCAATCGCTGCGCCAGCCCCTCCTCAATCGATACCTCGCCCTGCTTCGGCGGCCAGCTGCCGGCCACCAGCGGATTATGATCCGGACGCTGTTCGCTCCAGGTGAGATTAAGCTCGCGATTCAGTGCTTCGTCTTTATTCCCGTCCGTGGACTGGCCGTTGATCTGCGTCAGACGAGCCCGGACGATCGGATAGAATTCCGCCGCCCGCGTCTGATGTTCGGCGAGGAAGGTCTTCACCGGCATTATCTGCTCAGGGGCGATATTGATCAGGAAGTAGTTCGGGCTCTCCGGGGGCAGCTGCTGCTGCCAGCGGTCGAGCAGATCGCCGCGCAGCACCAGCAGGAGCGCCAGCAGCATAAATGACAGGGAAAACGCCGCCAGCTGGCTGAGGGTCGACCACGGCTGGCGCAGCAGGCGATTCACCGCCAGACGCAGCGGCAAGGCTCTGAGCGTCAGGCGTTTGAGCAGCCACAGCAATCCCCAGCCCACCAGGCCGCACAGCAGCGCCAGCACCACCGCCCCGGCCAGCACTGACCACAGCAGCGGACTGCCGCCCATCAGCCACGCCAGCAGGCTCACCACCACGGCGCTGACCGTCGGGATCCAGATTTTTAACGGCCAGACGCTGGCCACCACGTCCTGGCGCAGCACTCGCAGCGGCAGGGTCGCCAGCAGCAGCCGATACGGCCGCAGGCCCACCAGCAGGGAAATCACGCCGGTCGCGCCCACCGCCCACAGCCACGGCCAGCCGCTGGCCGGCGGGAGCGCGGCGGGAAGAACCGGTTTGAGCACCAGCAGCAGCAGGCGCTCCAGCGCCAGCCCCGCCACCCCGCCGGTTATCACCGACAGCGCCAGCAGCAGCAGCCACTGACCGACAATCAGCTTGCGCAGCTGCGCCCGTCCGGCGCCCAGCGTCTTGAGTATGGCGACCAGATCGTAGCGGCTGCGGCAGTAGTGGCCCATCGCCACGGCCACCGCCGCGACGGCCAGCAGCAGCGTCAACAGCGCGGATAACAACAGGAATTGCTGCGAGCGTTCGAGGGATTTGCCCAGTGCGCTGTCGTCCTGTTCAAGACCAATCCAGCGATGCTCCGGGCCGAGTTTCGGCAGCAGCCACTGCTCATAACGGGCCAGCTGTTCAGCGTCGCCGGCGAACTTATATCGCCATGCGACGCGACTGCCGGGCTGCACGGCGCCGGTCTTTGCCACGTCGGCCATATTCATCATCAGCCGCGGCGCCATCTGGAAGGGGTTAAACCCCGCATCCGGCTCCTGAATCACTTCCCCGGCAATGCGCAGCGTGGCGTCGCCAACGTCAATCGTATCGCCGGTTTTCAGGTTCAGCAGTGCCATCAGCCTTGGCGCCAGCAGGACGCTGCCCGCCCGGGGCTTCAGCCCCGGCGGCTGCGTCTCGAGAGTGCCATACAGCGGATAGCGGTCATCCACTGCCTTGACGTCCGCCAGCTGCGGCGTATCGCCCGCAAAGGTCATGGTGGCGAAGCTCAGCTGTTCGCCGACACTCAGCCCTGACTTCCGCGCTTGCGCGATCCACTCAGCGGGCACCTCGCGCGAACTGCGCAGCGTCCGGTCGCCCGCCATAAACTCACGGCTTTGCTGGCTGAGACCTTTCTCCATTCGATCGCTTATCGACCCCAGGGCCAGCACGCAGGCCACGGCGAGGCTTAACGCCAGCCAGACGATCAGCAGCGACGGCGAGCGCCATTCGCGCCAGAACCAGCGGGCGATCATGCTTCCTCCCGCAGCTGGCCATCCACCAGGCGCAGACGGCGGTCGCAGCGCGCCGCCAGCAGCGGATCGTGAGTGACGAGGATCAGGGTGGTGCCGTGTTCGCGATTAAGCGAGAACAGCAGATCGGCAATTTTGTCCCCGGTCTGGCGATCGAGGTTGCCGGTGGGCTCATCGGCGAACAGAATGGCCGGACGCCCATTGAAGGCCCGGGCCAGCGCCACCCGCTGCTGTTCGCCGCCGGAGAGCTGCGCCGGCAGGTGGTGCAGGCGTTTGCCAAGCCCCAGCTGCTCAAGCAGCGCCCGGGCATCGCCCCGGCTCTGGCTATCACTGGCGCCGCGCAGCAGCGCTGGCAGCTCGACGTTCTCCAGGGCGTTGAGCGTTGGGATCAGCATAAACGACTGAAATACAAAACCGACGTGCTGCGCCCGCAGCGCCGCCCGCGCCTCCTCATCCATCCGATGCAGCGGTTTGCCCAGCATCGATACTTCCCCGCTGCTGCCATCGTCCAGGCCGGCGAGGATCGCCAACAGGGTCGATTTACCGGAGCCCGACTCGCCGATCAGGGCGATGGTCTGCCGCGGTTTGACAACCAGCTCAACTCCGGTAAGGATGGTGAGCTGATGCTCCCCCTGACCGACGGACTTCTTAAGATGATGAACTTCAAGTATGTTTTCCGCTGGCATGTGCCTTTCCTGTTTTTGTTCCTGTTTACCTGCCGCGCGATGGCGGCGGACACGCTGCTGATCCTCGGCGACAGCCTGAGCGCTGGCTATCGGATGGCGGCCAACGCCGCGTGGCCTGCGCTGCTCAATGAGAAGTGGCAGGCGAAAACGCCGGTGGTGAACGCCAGCATCAGCGGCGATACCTCCCAGCAGGGACTGGCCCGTCTGCCAGCGCTGCTTAAGCAGCATCAGCCGCGCTGGGTGCTGGTTGAGCTCGGCGGCAACGACGGGCTGCGCGGCTTTCCGCCGCAGCAGACCGAGCAGACGCTGCGCACCATCATTCAGACGATCAAAGCGGCCAACGCCGAACCGCTGCTGATGCAAATTCACCTGCCGGCGAACTATGGCCGCCGCTATAATGAAGCCTTCGGCGCGATTTACCCGGCCCTGGCCAAAGAGTTCGCTATTCCTCTCCTGCCCTTTTTTATGGAGGAGGTGTATCTGAAACCCCAGTGGATGCAGGACGACGGCATTCACCCGAATCGCGACGCGCAGCCGTTTATCGCCGACTGGATGGCGAACCGGCTGGCTCCCTTAGTTAATCATGACTCCTGAACGCCAGGGGTCGCTGACAGGTAAAGTTATGCAAAAAACGGTTTTAGTGACAGGCTGTTCCAGCGGAATTGGTCTGGAAAGCGCGCTGGATTTAACCCGCGAGGGCTTTCGCGTGCTGGCGGCCTGCCGCAAAGCGGAGGACGTGGCGCGGATGCAGGAGCTGGGGCTAACCGGTATTTTGCTCGATCTGGACGACCCGCAGAGCGTGGAGCGCGCGGCGGCGGAGGTGATTGCGCTGACCGATAATCGTCTCTACGGCCTGTTCAATAACGCCGGATACGGCGTCTATGGCCCGCTGAACACCATCAGCCGCCAGCAGATGGAACAGCAGTTTTCCGCCAACTTTTTTGGCGCCCATCAGCTCACCATGCTGCTGCTGCCGGCGATGACCCCGCACGGCGAAGGGCGCATCGTGATGACCTCCTCGGTGATGGGGCTTATCGCCAGCCCCGGCCGCGGCGCCTACGCCGCCAGCAAATATGCCCTTGAGGCATGGTCCGATGCGCTGCGCATGGAGCTGCGCCACAGCGGTATTCAGGTCAGCCTGATTGAACCGGGCCCGATCCGCACCCGCTTTACCGATAACGTCAACCAGACGCAAAGCGACAAGCCCGTTGAAAACCCGGGCATCGCCGCCCGTTTTACCCTCGGGCCGGAGGCGGTGGTGGAAAAAGTGCGCCACGCTTTTACCAGCGATAAGCCGAAGCTGCGCTACCCGGTCACCCTGGTCACCCACGCGGTGGCGCTGCTCAAACGCCTGCTGCCAGCCCGCGCGATGGACAAAATTATCCACGGCTGAGTTGAAGCGCGGAATGCCGCCCCCATGTAAAACAGAAATCGACTAACGAGAAATGCCCATGTCCGAACAGAATATTGTCAACATTAGCGAAGCGAACCTGCAGCAGACGCTACAGCAGTCTATGAACGTCCCAGTGCTGTTTTACTTCTGGTCTGCCCGCAGCCAGCACTGCGAACAGCTGACCCCGGTTCTTGAGCGTCTGGCCGCGCAATACAATGGCCAGTTTATGCTGGCGAAGGTCGATTGCGACGCTGAGCAGATGCTCGCTTCACAGTTTGGTCTGCGCGCCATCCCTACGGTTTATCTGTTCCAGAACGGCCAGCCGGTGGACGGTTTTGAAGGCCCGCAGCCGGAAGAAGCGATCCGCGCCCTGCTGGATAAAGTCCTGCCCCGCGAAGAGGAGCTGAAAGCTCAGCAGGCGCTGGCCCTGATGCAGGAAGAAAAATACGCCGATGCCCTGCCGCTGCTGAAGGAAGCCTGGCAGCTGTCGAATCAGGAGAGCCAGATTGGCCTGCTGCTGGCGGAAACGCTGATTGCCCTGCACCGTTCCGATGAAGCGGAAAGCGTGCTAAAAACCATCCCGCTGCAGGATCAGGATACCCACTATCAGGGTCTGGTGGCGCAGATTGAGCTGCTCAAACAGGCCGCCGACACGCCGGAAATCCAGCAGCTGCAGCAGCAGGTGGAACAGAATCCGGAGGATGCGCTGCTGGCCTCCCAGCTGGCGCTACAGCTGCATCAGGTCGGGCGTAACGAAGAAGCGCTGGCGCTGCTGTTCAGCCATCTGCAGAAGGATTTAGGCGCCGGCGACGGCCAGGCGCGCAAGATGCTGCAGGAGATCCTCGCCGCCCTCGGTACGGGCGATGCGCTGGCCGCCAAATACCGCCGTCAGCTCTATTCGCTGCTGTACTAATTCGTTGCCTGCCCCGGATAGCGCTGCGCTATCCGGGCTATGCGAACGAGGCGCAACGCAGCCTTAGTAACCCGGGTGAGGCGTGAACGCCGCAACCCGGGATCGTTCACGGGCGTTTTTTCAGCTGCGTCACCACCAGCTGATGGCGGGCGTTGAAGAACTTCCGGTAGGTCAGATAGCCGGCGATAATCGTCGACAGGCTGGCGGTCGACAGCAGCATAAAAGTTACCATGATCTGGTACTTAATCGCCTTCACCGGGTCAATACCGGCAAAAATTAGTCCCGACATCATCCCTGGCAAACTCACCAGGCCGACCGTTTTCGCTGAATCGACGGTGGGAATCAATGACGCGCGGATGCTGTCGCGGATCAGCCGCGCCGAGGCCATCTTCGGCGTGGCGCCGAGGCTGAGCTTCTCCTGAATCTGCTGCTGCTCGCTGCTGAAGCGCTGGCCCATATTGTTGTAGCACAGCCCCACCGCCACCATGGCGTTCCCGGCCACCATCCCGGCAATCGGGATCACCTGCATCGGCACGAAGGCTATCGATCCAGAGAACACCAGCACCGCCAGCGTCAGCCCGGCGCCGGTGGTGATGGCGATAAATGACGAGACAAACGCCTTATCGATATATTTACTGCGCTTTTTGGCATTCCACGCCGCGTTAAAGCAGATAAACAGCACCATCAACAGCGTCAGAACCGCATGGTTGACGTTAAAGATATATTTCAGCACATAGCCGACGATAATCAGCTGCACGATCGCCCGGCAGATGCTCCAGAGAATATCTTTTTCCAGCGCCAGCTTTTCCCGATAGCTCACCAGAATAGCGATCAGCACCAGCACCATCGACAGCGCCAGCGATTCGTTCGTAATGTTATGCCCGTTCATGCTGTGCCTCCTGCATGTTTCCGCCGGCAGGTTGCAGCGTAATTACTTCATCGGCATGCGAAATTTCATTGCGATCGTGGGTGACCCATAGAACAGCGACCTGTTTTTCCGTCGCGTAGCCATGAATAATGTCATTCACATTCTGTTTATTACTGTCATCCAGCGCGCTGGTAATTTCGTCCAGCAGCAGCACGCGCGGCAGAAATTGTAAATTGCGAATCAGCGATACGCGCTGCTTTTCACCGCCCGACAGTTCGTTAATCGATTTTTCCAGCATATTTTCGCCAAGACCAAAGCGCTGCAGATCGGCCACCAGCGCCTGCGGATCCGGTTGTTTATTACGGATCTGCCACGGAAAAATCAGGTTATCGTAAACCGAATCCCCGAACAGCGCCGGCGTCTGCGCACAATAAGAGACCTGCTGGCGATACCTTTCCGGCGACAGCGTCGCGACATCGGCATCGTCGAAAAACAGACGTCCGGAGGTCGGGCTGAGCAGCGAGGCGATAATTTTCAGCAAGGTGCTTTTCCCGCAGCCGGAAGGCCCGGTAATCAACTTGAATTCCCCGGGTCTGAGCTGAAGGTTGATATTATGTAAAATAACTGCGTCGTCGGTCTTAAATCCCACATCCTCGAGACGCAAAAGCGCGTTATTTTCCTTCATGAGTCTTCCTGATTATTTTCTGAAACACCGCTAGTTTACCCCACTTTCCTTTCTCCAGGATGAGGAGAAAGATATACTCAATTTAAACATGCGCTATTTCCTTGTAGCGCCCCACCAGGCAACAAGACAGGAGGTTTTTGATGCTGATTTTTATTCCTATCCTTATTTTCGTCGCGCTGGTCATTGTGGCCGCGGCGGTGAAAATCGTCCCGCAGGGCTACCAGTGGACGGTGGAGCGCTTCGGGCGTTTTACCCAGACGCTGCAGCCGGGATTAAGCTTAGTCGTGCCGTTTATGGACCGCATCGGCCGCAAAGTGAACATGATGGAGCAGGTGCTCGACATCCCGTCACAGGAGGTGATCTCCCGGGATAACGCCAACGTCACTATCGACGCCGTTTGCTTTATTCAGGTGGTTGACGCGCCGAAGGCCGCCTACGAGGTCAGCAATCTTGAGCAGGCGATCGTCAACCTGACGATGACCAACATCCGTACCGTGCTCGGCTCGATGGAGCTGGACGAAATGCTCTCCCAGCGCGACAGCATTAACACCCGCCTGCTGCATATCGTTGACGACGCCACCAACCCGTGGGGGGTGAAAATCACCCGCGTCGAAATTCGCGACGTTCGCCCACCAGCGGAACTTATCGCCTCGATGAACGCTCAGATGAAAGCCGAACGAACCAAGCGCGCTTATATTCTCGAGGCCGAAGGGGTGCGTCAGGCGGAAATACTGAAAGCGGAAGGGGAAAAGCAGTCGCAGATCCTCAAGGCGGAGGGCGAGCGGCAGTCCGCATTCCTGCAGGCGGAGGCCCGCGAGCGTTCCGCTGAAGCGGAAGCCCGCGCCACCCAGATGGTCTCCTCGGCGATCGCCTCAGGCGATATTCAGGCGATCAACTACTTCGTGGCGCAGAAATACACCGATGCGCTGCAGCAGATTGGCGCCGCCAACAACAGTAAAGTGGTGCTGATGCCGCTGGACGCCAGCAGCCTGATGGGATCGATCGCCGGGATCAGCGAGCTGATCAAAGAAGGCGCTGGCGATCGGAAAAAATCATGATCGACATGATCCTCGCCCACCCCCATCTGTTCTGGCTTAGCCTCGGCGGGCTGCTGCTGGCGGCCGAGATGCTGGGCGGCAGCGGATACCTGCTATGGAGCGGCGTCGCCGGCGTGGTGACCGGCGCCCTGACCTGGCTCCTGCCGCTGAGCTGGGAATGGCAAGGCACGCTGTTTGCCATCCTCACTCTGCTGGCGGCGTGGCTGTGGTCGAAGTGGCTGCGCAAGCGCGTCAAACTGCAGCGTCCTGCCGATGCTCAACTCAACCAGCGCGGGTTACAGCTGATTGGCCGCCGTCTGACGCTGGATACCCCCCTGGTAAACGGCCGCGGCCACGTGCGCGTGGGCGACAGCTCCTGGCCGGTGATGGCTGACGAGGACCTCGCCGCGGGCAGTCAGGTCGAAGTGGTCGCCGTGGAAGGGATTACGCTGCGGATCAGACCCGTTGTTCGTTAAGCCTGCGCCTTGCGATGACAACAGCCGGAAAGATTATCGATAATCGGGCACTCCGCGCTGTCGTCGCCGGGGCAGGATTCAGCCAGCGCCAGCAGGTGCGCGCGCATATTTTGCAGCTCGCGGATATGGTTCTCGATATCCGCCACTTTCTCCAGCGTGCGTTTTTTCACATCGGCGCTGTGCCGTGACGGGTCGTTGAATAGCGCCACCAGCTCGCGGCACTCTTCCAGATTAAACCCCACCTGCCGCGCCTGGCGCAGCAGCGTCAGCTCATCGAGATGCTGCTGACCGTAGGTGCGGTAGCCGTTTTCGCTCCGCAACGGCGGCGTCACCAGCCCCTTCTCTTCGTAAAAACGAATCGCTTTGCTGGTTAAACCGGTTTTTTTCGCCACATCGCTGATATTCATTTTTTCTCCTTGACCTTCCCCTTGCTGGAAGGTTTAACCTTCTTAATACTCGATGAAAGAGTGGTTCTGGTCAATCGTTGACCGGAAAATTATTCAGGAGTTATTTATGTCTAACACTATCGACCTGACGCTGGATGGCCTCTCCTGTGGCCACTGCGTTAAACGCGTGAAAGAGAGTCTGGAGCAGCGTCCTGACGTTGAGCAAGCGGAAGTCACCCTCACTGAAGCCCATGTGACGGGCAGCGCCAGCGCACAAGCGCTGATTGAAACCGTTAAACAAGCCGGATACGGCGCGGAGCTCAGCCACCCAAAGGCTAAACCGCTGGCAGAATCATCAATCCCGTCGGAAGCACTGACAGCGGCCACTCCTGAGCTTCCGGCAGCCCATGACGAAGATGACAGTCAACAGCTGCTGATCAACGGCATGAGCTGCGCCAGCTGCGTCTCCCGGGTACAGAACGCGCTTGCCGCGGTGCCGGGCGTCTCACAGGCGCGGGTTAACCTGGCGGAACGCACGGCGCTGGTGATGGGCAGTGCGTCCGCCGCAGAATTAGTGCAGGCGGTGGAGAAAGCGGGCTACGGCGCGGAGGCGATCGAGGACGATCTGGAACGCCGCGAACGGCAGCAGGAAACCGCCATCGCCACCATGAAACGTTTTCGCTGGCAGGCGATTGTCGCCCTGCTGGTCGGCGTGCCGGTGATGGTTTGGGGCATGATCGGCGATAACATGATGGTCAGCGACGACAACCGTTCGCTGTGGCTGGTCATCGGCCTCGTCACCCTGGCGGTGATGGTCTTCGCCGGCGGCCACTTCTACCGCAGCGCGTGGAAAAGCCTGAAAAACGGCACTGCCACCATGGATACGCTGGTGGCGCTCGGTACCGGCGTCGCCTGGCTGTACTCGATGAGCGTCAACCTGTGGCCACAGTGGTTCCCGATGGAAGCCCGCCATCTCTATTACGAAGCCAGCGCAATGATTATCGGCCTGATTAACCTCGGTCATATGCTGGAGGCCCGCGCCCGCCAGCGCTCCTCAAAAGCGCTGGAAAAACTGCTCGACCTGACGCCGCCTTCGGCGCGGGTCGTTACGCCCGACGGCGAGAAAGATCTGCCGCTCGCTGAAGTTCAGGCCGGCATGACGCTGCGCCTGACGACCGGCGACCGCGTCCCGGTCGACGGCGTGATAAGCCAGGGGGAAGCCTGGTTTGATGAAGCGATGCTCACCGGCGAACCGGTACCGCAGCAAAAAGGCGATGGCGACGCCATTCACGCCGGCACCGTAGTGCAGGACGGCAGCGTGCTGTTCACCGCCAGCGCCGTCGGCAGCCAGACCACGCTGGCGCGTATTATCCGCATGGTGCGCCAGGCGCAGAGCAGCAAGCCGGAGATCGGCCAGCTGGCGGATAAAATCTCCGCGGTGTTTGTCCCGGCGGTGGTCGCCATTGCGCTGATTAGCGCTGCGATCTGGTACTTCTTCGGCCCGGCGCCGCAGATCGTCTATACCCTGGTGATCGCCACCACGGTACTGATTATCGCCTGTCCGTGCGCATTAGGCCTGGCGACGCCGATGTCGATTATATCCGGCGTTGGCCGGGCGGCGGAGTACGGCGTACTGGTGCGCGACGCCGATGCTCTGCAGCGCGCCAGTGAACTCGACACCCTGGTGTTCGATAAAACCGGCACCCTGACCGAAGGCAAGCCGCAGGTGGTGGCGGTGAAAACTTTCGCAGACGTTGATGAGATGACCGCGCTGCGTCTTGCCGCCGCGCTTGAGCAGGGTTCAAGCCATCCGCTGGCGCGAGCGATCCTTGATAAAGCCGGAGACAGCCCGTTGCCGGAAGTGAGCGGCTTCCGCACCCTGCGCGGCCTGGGCGTCAGCGGCGAAGCGGAAGGCCATCGCCTGCTGCTCGGTAACCAGGCGCTGCTCAACGAGCAACATATCGCCACCGGCGATATAGAAAGCGAGATGATGGCGCAGGCCTCGCGCGGGGCTACGCCGGTGCTGCTGGCGGTAGATGGTCAGGCGGCCGCGCTGTTCGCCATCCGTGACCCGCTACGCGAAGACAGCGTCGACGCTCTGGCGCGCCTGCATCGTCAGGGCTACCGCCTGGTGATGCTCACCGGGGATAACCCCACTACCGCGAATGCTATCGCCAAAGAAGCCGGCATTGATGAAGTGATTGCCGGCGTGCTGCCGGACGGTAAAGCCGACGCCATTAAGCGTCTGCAGAGCCAGGGGCACAAAGTGGCGATGGTGGGTGATGGGATTAACGACGCCCCGGCGCTGGCGCAGGCGGATGTCGGGATCGCCATGGGCGGCGGCAGCGATGTTGCCATTGAAACGGCGGCGATCACCCTGATGCGCCATAGTCTTCACGGCGTGGCCGATGCGCTGGCGATTTCGAAGGCGACCTTACGCAATATGAAGCAGAACCTGCTGGGGGCCTTTGTCTACAACTCGCTGGGCATCCCGATTGCCGCCGGGATCCTCTGGCCGCTGACCGGCACGTTGCTCAATCCGGTGGTCGCCGGCGCGGCGATGGCGCTGTCGTCGATTACCGTGGTGAGTAACGCTAACCGCCTGCTGCGCTTTAAACCAAAAGCGTAAGCGCTGTCCAGGAAAGCGGGCGCTGACAGGGTCGGCGCCCGCTTTTTTACCGGGACAAGAAAAGCCCGCCGGAAGGGTGACGTGTATCACCATATGCGCTAGCATGAATGCCTCACACTTCGGAGCGCGTATGGGCCTGTTAAACCGGATAAAAATGCTGTGGCGAGCCGCCGTCGGCTCGTCTTATTCCTGGCCTGCGATGGATATCGTCCTGCCCGGCAAACGCTATCTGCACCTCGTCGGCAGCATCCATATGGGCACCCGCGATATGGCGCCGCCGCCAGCGAAGCTGCTGAAAAAAATACGCCAGGCCGATGCGTTAATCGTTGAGGCCGATATCAGCGGCAATGAAACCCCGTTTAGCCATCTCCCCGCTTATCCGCCGCTGGCGGAGCGCCTGAGCGACGCGCAGCTGAGCGAGCTACAGTCGCGAGCCGGTGAACTCGGCCTGTCGGTCGCGCTATTCGACAGCCAGCCGCTGTGGCAGGTGGCGATGGTTCTGCAGGCCACCCAGGCGCAGAAGCTGGGGCTGCGGCCGGATTACGGTATCGATTATCAGTTGCTGATGGCCGCCCGCGAGAGCAACATAGCGGTGATGGAGCTGGAAGGCGCCGACAGCCAGATCGCGCTGCTGCGCGACCTGCCCGATGGCGGAATGGCGCTGCTGGAGGATACGCTGACCCACTGGCGCACCAACGCCCGTTTACTGCAGGTCATGATCGGCTGGTGGCTGGAGCAACCGCCGTCGCGCGGCGCGGTATCGCTGCCGACGACCTTCAGCCAGTCTTTATATGATGTGCTGATGCACCAGCGCAATCTCGCCTGGCGCGAGACGCTGCTGGCCCTGCCGCCGGGGCGCTACGTGGTCGCCGTCGGCGCGCTGCATCTGTATGGCGAAGGGAATCTGCCGGATATGCTGACATAAAAAAATGGCCAATATTGCTATTGGCCCGTCAAAGAGGAATTTCATCATTATTATTATCCCGGGATTTGCATCCCGGATCGTCTGATTGTCGCTCAAAGTGACCATCACTGCCAACACTATTGCGCAAGATGGTACTATTTTTTAGACAACCTGCGGGCGTATTCTGACGTCACGCAAAACCGGTTGGTAAGAAGGATAGCTATGACTCCCGCCGTTAAATTACTCGAAAAAAACAAAATCCCCTTTCAGATCCACAGTTACGATCACGATCCCAATGAGACCAACTTCGGTGATGAAGTGGTGCGCAAGCTCGGCCTCAATGCCGACCAGGTTTACAAGACCCTGCTGGTCGCCGTAAATGGCGATATGAAGCATCTGGCGGTCGCCGTCACCCCGGTCGCCGGGCAGCTGGATTTGAAGAAAGTGGCGAAAGCGCTGGGCGCCAAGAAAGTCGACATGGCCGACCCGATGGTGGCGCAGCGTATCACCGGCTATCTGGTGGGCGGTATCAGTCCGCTGGGGCAGAAGAAGCGTCTGCCGACGGTGATAGACGCCCCGGCGCAGGAATTTGCCACCATTTACATTTCCGGCGGCAAACGCGGGCTGGATATTGAGCTGGCGGCCAGCGATCTGGCGCAGCTGCTGGATGCGAAGTTCGCCGATATCGCCCGCCGCGATTGATGACGCGCCCCGTGCCCGGTAAGCGCAGCGCCACCGGGAAAGCGCCCGGATAGCGACGCAGCGCTTTATCCGGGCTTCCCCTCAGGGTTACTGCCAGCTCACCTCGCCTTTCGGCTCATAGGCGGCGGCATCCAGCGGCGAGTTCTTCTCGATATACTCTTTCAGCACTTCGGCATCGATAAAGCCGGTATTCACATACCCGGGTTTATCGGCAATGTTCGGATAGCCATCGCCGCCGGTGGCGTTAAAGCTCAGCGTCGCCATCCGGTAGGTCTTCGCCGGATCCACCGGTTCGCCTTTGATTTTCAGATCGTTCAACTTGCCGTCTTTGGCCACAAAGCTGACGTTCGCAAACTGCGGATAGGCGCCGGAATCCGGCTTCATCTGCGCGACGGCGGTCAGGTAATCCACCACCTCTTTGCCGCTCATATCGACATAGGTCAGCACATTGCCGAACGGCTGGACCTTCATCACATCCTTGTAGGTGATATCGCCCGCCTCGATGGAGTCGCGGATCCCGCCGCCGCTCATCACCGCGAAATCCGCGTTACTGCGCGCCATCTGCGCCGCCAGCAGCAGGTGGCCCATATTGGTCTGTACGAAGCGCACTTTACTGCGATCGCCCTCCAGATGACCATTCACGCTGCCGATTTTGACCTGCAGTTGCGCCTTACCTTTGTTCTGGAACGGCGTCAGCAGCGACATCATCTGCGGGTTCTCCGCGATCTGCGGCGTATACAGCACCCGCTCGCTTTGGCCGTTATCGTATGTCACTTTTTTCTTCAGGTTGACCGGGATCAGCTGATAGTGCACCAGTTTCATCTCGCCGTTGCGGAACTCAAAATCGGCGCGGCCGACGTATTTGCCCCACTCATGCGCCTGGACGATCCAGATGCCATTCTGGCGATCCGGGGCGCACGGCGTCCCTGGCACATAGTCGACCTGTTTTTTATTTTCCGACGCCATGCACACCGGATCCTGCGAGTGGCCGCCGACGATCATCGCCAGCGAGCCCGCGGGTAAACTGCGTGCCATCTCGACATCCCCCGGCGCGTTAGAGCCGTGGTTGCCGTTGTCATAGTGGCCCATATGGGTGGTGGCCAGGATCACGTCCGGCTTTTCATTCTGCTGCAGCTCCTGGATCACCAGCTTCGCCTCTTCCGCCGGTTTGCGGAATTCGATATCGGTGAAATATTCCGGATTGCCAATCTTGGCCGTATCGTCAGTGGTTAAGCCAATTACCGCGATTTTTAACCCGCCGCGTTTAAACAGCGCCCAGGGTTTGAACAGCCGTTCGCCGGTGCTTTTCTGATAAATATTGGCCGACAGGAACGGGAACTTCGCCCACTTTTCCTGCTGGCGCAGCACGCTCAGCGGATTATCAAACTCATGGTTCCCCACCGCCATCGCGTCGTAGCCGATCAAGTTCATGCCGCGAAAATCGGGCTCTGCATCCTGTAAATCAGACTCCGGCACCCCGGTATTGATATCCCCGCCGGACAGCAGCAGAACGCTACCGCCTTCGGCCGCCACCTCTTTACGAATACCGTCCACCAGCGTTTTCTGCGCCGCCAGGCCATATTCGCCGTAGTCATTGCGCCAGAAATGGCCGTGGTGATCGTTGGTGTGCAGGATGGTAATTTTATAGGTTTTATCCTGCTCATAGGCCTGCGCGGACAGGCTGCCCAGCGATAAAGCGGCGAATAACGCCAGCGCCACGCTGTGTTTGAAATAATGCATGCTTCACTCCCTGACTTAATCCCAAGTGCCGAAAGTATAGCGAGTTAGACGCGTTGACAAATATGTTTTCAGAATTGCGACTTCCTTCAAACCTTATCTGCAGGTATGTTAGTCGGATAATAATTCTACCCGTCATACTTCAAGTGGCATGTGCGTTGGCAATAACTCGGCCCATCCCTGGGCCTCGCCCTTACGGGCGCAGTGAACTGCGTTCAAATTCGTTCCTGACGAATTTGTCCTCGCTCACCCCAGTCCCTTACGAGAGTAAGCTCCTGGGGATTCGCTGCGTCGCCGCCTGCCTGCAACTCGAATTATTTAGGGTAACAACCTGCATTCTCTACAACAAATCGAACTCGCTGAAGTGAACCTATGACAACCAACCAATCCGCTCAGACCTTACCCAGTACCGACGCGCCGCCGCAAAAAGCACGCACCTCGTTTGGCATCTTAGGCGCGATCAGCCTGTCCCATTTGCTTAACGATATGATCCAGTCGCTCATACTCGCTATCTACCCGCTGCTGCAGGCCGAGTTCTCCCTTACCTTCGTGCAGATTGGGATGATCACCCTCACCTTCCAGCTCACCTCATCGCTGTTCCAGCCGGTGATTGGCTACATCACCGATAAACGATCGATGCCGTGGTCGCTGCCGGTGGGCATGTGCTTTACCCTCTGCGGTTTGATCCTGCTGGCGCTGGCCGGTAGCTTCGGTATGGTGCTGCTGGCCGCCGCGCTGGTGGGTACCGGCTCCTCGGTTTTCCATCCGGAATCATCCCGCGTGGCGCGAATGGCCTCCGGCGGCCGTCACGGCCTGGCCCAGTCGCTGTTCCAGGTCGGCGGCAACTTCGGCAGTTCGCTTGGCCCGCTGCTGGCGGCGGTGATCATCGCCCCGTATGGTAAAGGCAACGTCGCCTGGTTCGTGCTGGCCGCCCTGCTGGCTATCGTCGTGCTGTCGCAAATCAGCCGCTGGTACGCCGCGCAGCATCGGATGAATAAGGGCAAACCGAAGCCGGCGATCGTCAATCCGCTGCCGCGCAATAAGGTGATTCTGGCGGTAGGTATTCTGCTGATGCTGATTTTCTCGAAATACTTCTATATGGCGAGCATCAGCAGCTATTACACCTTTTATCTGATGCATAAGTTCGGCTTATCGGTGCAAAACGCCCAGCTGCATCTGTTTGCCTTCCTGTTCGCGGTGGCCGCCGGGACGGTGATTGGCGGGCCCGTTGGCGATAAGATTGGACGAAAATATGTTATTTGGGGCTCTATCCTCGGCGTGGCGCCTTTCACCCTTGTTTTACCCTATGCCAGCCTTGAATGGACCGGGATTTTAACGGTGATCATTGGTTTTATCCTCGCCTCGGCCTTCTCCGCTATTCTGGTCTATGCCCAGGAGCTGCTGCCGGGACGTATCGGCATGGTTTCAGGCCTGTTTTTCGGCTTCGCCTTTGGTATGGGCGGCCTTGGCGCCGCGGTGCTGGGCCTGCTGGCGGACCATACCAGCATCGACCTGGTATATAAAATCTGCGCCTTCCTGCCGCTGCTGGGATTCCTGACGATATTTCTTCCTGATAACCGGCAAAAAGCCTGATTATCCGGCGGCCAAAGTGTAACGCTGGCCGCCGTTACCCCTTGCGCCATCGGCCTGATGCGCGCATTCCTCTCTCGATTTTTCCTTCTGTGCCTTTTCAGCGGCCAATTGCATTTTTTTGCACAATTCAAGAATTATTCATAAACAAAGTGAACGTTTTTGTCATAAACTATTACGCGGACAGGGTAGCAAAATGGACCGATTCACCACTGGAAAGGAGACGGAATGCACCACGCAACACCGCTAATCACCACCATTGTCGGCGGCCTCGTGCTCGCCTTTATTCTCGGCATGATTGCCAATAAGCTACGTATTTCTCCTCTGGTGGGATATCTCTTAGCGGGCGTGCTGTCCGGACCTTTCACCCCTGGCTTTGTTGCTGACACCAAACTGGCTCCGGAACTGGCGGAGCTCGGCGTGATCCTGCTGATGTTCGGCGTCGGCCTGCATTTCTCCCTCAAGGATCTGATGGCGGTAAAGTCGATCGCCATTCCCGGGGCCATCGCCCAGATAGCCGTGGCGACGCTGTTGGGTATGGCGCTCTCCGCCGCCCTTGGCTGGTCGCTGATGACCGGCATCGTCTTTGGTCTGTGCCTCTCCACCGCCAGTACCGTGGTGCTGCTGCGCGCCCTGGAGGAACGACAGCTGATTGACAGTCAGCGCGGGCAGATCGCCATCGGCTGGCTGATTGTGGAAGACCTGGTGATGGTCCTGACGCTGGTCCTGCTGCCGGCGGTGGCCGGTATGGCGGAGAAAGGCAACCTCGGCTTCGCTTCCCTGGCCCTCGACCTCGGGATCACCATTGGCAAAGTGGTGGCCTTTATCGCCATTATGATGCTGGTCGGCCGTCGGCTGGTGCCGTGGATCATGTCGCGCAGCGCGGCCACCGGCTCGCGCGAGCTGTTCACCCTGTCGGTGCTGGCCCTGGCGCTGGGCATCGCCTTCGGCGCCGTGGAGCTGTTTGATGTCTCCTTCGCCCTCGGCGCCTTCTTTGCCGGCATGGTGCTTAACGAATCCGAGCTGAGCCACCGTGCCGCTCATGACACCCTGCCGCTGCGCGACGCCTTCGCGGTGCTGTTCTTTGTCTCCGTCGGCATGCTGTTTGACCCGATGGTGCTGGTCCAGCAGCCGCTGGCGGTGCTGGCGACGCTGGCGATCATTATCTTTGGTAAATCCGCAGCCGCCTTTTTCCTCGTGCGTATGTTTGGCCACTCGCCGCGTACCGCATTGACCATTGCCGCCAGCCTGGCGCAGATTGGTGAATTTGCCTTTATTCTCGCCGGCCTGGGGATGGCGCTTAACCTGCTGCCGCAGGCCGGGCAAAACCTGGTGCTGGCCGGAGCGATCATCTCGATTATGCTCAACCCGGTACTGTTCACTCTGCTGGAGAAATATCTCGATAAAACCGAAACCCTCGACGAGCAGACCCTGGAAGAGGTGCTGGAAGACGAGAAGCAGGTGCCGGTCGATATCTGCAACCACGCGCTGCTGGTCGGTTTTGGCCGCGTCGGCAGCCTGCTGGGCGAGAAGCTGATGGCCCAGGGGATCCCGCTGGTGGTGGTTGAAACCTCGCGCACCCGCGTGGATGAGCTACGCGAGCGCGGGATCAGCGCGGTGCTGGGCAATGCCGCCAATGAAGAGATCATGGAGCTGGCGCATCTCGACTGCGCCCGCTGGCTGCTGCTGACCATTCCCAACGGCTACGAGGCCGGCGAGATTGTCGCTTCCGCACGGGAAAAATGTCCGCATATCGAGATTATCGCCCGCGCCCATTATGATGACGAAGTGGATTACATTATCGACCGTGGGGCCAATCAGGTGGTGATGGGCGAGCGGGAAATTGCCCGCGCCATGCTGCAGCTTCTGGAAACGCCACCCGCCGGTGAAGTGGTCACCGGCTGATGTTCTGCCCTCTCCCGTCGGGAGAGGGACTCGCTTACCGATCCCAGTACGCCTCTTCCAGGCTGTCCTCACGTTCCGGCAGGCCGCGGGTTAAGCGCGGCGAGTGCTGGTTCAGCACCTGATAGCTTACGCGGTTGGCATATTTACACACCTGCGCCAGCGAGGAGTAGGTCAGCCATTTGCATTTGTGTTTGCTGGAGTTGGGGACGTTATTGCGATGGTAGTTATTGGCGGTGATGTCATGCAGCAGCGCCGCCAGCGCGCCGTCCCCTGCGCCGTTGGTGTTCATGATCTTCTCCGGGCCACCCATATACGGCGCAATATGCGAATAAATCCGCAGCGGATTGACGCAGTCCTGGTGACGCATCGCGCGACTGAATTCGAACTGGTTAAATTCCGGGATCGCCCCCGGCAGCAGCGGATGCTGGGTCTTACGCTTCGCCTCTTCTTCAGTGAAGCCCGCCATATACAGCCCCGCCGGTCCGGCGGTGCACAGCACCAGGTCGACCCAGTCCAGCGCTTTATCCGCCGCCGACAGCGGATCGGC
This sequence comes from Klebsiella sp. JB_Kp042, assembly GCF_040065275.1. Classification (NCBI taxonomy): domain Bacteria; kingdom Pseudomonadati; phylum Pseudomonadota; class Gammaproteobacteria; order Enterobacterales; family Enterobacteriaceae; genus Klebsiella; species Klebsiella sp. JB_Kp042. Next base: position 148,199 of record NZ_JBEAJL010000026.1, read on the forward strand.
AAAGCCGGTCAGCGCTTCCCCTTCCTCTTCATTCATCGCCAGAATCGAGACATGCTCCTGCAGGAACTGCTGCCACCACGCCGGGTTATCGGCAATCACGTATTTGGTTCCAAGAGTCAACACCACCGGCACATCATGCTTTTTGGCATACTCGATGGCTTTCATCGTCGCGTCCGGCATCGGCTCGCCCGGCTTGCAGCGTACCAGGTAGGAGGTCAGCACCAGCGCCGAGGCGCCGGCGATCACCGCTTCCGGAATGCTTTCCGGGCGCAGCTTGTTCATATGACCCGGGCTGATGGCGAAGGTGCGCTCGCCGCTGTCGCTGATCAGGGTGAAGCAGCGGCCAATGGCGCCGTCGACGCCCTGCAGATAGTTCAGATCGGTACGGCTGGAGGTATTGCACAGGTAGCGATAGGCATAGCCGCCGATTTCGATATTGCTGCACATGACGCCAAGCAACACCGAGCGATCGTCCGCCAGCACCGAGTAGTTGTGCATGGTATTGCCGATCGTGCCGCCGGCAAACTGATGGGTAATAAGATTATTGCGCACCAGCTCCTGGTACAGCGCCTCAGCGACGTCATCTTCAATCACCAGCGAGTGGCCCGCGCTCAGGCCGTAGCGCACGATAAACGCCTCATCCACTTTCGCTTCGATATCCACCAGCGTCTGGTCGATACCCACCACCCAGGAGACGCTGGATTCATTCTCCGGCTGAATTTGCTGCAGCAGCGGATCGCGGGCGTTAACGGGAAAATAGTGTTTGGATTTGCGTTTACCGGGAAATTTCATAGTGGCGCTTAAATAACAGGGAACAAGCGGGAAATAGTAGCATATTCCCCGCCCTGCGCGCGATCAGCGATAAGGCGCCGTCAGGTTGACCATCATCTCAATATGCGCGGCGTCCGCGTTAAGCGCCGGAATGTATTCATATTGCTTTCCGCCCGCTTCGAGGAATATTTCCCGGTTCTGGACGGCGATCTCTTCCAGCGTTTCGAGACAGTCGGCGGCAAACCCCGGGCACAGCACCTGAATATGCTTCGTCCCTTTCTCGCCGAGCATCTTCAGCGTCTCATCGGTGTACGGCGTCAGCCAGGGTTCCCGACCAAAGCGCGACTGGAAGGTCATCATCACCCGCTCCGGCGGCAGCCCCAGCGCGGAGACCAGTTCCCGCGTGGTATCGCGACAGCGCTGAGGATAATCATCCCCTTGATTGGCATAGCGCTGCGGGATCCCATGATAGGAGAGCAGCAGCAGATCCGGTTCCCCATGAACGGCAAACGAGGCGCGCACGCTGGCCGCCAGGGCATGGATATAGTCCGGGTGCCCGGCGTAATCGCGAATAAACGAGATACCGGGAATGGCGCGTTTCTTCGCGAGGATCCGCGCCAGCTCATCCCAGACGGCAGCCACCGTCGAGCAGGAATATTGTGGATACAGCGGCAGCACTACGATGTGCCCCACCCCCTGCGCCAGTAAATCATCCACCGCGCTGGCCAGCGACGGCGATCCATAGCTCATACCCAGCGCCACCGGGGTATCCGGCAGTCTGGCGGCCAGCGCCTGCTGCTGACGACGGCTGTATACCATCAGCGGCGACCCCTCTTCCATCCAGACGGACTGATAGAGTTTAGCCACGCGGGGAGAGCGAATCGGCAGTATGACGCCGCGCAGCAGCGGCCACCATAGCAGACGAGACGTATCCACCACCCGTTTGTCGCTGAGGAATTGTCGCAGATAGCGCTTCACCGCACCGGGGGTGGGCGCATCGGGAGTGCCTAAATTGGCCAGCAAGATACCTGTTTTCGTCTGATGCATTACCGCCTCTTAACCATTTGAATCGCAGCCAATTGTAGCTGAAATGGCGCTAAACGGAACCAATCATAGCAAAAGGTAGGAATGAGAGAAGTTCTCATCCTGCCGCAGCAGGATGAGAAAAGGCTTTATCAGCCGAGGATTTTTTCCAGTTCGGCGCGCACGTCAGCCACCGCTTTGGTGCCGTCGACTTTGGCGTATTTGGTGTTGCCCGCCTGCGCTTCTTTGGTGTAGTAGCCGATCAGCGGCGCCGTCATCTGATGATATTCCACCAGACGCTTACGCACGGTCTCTTCCTGGTCGTCTTTACGGGTGGTCAGCTCTTCGCCGGTCACGTCGTCTTTGCCTTCCACCTTCGGCGGATTAAATTTGATGTGGTATACGCGACCGGATGCCGCGTGAACGCGACGGCCAACGATGCGGTCGACGATCAGTTCGTCCGGCACATCGAATTCCAGCACGTAATCAACGGTAATGCCCGCTTCTTTCATGGCGTCAGCCTGCGGAATAGTGCGCGGGAAGCCGTCCAGCAGGAAGCCGTTACGGCAATCTTCCTGGGCGATACGCTCTTTAACCAGCGCGATAACCAGCTCATCGGTCACCAGCTTGCCGGCGTCCATGATGTCTTTCGCTTGCTTACCGAGCTCGGAGCCGGATTTTACCGCAGCGCGCAGCATATCGCCGGTGGAGATTTGCGGAATACCGTATTTCTCCATGATGAACTGAGCCTGAGTTCCTTTACCCGCGCCCGGAGCGCCAAGCAGAATAATACGCATTACGAAAATCCCCTCAAAAGTCGATTCAATTTTTCAAAAACGCTAAACCATACCACCAGAACGGCGATGGCTCAAGGAAGGCGGTGCGGCTGAAACGGTTAATGGTGAGATATTTTATGCCATCCAATGTGAAATGCCCCGCCGGAGCAAATCGCTCAGACGGGGCATTTATCCCGTTCCCGGCGTCGCGTCGCTCGGCCGGGCTACTCATTCAGGTTCGCGTCAGGAAGCCAGCAGCTGGTTCATACGGCGGATAAACTGGTTCGGATCTTCCAGCGTGCCGCGCTCGGCCAGCAGCGCCTGATCCAGCAGCAGTTCCACCCATTCGCCGAACTGCGCGTCATCCTGGGTATCGGCTGCGCGTTTCACCAGCTGATGCGCCGGGTTCAGTTCGAAGATGTATTTCACTTCCGGCGCCGCCTGGCCCGCAGCCGCGAACAGCTTCGCCATCTGGGTGCTCATCTCGTCGGCATCGGTGGTGACAATCGCCGGGGTGTCGGTCAGACGATGGGTCAGACGCACCTCTTTGACCCGGTCGCCAAGCAGGTTTTTCACACGCTCAACGAACGGCTCCAGCGCTTTTTCGGCTTCTTTGGTGGACTCGTCCACTTCGTCCGCCAGTTTGTCCAGCGACTCGTCGGCTTTAGCGACAGACTGGAACGCTTTGCCGTCGAATTCGGTCAGGTAGCTCATCATCCACTCGTCGATGCGATCGGAGAGCAGCAGCACTTCGATCCCTTTCTTACGCAGCAGTTCGAGGTGTGGGCTGCTTTTCGCCGCCGCATAGCTGTCGGCAGTGATGTAGTAGATCTTCTCCTGACCGTCTTTCATACGCGAGACGTACTCTTCCAGCGACACGGTCTGCGCGGAGGAGTCGGTATGGGTGGTCGCGAAGCGCAGCAGTTTGGCGATCGCCTCCTGGTTGCTCGGATCTTCCGCCGGGCCCTCTTTCAGCACCAGGCCGAACTGTTTCCAGAAGGTCTGATATTTTTCGGCGTCGTCTTTCGCCAGCTTATCCAGCATCTGCAGCGCGCGTTTGGTCAGCGCGGTGCGCAGGTTACGGGTCACGCTGCTGTCCTGCAGGATTTCACGGGAGACGTTCAGCGGCAGATCGTTGGAGTCTATCAGGCCGCGTACGAAGCGCAGGTAGTTCGGCATAAACTGCTCGGCGTCGTCCATAATGAACACGCGCTGGACGTACAGCTTCAGGCCGTGTTTATGATCGCGGTTCCACATATCCCAAGGCGCCTGCGACGGGATATACAGCAGGCTGGTGTACTCCTGCTTACCTTCCACGCGGTTGTGGCTCCAGGTCAGCGGGTCGCTGTAGTCATGGGCAATGTGCTTGTAGAACTCTTTGTACTCGTCGTCGTTAACTTCAGACTTGCTGCGGGTCCACAGGGCCTGCGCCTTGTTGATTTTTTCCCAGCTGATAACGGTTTCGCCGTCTTTCTCTTCCTGTTTTTCAATCTCAACCGGCAGCGCGATATGATCGGAATACTTGCTGATGATGGAGCGCACGCGCCAGTCGTTGAGGAAATCGTCCTCACCTTCGCGCAGATGCAGGGTGATTTCGGTCCCGCGATCGGCTTTGGTGATGTCGGCCACGGTATATTCCCCTTCGCCGGCGGATTCCCAGAACACGCCGTTTTCAGGTTTATCGCCTGCCGCACGGGTGCGCACGGTCACTTTATCCGCCACGATGAAGGCCGAATAGAAGCCGACGCCGAACTGGCCAATCAGCTGGCTATCTTTTGCCTGGTCGGAACCCATGGATTCCAGGAACGCTTTGGTGCCGGATTTGGCGATGGTGCCGAGATGATCGATAACCTCTTCCCGGTTCATGCCGATACCGTTATCGGCGATGGTCAGGGTACGGTTGTCTTTATCAAACGAAACCCGCACGCGCAGCTCGCCGTCTCCCTCATACAAATCCGGCTGCGACAGCGCGCGGAAACGCAGCTTATCGGCCGCATCAGAGGCGTTGGAAATCAGCTCACGCAGAAAGATTTCTTTGTTGGAATAGAGGGAATGGATCATCAGGTGCAGAAGCTGTTTTACTTCTGACTGAAAACCACGAGTTTCTTGTCCTTTCATCTGATTCAACCTCAACAATGCCATTTTAAATGGGTAAAAAACCGTTGAGTGGGAGATGGGGACAGCGGGGAAATTTTTCAAGCGGAGGCGGCGATGGCCGCCTCCATTTGTTCAGAAAGTAATCTTGTGGCGACCGGCCAGCGAGTGGGACAGCGTGGTGCCGTCGACCATCTCCAGCTCGCCGCCCACCGGCACGCCGTGGGCGATTCGGCTGGCGTCGACGCCATACTGCGCGCACAGCTCTGCGATGTAGTTGGCCGTCGCCTCGCCCTCAACGGTCGGGTTGGTGGCAAGGATCACCTCGGTGATCGACTCCGCCTCCAGCCGTTGTTCCAGGCGATCGAGCCCGATGTCGTCAGGCCCGATGCCGTCGAGCGGCGACAGGTGCCCCATCAGCACGAAGTAGCGGCCGGAATACTGCCCGGTCTGCTCAATGGCGTAAATGTCCGCCGGACTCTCCACCACGCAGATTTGGCCGTTTTCCTGGCGACGCGGGTTGCTGCAGATATTGCACACCTCCTGCTCGGTGAAGGTGCGGCAATCGGCGCAGTGGCCGATCTCCGACATCGCGCGCGTCAGCGCCTGCGCCAGACGCATCCCGCCGCTGCGATCGCGCTGCAGCAGGGTAAACGCCATGCGCTGCGCGGACTTCGGGCCGACGCCCGGCAGACAGCGCAGCGCTTCCATAAGCTGAGTTAACAGCGGGCTGGTTTGCATCAGAACGGCATCTTGAAGCCTGGCGGCAGCTGCATACCGGCAGAGACGGAAGCCATCTTCTCTTTCTGGGTCTCTTCGATACGGCGCGCGGCGTCGTTGAACGCGGCAGCCACCAGATCTTCCAGCATCTCTTTGTCATCTTCCAGCAGGCTTGGGTCGATCTCCACGCGGCGGCAGTTGTGCGCGCCGTTGATGGTCACTTTCACCAGACCCGCGCCGGACTCGCCGGTCACTTCCAGCTGAGCGATCTCTTCCTGCATCTTCTGCATTTTGTCTTGCATCTGCTGGGCCTGCTTCATCAGGTTACCCAGGCCGCCTTTTCCACCAAACATAGGCTTCTCTCTCAGTCAGTCATCATTAAAGGTACTGACTGCAAGTCAAACTTGCAGTCAAATGGGGCGGATACTCTCTTCATCCAGATCGGCGTCGAAGAAACGACGCAGGGTCTGAATGTTATTATCCGCAATAATCGCGTCGCGCGCCTGCGCGAGCTTCTCTTCATAAATAGCCTGCCGCCACTCCAGCGGCGTGCGCATCGCGGGATTATCGTCTTCCACGATGGTCAATTCAACCGGCGTACCGTACAACACCCCCAGCGCTTCAGCCAGCTTTTGCTGCGCGCCGGCGGAATTGAGGTGGCGCTGACTGGGGCGCAGATGCAGACAGACGCGATTGCCCTCCTGCTCTTTCCACGCGTTGAGCGCCACCTGCTCGACCAGCTTCGGTACCGCCAGCTGGCTCACTTCCGCCGCCCAGCTGTCGCGCTCGACCGCTTCAACGGCAAGCTTAGCCGCCAGCTCCGGCGTTTTTTCATGCTCCAGCGCTTTTTTCAGCGCTTTAGGCGTGGCGACTTCGACTTTGGTCTCTTCAACCACCGTCGTCGCCTTCCAGCGATAGGCCTCTTTCTTCGCCGGGGCCTGCTCCAGCGCCGCCGCGGCCGGACGAGCCTGGACGCGCTCGGTAATCGAACTCAGTCGCTCCAGCGCAGCGTTATTCACCGGCCGCGCGCGGGAAGCGGCTGCCGGTTCACTCTTTTTTGGGGTGGTTGCTCCCTGGCTGCGCTGCAGGTGGCTGCGGGCCGCCAGCACCTGGCTGGTGGTCGGCGGCAAACTCTGCGACGGCTGCGGCGGCGGCGCTGCGGGGGAAACCGGCTGGCGCGGCGCGGGCGCGGCGGCCAGTGCCGGCTGCACCTCCGGCTCGGGCAGCGGCTTACGCGGATGAAACGCCAGGGCGCGCAGCAGCGTCATTTCGACGCCCATCCGCCGGTCCGGGGCATAGGGCAGCTCTTTGCGGCCAATCAGCAGCGTTTGGTAGTAGAGCTGAACGTCGCCCGGCGGTACGGTGCGCGCCAGTTCGCGCATTCGCACTTCGACCGCGGCCATGTCGGCGCCCAGCGCTGAAGGGGACAGCTGAACCATGGCGATGCGGTGCAGCAGGCTCTGCATCTCCACCAGCAGCGCCTCCCATTCAACGCCGCGCGCGGCGGCGTCATTGACGCCCGCCATGACCCGCTCGCCATCGGCGGCGACCAGGGCTTCAATCAGCGACAGCGCCTGATCGTCATCGAGGGTGCCGAGCATGGCGCTCACCGACGCCGCCGTCAGTTGCCCTTCTCCACTGGCAATAGCCTGATCGGTCAGACTTAAGGCATCACGCAGGCTGCCGTCGGCGGCGCGCGACAGAAGCTGCAGCGCGCGGGGCTCGAAGGCAATCTGCTCTTCGCCAAGAATATGCTCCAGCTGATGGCGGATCTGTTCAACGTCCAGCGCCTTCAGGTGGAACTGCAGGCAGCGGGATAAGATCGTCACCGGCAGCTTCTGCGGATCCGTCGTCGCCAGCAGGAATTTGACGTGCGCCGGCGGCTCCTCCAGCGTCTTTAATAACGCGTTGAAGCTGTGGCGCGACAGCATATGGACTTCGTCGATGAGATAGACCTTAAAGCGGCCGCGGGCCGGCGCGTACTGGACGTTATCCAGCAGGTCGCGAGTATCTTCGACTTTGGTTCGCGAGGCGGCGTCAATCTCAATCAGATCGACAAAGCGCCCCTGTTCTATTTCCCGGCAGTTATCGCACATGCCGCAGGGGGTGGCGGTGATGCCGGTTTCACAGTTTAACCCTTTCGCCAGCAGGCGGGCGATGGAAGTCTTACCGACCCCGCGGGTACCGGAAAAGAGATAAGCGTGATGAATGCGCCCTAACGACAAGCCGTTCGCCAGTGCGGTCAGCACATGTTCCTGGCCGACGACGTCAGCAAAGGTTTGTGGGCGCCATTTACGGGCTAAGACCTGATAACTCATGGGCTGGCTCTGAAACGCTGGAAGGTGAAATCACGAAGGGGTCATGCTATCACAGCCCCGCCCGATCGGCGAGGCTATGTGGAGGGATTTGCTTAGTGGCCCGGGAACGGCACCAGACTGTAGCAGTGGACCCCCAGCTTCTCCAGGCGCTGTTCGCCGCCCAGATCGAAGAGATTGATAATGAAAGCGGCATCCTGTACTTCGCCGCCGAGACGGCGGATCAGTTTGACCGTCGCGTCGATGGTTCCGCCGGTCGCCAGCAGATCGTCCACCACCAGCACTTTGTCGCCCGGTTTGATGGCGTCAACGTGGATCTCCAGCTGATCGGTGCCGTACTCCAGCTCATAGCTCTCAGCGATGGTTTCACGCGGCAACTTACGCGGCTTGCGTACCGGAACAAAGCCCACGCCCAGCGCCAGCGCAACCGGTGCGCCGAAAAGGAAGCCACGCGCCTCAGTCCCTACCACTTTGGTAATTCCCGCGTCTTTGTAGCGCTCGGTCAGCAGTTCAATGCTGAGCGCGTAAGCTTTCGGGTCTTCCAGTAAACTGGTGACATCGCGGAAAAGAATGCCAGGTTTTGGATAATCCTCGATACTCTGGATGCTGTTCTTCAGATATTCAAGCTGCTGTGCAGTTGCGGTCATAAGTGTATGCCTGATTGAAACGGTGTTACCCACGGGCGTGCAAAAGGGGCCAAAGAAACATTTGTTTAACCTTTGACCAGGCTTACCCGCGCTCGAAAACGCCAGAATTTACTGGCTGTCAGCAACAATTGCAACAGGCTTTATTGCGCATCAGTGCTTTTGTTGCTTTGCGTCAACCACCGGAATGCGCCACATAAAGATCAGCAGACAGGCCAGAATGACCAACAGCATAATGCGCACCCACGTAAGCTTAACCAGCCACAGTGAAATAGCAAAAGTCGCTACGATCATGGCAATGGCGCGCGGTTTGGCGCCGCGGGGCATGGCGCGGTACTGCTGCCAGTGGCGAAGATAGCCGCCGAACCATGAGCGATACAGCAGCCACTGGTGAAAGCGCGGCGATGAGCGGGCAAAGCACCAGGCGGCGAGCAGAATAAACGGCGTCGTCGGCAGCAACGGTAAGAAAACGCCCAGCGTACCCAGCGCTACCGCCAGCCAGCCGATAATGGTTAAAATAACAGGTGGCATAATGCGAATCGTTATCAAACAGATACGGCTACTGTAGCACAGTTGGCTGATGGAAAATGGAGGGGGTGGGTGAAAACAGCTCAACTTTTACAAACGCTGAACAATCAGCTCAGCGAGCTGGCCGCGCTGGTGGCGCCGCTGGCGGAGCACGCGACCCTCAGCCCGCGCTTTGACCGCCAGCTCTTCCACACCCGCAGCACGCTGATGCAGGCCTATCTGGCGGAAGCCCAACACAACTTCAGCCAGCTCCGCCAGGCCGTCGAGCGCCAGCAGCTGCCGCAGGTAGCCTGGATCGCCGAGCGGCTGGCGGCGCAAATCGCCGCGCTGCGTCGCGAAACCGCCACCTGGTCGCTGCGCAGTTGGGACCATGCCTCGCCAACGCTGAGCCGCTGGCAGCGCCGTCGCCTGCAGCATCAGGAGTATGAGCGCCGCCTGCTGGCGATGCGCGACCAACGCCAGCGCCAGCTGACGCAGGCTACCAGCCTTGACGAGCAGCAGCGGCTGGCCAGCGAAGTCGAGGTCTACAGCGGACGGCTGGCGCGCTGTCGACAGGCGCTGGACAAGATTGAAAACGTACTGGCGCGGCTGACGCGCTAACAGGAGAGTCCGATGTCGCTGGAAAATGCCCCCGATGAGGTCAAACTGGCCGTCGATTTAATCATGTTGCTGGAGTCGCATCAGATCCCGGCGCAAACGGTGCTGGACGCGCTGGAAATTGTCAGGCGGGATTATGCAAACAAGTTAAAAAACGCGGAAAGCGCCTCGCAAACGCCGCAGAAGTAAGATGTTGCCCACGACGACGTGCTGGCAGAGTGGTCCTCTGCGCATGACGCCGATGGAGGCAATATTGATGGAAAAGGTCAGTCAAACCCCGCACGATGCGGTTTTTCGCCAGATGCTGATGCATCAGGCGGTGGCGAAGGATTTCCTGCAGCTGTATCTGCCCGCGCCGTTTCTGGCAATTTGCGAGCTGGATTCACTGCAGCTGGTCTCCGGTAGCTTTGTTGAAGAGGACCTGCGCGCCAGCTATTCCGATATCCTTTACTCACTGCGCACCCGCCACGGACCGGGCTATGTTTACGCGCTGATTGAGCACCAGAGTACCCCGGACAAGCTGATGGCGTTTCGCCTGCTGCGCTACGCGCTGGCCGCCATGCAGCGTCATCTGGACGCTGGCCACGACACGCTGCCGCTGGTGGTACCAATTCTGTTTTATCACGGCAAGGCCAGCCCCTGGCCCTGGCCCCGCAACTGGCAACAGCTATTCGCCGAACCGGCGCTGGCGAAGGCGCTCTATAGCGGTGATTTTCCGCTGGTGGACCTCACCATTATGCCAGATAATCAGATCGTCCGTCATCGGCGTATGGCCATGCTGGAGCTGTTGCAAAAGCATATCCGCCATCGCGATCTGGCCGAGCTGCAGGTGCCGCTGATTGCGCTGATGACGCAAGGCTATCTGACAGAAGCGCAGTTAAATACGCTGCTGCGCTATATGTTGCAGGCGGGTACCACGGAACATCCGGGGGCGCTGATCCGCGCGCTGGCGGCGCAGTCGCCCAGACATAAGGAGCTGATGATGACCATTGCCGAATGGCTGGAAGAGAAAGGCCGTAAACAGGGGCAGCAGGAGGGCGAACAGGAAGCCACTCGCAGCATCGCCGCCAGAATGCTGGCGCGCGGCCTCGAACGTCAAATCGTGCGGGAACTCACCGGGCTTAGCGACGAAGAGCTCGCCGCGCTGACGCCCTGATGCAGCAGGGGCGGCTTTGCGCCGCCCCTTTTCAGTTAAGACGCGACGGAGGGAGCTAAATCGTCACCCTTTCCGTCCCGCTTCACTTCCGTGACCTCGTCGCCCTTTTCATTTCGCAGATGGACTTCCAGCTGGTTAAAGGCAATGTTGATGTCATTCTCCCGGCACAGACGGTCGATGGCGCGGTTGAGCTCATCCACCGTGTAGCTGCGATCGCGCAGTTCACGGACATACAGACGCAGTTCATGATCCAGGGTACTGGCCCCGAAGGTGGTGAAGAAGACCGCTGGCGCTGGCTCCTGCATCACTTTCGGATGATCGTGCGCGACCTTCAGCAGCACCTCCTTCACCTTATCCAGATCGGAACCGTAGGCGACGCCGAGGCGGATCACCACGCGGGTCACGGTGTCGGAGAGCGACCAGTTGATCAAGCGCTCGGTAACGAACGCCTTGTTCGGGATGATCACCTCTTTGCGATCGAAGTCGGTGATGGTGGTGGCGCGAATACGGATTTTGCTTACCGTACCGGAGAAGGTGCCGATAGTCACCGTATCCCCAATGCGCACCGGACGTTCGAACAGAATAATCAGGCCGGAGACGAAGTTACCGAAGATCTCCTGCAGACCAAAACCTAAACCAACCGACAGCGCGGCCGCCAGCCATTGCAGTTTATCCCATGAGACGCCCAGCGACCCGAATACCGTCATCGCCCCGATGGCGATAATCGCATAGTTAAGAATGGTGGTAATGGCGTAGGAAGTCCCCTGGCGCATGTTGAGCCGCGACAGGACCAGCACCTCCAGCAGCCCCGGCAGGTTGCGGATCAGCGCCCAGGCAACCATCGACGCCACAATGGCAAACAGCAGGCTGCCCATCGTAACGCTGCGCACCACGCTGGCCCCTGCCTCGGTGCCGTTGTAATGCCAGAGGGTAATGCTGTCGAGATAGGCGAAAACGGTGATCAAATCCGACCAAATCGCCCAGAACATGACCGCGAACAGCGCGATCATCACCAGCATGGTGATGCGTAACGTCTGCTGGTTGACCTGCTCGAGGGCGATAGTCGGCTCCTCCTGCGGCTCGGCGCCTTCCGCGCCCTCCTTCACCAGATGCTGACGGCGCGCCAGCGCCCGGCGCCAGGCGATGCGCCGCGCCGCCACGCTCAGGCCGCGCAGCACAGTCTGGTACAGCAGGTTCCAGATCATGACCAGATAGACGGTCTCGATCCAGCGTCCCGCCAGGCGCAGCGTGGTGTAGAAGTAGCCGGTCGCCGTCAGCACCATCAGGGCCACCGGAACGATAGACAGCACCGTGATCGTCAGCAGGCGCAGGCTGTGCGACTCTTTATCGCGCCAGCTTTCCCGGCACATCGGCCAGACCAGCACCGCTATCAGCAGTAAGTTGAAGAAAATCACCAGCTGCCCCAGCACGTCGTCCATCAGGTTCAGCGGCGACAGCTCGGAAATCACCGACCAGAAATTCAGCGGCAGCAGCGCCAGGCTGACGCGAACAATCTGCCGCCGCCAGTGGCTGGTCAATTGCGCCGGCATATTAAAGTGGCTGACCGCTACGCCGTTCTTTTCCAGCACTTTCCAGCACAGGCCAAACACCAGCCAGAACATCGCCAGCTTTTTACTGTATGCCCACAGTAGAGCACTGATATTGAGCTGCATGGTGAGTAAGATCAGGCCAATCGCCAGAATCACCAGCACCACCGGTAAGGCGCGGATCAGGTCGATAAGGATCGCCTTCGGCGTATGCAGTTGGGTATCATTCCGCAGCTGGCCTACCTGGGAGGCAAGCTTTGCCTGATAATCCTTGAGCCACTGCAAACGCCAGCGGATCAGGCCGGCAATCAGCAGCAGCGGTAATCCGGCAAGAAAAGCGACAAACACCGCCGGCCACGCTTTTTCCCAGTTCACGGTGATTTTCATCGCCTTAAACTGACCTTTCAGCGCTTCCGGGAAGGCCTTAATCCACTCCCAGTCCATCGGTTTATTGCTGTTCACCCAGAAAATTTGCTGGGTCAGAATTTCTTTCAGGCTGCTCGAGACGCTCATCAGCTGCTGCTGGTTGATCTGCAGGTTGATGGCCATCATCAGCTGATTCCCCAGCTGTTTATTGAACTGGTCGAGCAGCTCCCGGCGCATGTCGATCACTTCCAGCAGCGCGGCGTGCACTTCATCGTTTACTTCAGCGCTGTGCCCCTCTTCCAGCTTGGCGACATAGGCATCGCTCTGGAACAGCGCGTCGCGTTTCTGATTCACCTCGAACTGTTCGAGCCGCAGATCGGCAATGCGATTGGTCATATCCTGCAGCTCATCCGCCGACGGCAGAGTCTGCTGCTGCTGGTAGAGAATGCGCGACAGCAGCAGGCTGCCCTTGAGCACGGAAATTTGCTCTTTAATATCCCGTTCAGACTGCAGGGCGCGGTCGAGCCAGTTCTTCACCTGAATATTGCGCTGCACCAGCTGGTTGCCGTTCTCCGTCGCCTGAATCAGCTTCTCGCTCAGCTGGTGGTTGATATCCAGCTCCTGCTTGACCAGCGGGTTGGCCTGAATACGCGCCGTTTCGTCGGGCGTGACCGCCTCCTGGGCGGTTTTCTCAGTCAGGGTCAGCCGCTTGCTGTTCACCGCCTCCTGCAGCAGCTGCAGCTGATGCTCCAGCCGGTTGCTCCAGGCGGTGACGTAGTCACGCTGCTTCTGCAGGGTATCCTGCAGCACCGTATTGCCTTCGAGGCTCTTGCGCTGCTGCTCGATCTGCGCGTTAAGCAACGCCTGCTGGGCCTGCAGCAGCACCTGCTGGGTCGGACGCAGAGTCTCATCCCCCACCGAGGTGCCATTCAGACGATTGCGGATCTGCTGCAGCTGCTGGGAGGCTTTGTACATCGCATTTTGCACGCGTTCCGGCTGCGTTTGCAGGGAAACCAACTGGCTGTTGTAGGTCGCCAGATCGTTTTGCGCATTCTGCAGATCGTCCAGCGTTTGGGTGACGCGTGATTCCAGCTGACGCAGGGAGAGCGTGCTCAGCGTTTTGCGCGTCGCATCGTCGTTCGGGACATCGCTCAGATTGTTAAGGCTGTCCACCGCCTGGCGCAGCTTCGCCGGGGCTTGCTCGACCTGCTGGCGGAGCTGCGTCGTCTCGCTCTTGATGCGATCGATTTTATCCAGCGTTTCCAGGGTCTGGGTCAAATCCTGCTGGACCAGTTTATCCTGCGGAGTCAGTTCTTTTTGCTTGTTTAATGTATTGAGCTGACTCTGCACCTCCGCCCGGTCAGGGAGGTCCGCGGCGCGGCCCTGAACTGGACTGAAAAGGCCAATAAAACAGAGCAGTATAATGATAAAGATGAACGTGGCGCGTTGCCTGGAGATCGTGTGCAGCATAGTTAATATGAATGAATGCAAATGCCGGAGAATACCGGGGGTCGTCGCAAGCGCGAAGAATAGCACTTCTCATCGCTGGCGAATAGCGGCGGACGGCGCTAAAAATTCACGTCCCCCCGCGCGCGACGTTTACGCTGACAGGTTCTCCGGGCCGCGCAGCGTGGGGCAGAACTGATACATCTCCAGCAGGATGGCAACATAATCGCGCGCTTCCGCATGCAGGTCGAACGAGTCGGGGGCAAACAGCCAGTTCTCCATCAGGCCGGAAAGATAGCTGCGCATTAAAATCGCCGCTCGCCGGGTGAGTAAATTGGCGGGCAACAGCTTCGCGGCGATGCACTCTTTCAAGGTCTGCTCAATGCGCTCGTAGCTCGCCAGGGATAACTGCCGCTGGGCCTGCTGCACCACGGTCATTTCACCGACGAATTCGCACTTATGGAAGATAATCTCCATCATCAACCGACGGCGCTCCTCTGTCACCGTCGCTTCAAGAACATAGACTAGTATCTCCCTGATAACTGAGAGTGGATCGTTAGGGAATTTTGCCCGATACTCAATTTCGAGATCGCTAATACTGGCGTCTGACAGCTCCCAAATTTCGTTGAATAAATCTGATTTATTCTTGAAATGCCAGTAGATAGCCCCCCTCGTTACACCCGCAGCTTTTGCAATTGTTGCCAACGAGGTAGATGATACGCCTTGCTGCGAAAACAGACGCAGAGCAACATCCAGAATCAGTTGCCGGGTTTCACGTGCCTGTTGTTTGGTTTTTCGTGCCATAGGTTAATGACTTTACAGAGGTTACGTTTACATACATTTGTGAATGTATGTACCATAGCACGACCATAATAGAAAGACTGTAGTGGGTTTGTGGTTGTTTGAGCCACTGAACATTTTGAAATTGGACACTCGAGGTTTACATATGAACAAAAACAGAGGGTTAACGCCTCTGGCGGTCGTTCTGATGCTCTCAGGCAGCTTAGCGCTAACAGGATGTGACGATAAACCGGCTCAACAGGGAGCCCAGCACATGCCGGAAGTCGGTATTGTGACGCTCAAATCCGCACCTCTACAAATGACCACCGAACTGCCAGGCCGCACCAGCGCCTATCGCATTGCGGAAGTCCGCCCTCAGGTCAGTGGCATTATTTTGAAACGTAACTTCGTCGAAGGTAGCGATATCCAGGCCGGCGTCTCCCTGTATCAGATCGATCCAGCCACCTATCAGGCCAGCTATGACAGCGCCAAAGGCGACCTGGCAAAAGCCCAGGCGGCGGCAAACATGGATCAACTGACGGTCAAGCGTTATCAGAAACTGTTAGGCACTAAGTATATCAGTCAACAAGACTACGATACCGCCGTCGCAACGGCGCAGCAGAGCAATGCGGCCGTGGTCGCGGCGAAAGCGGCCGTGGAAACCGCGCGCATCAATCTGGCCTACACCAAAGTCACCTCGCCGATCAGCGGCCGCATTGGTAAATCCGCGGTGACCGAAGGGGCGTTGGTGCAGAATGGTCAGTCAACCGCTCTGGCAACCGTTCAGCAGCTGGATCCGATCTATGTTGACGTCACCCAGTCGAGCAATGATTTCCTGCGCCTGAAACAGGAGCTGGCCGATGGCCGTCTGAAACAGGAAAACGGTAAAGCGAAAGTGGAGCTGGTGACTAACGACGGTCTTAAGTATCCGCAGTCCGGCACCCTGGAGTTCTCGGATGTGACCGTCGACCAGACCACCGGCTCTATCACGCTGCGCGCCATTTTCCCCAACCCGGATCACACCCTGTTACCGGGGATGTTTGTCCGCGCGCGTCTGGAAGAAGGGGTTAACCCTGACGCCCTGCTGGTGCCGCAACAGGGCGTGACCCGTACGCCGCGCGGTGACGCCAGCGTCATGGTAGTGGGTGAAGGCGATAAGGTCGAAGTCCGCCAGGTCACTGCTTCTCAAGCGATTGGCGATAAATGGCTGGTCACTGACGGTCTGAAATCCGGCGATCGCGTTATCGTCACCGGCCTGCAAAA
Organism: Klebsiella sp. JB_Kp042; assembly: GCF_040065275.1. Lineage (NCBI taxonomy): Bacteria > Pseudomonadati > Pseudomonadota > Gammaproteobacteria > Enterobacterales > Enterobacteriaceae > Klebsiella > Klebsiella sp. JB_Kp042. The sequence continues at coordinate 164,225 of NZ_JBEAJL010000026.1, forward strand.
AATCAAACCAGGCGTGCAGGTAAAAGCGCAGGAAGTAGCTTCTGATGATAAACAGCAAGCCGCAGGCAACGCGCCATCAGAACAAACCAAGTCTTAACTTAAACAGGAGCCGTTAAGACATGCCTAATTTCTTTATCGATCGCCCCATATTTGCATGGGTGATCGCCATCATCATCATGCTGGCTGGGGGATTATCGATCCTCAAATTGCCGGTGGCGCAATATCCGACGATTGCGCCGCCAGCAATTTCCATTACCGCCATGTACCCCGGTGCTGACGCCGAAACCGTGCAGAACACCGTGACTCAGGTTATCGAACAGAATATGAACGGTATCGATCACCTGATGTACATGTCCTCGAATGGCGACTCCACCGGTACGGCGACCATCACCCTGACCTTCGAATCCGGTACCGATCCGGACATCGCCCAGGTTCAGGTTCAGAACAAGCTGGCCCTGGCCACCCCTCTGCTGCCGCAAGAAGTACAGCAGCAAGGGATCAGCGTTGAGAAAGCGTCCAGCAGCTTCCTGATGGTTGTCGGCGTCATTAACACCAACGGCACCATGAACCAGGACGACATTTCGGACTACGTGGCGGCCAACATGAAGGACCCGATCAGCCGTACCAGCGGCGTCGGCGACGTTCAGCTGTTCGGTTCCCAGTACGCGATGCGTATCTGGATGGATCCGAATAAACTGAATAACTTCCAGCTCACGCCGGTGGACGTGATCAGCGCGCTGAAAGCGCAGAACGCCCAGGTAGCCGCTGGTCAGTTAGGCGGTACGCCGCCGGTGAAAGGCCAGCAGCTCAACGCCTCCATCGTCGCACAGACGCGTCTGACCAATACGGAAGAGTTTGGCAACATTCTGCTGAAGGTGAACCAGGATGGTTCCCAGGTTCGTCTGCGTGATGTCGCCAAAATTGAACTGGGTGGCGAAAGCTATGACGTGGTGGCGAAGTATAACGGCCAGCCTGCGTCCGGTCTGGGTATTAAACTGGCTACCGGCGCGAACGCGCTGGATACCGCCAACGCGATCCGCGCTGAACTGGCGAAGATGGAGCCGTTTTTCCCGTCGGGGATGAAAATCGTTTACCCGTATGACACCACCCCGTTCGTGAAAATCTCTATTCACGAAGTGGTTAAAACGCTGGTGGAAGCGATCATCCTGGTCTTCCTGGTGATGTATCTGTTCCTGCAGAACTTCCGCGCCACCCTGATCCCGACCATCGCGGTGCCGGTGGTCCTGTTAGGGACCTTCGCGGTGCTGGCGGCGTTTGGCTTCTCGATAAACACCCTGACGATGTTCGGGATGGTGCTCGCCATCGGCCTGCTGGTGGATGACGCCATCGTGGTGGTCGAGAACGTCGAGCGCGTCATGGCCGAAGAAGGCCTGCCGCCGAAAGAAGCGACGCGTAAATCGATGGGGCAGATTCAGGGCGCGCTGGTAGGTATCGCCATGGTGCTGTCGGCGGTATTTATCCCGATGGCGTTCTTCGGCGGCTCAACCGGGGCCATCTATCGCCAGTTCTCCATCACCATCGTTTCCGCGATGGCGCTATCGGTACTGGTCGCGCTGATCCTGACGCCGGCGCTGTGCGCCACGATGCTGAAGCCTATTCAGAAAGGCAGCCATGGCGCGACCACGGGTTTCTTCGGCTGGTTTAACCGCATGTTCGATAAGAGCACGCACCATTACACCGACAGCGTAGGCAACATTCTGCGCAGCACCGGTCGTTATCTGGTGCTGTATCTGATCATCGTGGTGGGTATGGCGTGGCTGTTCGTTCGTCTGCCGAGCTCGTTCCTGCCGGACGAAGACCAGGGGGTGTTCCTGAGTATGGCCCAGCTGCCTGCCGGCGCCACCCAGGAGCGCACGCAGAAAGTGCTGGATGAGATGACGAATTACTATCTCACCAAAGAGAAAGACAACGTGGAATCCGTGTTTGCGGTTAACGGCTTCGGCTTCGCCGGCCGCGGCCAGAACACCGGTATCGCGTTCGTCTCGCTGAAAGACTGGAGTCAGCGTCCAGGCGATGAAAACAAAGTTGAAGCGATTACCGGTCGGGCGATGGGCTACTTCTCGCAGATTAAAGACGCGATGGTCTTCGCCTTTAACCTGCCGGCTATCGTTGAACTGGGTACCGCGACCGGCTTTGACTTCCAGCTGATTGACCAGGGCGGCCTGGGACACGAAAAACTGACCCAGGCACGTAACCAGCTGTTTGGCATGGTGGCGCAGCATCCTGACGTGCTGACCGGCGTGCGTCCTAACGGTCTGGAAGATACACCGCAGTTCAAAGTCGATATCGATCAGGAAAAAGCCCAGGCGCTGGGCGTCTCCATCAGCGACATTAACACCACGCTGGGCGCCGCCTGGGGCGGAAGCTATGTCAACGACTTTATCGACCGCGGCCGCGTGAAGAAAGTGTACATCATGTCCGAAGCGAAATACCGTATGCTGCCGGAAGACATCGGCAAGTGGTATGTTCGCGGCAGTGATGGTCAGATGGTGCCGTTCTCCGCCTTCTCCACCTCGCGTTGGGAATACGGTTCGCCGCGTCTGGAACGCTACAACGGTCTGCCATCAATGGAAATTCTTGGCCAGGCAGCGCCAGGCAAGAGTACCGGTGAGGCGATGAGCCTGATGGAAGAGCTGGCGGGTAAACTGCCGTCGGGTATTGGCTACGACTGGACCGGGATGTCTTATCAGGAGCGGCTGTCCGGTAACCAGGCCCCTGCCCTGTATGCCATCTCGCTGATTGTCGTCTTCCTGTGTCTGGCAGCGCTGTATGAGAGCTGGTCGATTCCGTTCTCGGTCATGCTGGTCGTACCGTTGGGTGTGGTCGGCGCGCTGTTAGCCGCCACCTTCCGCGGTTTAACCAATGACGTTTACTTCCAGGTTGGCCTGTTGACCACCATCGGCCTGTCGGCGAAGAACGCGATACTGATCGTTGAATTCGCCAAAGACCTGATGGAGAAAGAGGGCAAAGGGCTGATTGAGGCGACGCTTGAAGCGGTACGTATGCGTCTGCGTCCGATCCTGATGACCTCCCTGGCGTTTATCCTTGGGGTTATGCCGCTGGTTATCAGCTCCGGAGCGGGCTCCGGTGCGCAGAACGCCGTAGGTACAGGCGTAATGGGCGGGATGGTGACCGCGACGATCCTGGCAATCTTCTTCGTGCCGGTGTTCTTTGTGGTGGTGCGACGCCGCTTTAGTAAGAAATCGGAAGATATTGAGCACAGCCATCAGGTTGAGCATCATTAATCTGCACTGATGAACAAAGGGCCGCTACCGCGGCCCTTTTTTTGATCATTACCCACAGGGCACATATTGCCATTGTTTATTTTTCGCGCTGCATTTAATATATATTGATGTGTTCCCGGCTATATCTATCACGCTGTTTAGCCCTTAGGATCTTCTTACGCTCATTTACCAGGAATAATCCTAATATCATCATCACGGCCGGCGGTTTCTGAACGCGACGACTGCCTGCCTTAAGCCAATGATTGATAAGACATCTCTATTTTTCAGGCTGCGCGCCCGGGTCGGAGAATTTAATTCGTCTATTTTTAAGATAATTTCTCTCTGATAATTGTAATTTTTCGTAATAGCACGATGAAATCTGTTGGAGAGTGGATTATAGTTAAATCAGCAGGATTACTCAGTTAGTGTCAGGTCAGTTAGTCGTGTTCATCCCACAACGGTGTTTGTTAGTCGTCGTTTAAACCACTCAAAAGGGGATGCGTTATGGACGAATACTCGCCAAAAAGACATGATATCGCACAACTACGCTTTCTCTGCGAAACGCTGTATCATGACTGCCTTGCAAACCTGGAAGAGAGCAACCATGGCTGGGTCAACGACCCGACATCGGCTGTCAATCTCCAGTTAAATGAACTGATCGAGCACATTGCCACATTCGCCCTTAATTATAAAATTAAGTACGCTGAGGATAATAAGCTGATCGCTCAGGTTGACGAATATCTGGACGATACATTTACATTGTTCAGTAACTACGGCATTAACTCTACGGATTTGCAAAAGTGGAAAAAATCCGGTAATCGGTTATTTCGTTGTTTTGTCAACGCCAGCCGGGAAAATCCGGCCAGTCTTTCGTGTTAGGATTATTACAATCAAAAGGTGGAATTATGTCTGATAAGCCATTAACTAAAACAGACTATTTGATGCGCTTACGCCGTTGCCAGACAATTGACACGCTGGAGCGCGTCATTGAAAAAAACAAATATGAACTTTCTGATAATGAGCTGGCGGTATTTTACTCAGCCGCCGATCATCGTCTGGCTGAACTGACCATGAATAAGCTGTACGATAAGATCCCGACGTCCGTGTGGAAATTTATCCGCTAATTACCGCGCCCGACGCGGTCTGCTGACCGGACGGTAATCGCCAGCCTCAGCAGGGTATCTTTGTGATAGTCATCACATCATTTAGCCAACAGCAAACCTGTAACCGGTTTCTTTTTTATACTGCTGCGGCCATCTAACGTCAGGTATAAGGAAGACCAATGAGTGAAGAAAAACGCAAAATGATCGCCGGTGAGCTCTATTTATCTGGCGACCCAACGCTACGCGCCGATCGTCTGCGCGCCAGACAGCTGCTGCACCGTTACAATCATTCCGCCCCGGATGCGCAGGAAGAACGTCAGCGTATTCTCGCCGAGCTGCTCGGTCGCGCTGGCGATGCGTATATCGAGCCAAGCTTTCGCTGCGACTACGGCTACAATATCTTTCTCGGCGCCGGTTTTTACGCCAATTTTGACTGCGTGATGCTGGACGTCTGCCCTATCCATATTGGCGATAACTGCATGCTGGCCCCGGGCGTCCATGTCTATACCGCCACCCATCCGCTGGATGCTGAGGCCCGAAACAGCGGCCAGGAATATGGCAAACCGGTGACCATTGGCCACAATGTGTGGATTGGCGGTCGGGCGGTGATCAATCCCGGGGTGACCATTGGCGATAATGCGGTCATCGCGTCCGGAGCGGTGGTCACTAAAGACGTCCCCGCCAGTACCGTTGTCGGCGGCAACCCGGCGCAGATCATCAAGCGCCTTCCGCCGCCAAATGCGTAACTGTTATGCTTTTCTGTAACTGATCTGTTACTTTCTCCGCAGAATACTGCAACATAAAATAGCCTTCAGGCTGAGCCTGCCACGCCCGAGCCACCGGGCGCACGGGGCAGGCTTATTGCAGAATTCGGGGACCAAGATGACAGAAATACAACGCCTGCTAACTCACACCATTGACGAACTGAACGTGCAGGAAAAACGCGATAATCGCCCGCGTTTTAGCATCAGTTTTATCCGTAACCATCCGGGCCTGTTTGTTGCCATGTATGCCGCGTTTCTGGCGACGCTGGTGGTGATGCTGCGCTCTGAAACGCTGGTGGATTCGGTCTGGTTGTTGGTGGTGCTGTTCATCCTGTTCAACGCTTTTTTCTTCTTTGACGTCTATCCACGCTATCGTTACGAAGATATCGATGTCCTCGACTTTCGCGTGTGTTACAACGGCGAATGGTACAACACCCGCTTTGTCCCCCGACAGCTGATCGACCGTATTCTGCAGTCGCCGGACGTCGATAGCGAGCAGAAGGCGCAGCTTAAAAAAATGGTCGACACCAAAGGCGATCTCTCCTTTTACGATGTCTTTACGCTGACCCGAGCCGGTACTGCGCAATAAGACGATTCAGCGTCCGCAGCGCCAGCGGATAGCGGGAAGCAGAAGTATTGCCATACCCCAGCACCAGCCCGCTCCGCCCCCGCCGCGGGTCGAGATAGAAATGACTTAGCGCAGCGGGCGCCAGCTGAAACTGACGCGCCTGCTGCGCTATCGCGCGATCGTCGATCCCCTCGATGGCCAGCGTCAGATGGAGCCCCCCTTCCCCACCAAGGACTTCGCACGGCACGGTGATCTCTTGCGCCAGCGCCTCGCGCAGCAGCTGCTGACGTTTGCGGTACAGACGACGCATCGCCGCCAGATGACGCGCATAGTGCCCCTTCTCGATAAAGCTGGCCAGCGCCCGCTGTTCAGCGCGGTGCCCTCCGCGCAGCAGCGCGCCAATGGCCCCCTGAGCGGCATCCGCCAGCGCGGGCGGCATTACCATAAAACCGATACGCAGCGCCGGAAAAAGGGTTTTGCTGAAGGTGCCGAGATAGACCACCGGGGCATCCGGGACCATTCCCAGCATCGCCGGGATCGGCTCTCCGCTGTGGCGAAACTCGCTGTCGTAGTCATCCTCCACAATCCACGCGCCGTGCCGATGGGCATACTCCACCAGCGCCAGACGCCGCGCGGCGCTCATAACGCTCCCAAGGGGATACTGATGAGAGGGAGAGGTGAAAATCAGCCGGGGTGGCTCTGCCGCGCCGTTGGCCATACACATCCCTTCATGATCGACGGCCATCCCACAGACCTGCAGCCCCGCCCGCTGGAAACCACTCCTGGCGCCCAGGTATCCCGGCTCTTCCTGCCACACGGTGTCGCCCGGGTTGGTCAACAGCGAGGCGCATAAGTTGACCCCTTCCAGCGCCCCCTCGGTGATGACGATCTGCCGGATGTCGCACTGAATACCCCGGGAGAGCGCCAGATGGCGAGCGATCGCCTCCCGCAGTTGGGGATCGCCCGCGGCCTCACCGTAACCCAGCAGCATGCTGCCCTCGTCGCGCAAAGCCTTATCCATTAACCGCCGCCACAGCGGCAGCGGGAAATAGTTCACCGCCGGCATGCCAGGGGTAAACGGCAGCGCCGGCGAGTCACGGCGCATAGCGGCTGGCAGCCCCTGCAGCCGCTCAGACAGCACAACGGGTGGCGCGATTACCTCCTGCCGGCGGCTGGCGGCGAGCGGCACAACCTGCGTCCCCTGACGGCTTCGCGTCAGGTATCCTTCCAGCGTCAGCTGCTCCAGTGCGGCATTCACCGTATTGCGCGACAGATGCAGTCGACCGGCAATCACGCGCGATCCTGGCAAACGGCAGCTGGCCGCCAGGGTTCCCTGCAGGATGGCATGGCGCAAAGTGTGGTAAAGGGCGCGCTGCAGGGTTTCGTCCGTTCGCTGCCGCATCCCCTGCGTCACCAATCCATAAAACGCATCGTCCGGTATGTTCATGTCACCTCCTCGTGGATCCATAAGAACATACTCTGGTGGCACTTTTTATGGAACCAGACAGCGCGTACGCTGCCTGTACATCCCCAATAAGGAAACCGCAATGTGTGAATACAATCAGTTTGGACAGGCGCTCGGCGCCGCGCTGCCCGACTGGCAACCCCGCCCCTGGCCAACGCGGCAGGTACTTCAGGGCAGCCGCTGTCGGCTCGAACCGCTCACCCTCGCCCACGCCAGCGATCTGTTTGCTGCCCACCAGCTGGCGCCCGACGCCCGCAGCTGGACGTGGCTGCTGCGCGAACCGGAAACCAGTCTGGCTGAATTTAGCGCCTGGGTGGCGCAGGTTGCGACGCTGACCGATCCTATCCATTTCGCCGTCGTTGACCAGCAGCGCGGGACGGCGGTCGGGTCGCTGGCGTTAATGCGTATCGATGCCAACCACGGCGTGGTCGAGGTGGGGCATGTCCATTTCTCTCCATTGCTGAGCCGAACGGCTATGGCCACCGAAGCGCACTGGCTGTTGATGCAGTATGTTTTCGGGACGCTCGGCTACCGTCGCTATGAATGGAAATGCAATAGCCTCAATACGCCGTCAGGCCGGGCGGCAAGGCGACTGGGATTTCAGTACGAAGGACGTTTTCGTCAGGCGCTGGTGAGCAAAGGACACAACCGGGACACGGACTGGTTTTCAGTGATTGATGGCGAATGGCCGCAGCTGGATAGCGCCATGCGCCAATGGCTGGCCGCCGACAATTTTACCGCCGACGGCCAGCAGCGCCGTCCCCTGGAAAGCTTCCGTTAACGACGTTTTTTGCGCCCCTGCACCGCTTTAAAGCGGGGGTTGCTCTTACAGATCACGTACAGCCGCCCTTTGCGTTTGACCAGTTGGCAATCCGGGTGGCGCTGTTTGGCGCTGCGTAATGAGTTAACGACCTGCATCATGCCTTCCTTTTTGCATCAATAAAGCCGCCGAAACGCTGGCGGAAACGGGCCGCGCTACCCTCGCTGGCGAACGTTTTTTGTTTGCCGGTGTAGTAAGGATGCGATTTCGATGAGACATCGATCGTCACATACGGATACGTCTCACCGTCGAGCTCAATCACGCGTTCGGTGCGGATGGTTGAGCCAACTTTAAAATATTCATTGGCGCTGGTGTCGTGAAACACCACCGTGCGATAGGGAGGATGGATATGGGCTTTCATGATGATCTCGCAATTATGTTATAACATAACAATTAAGTTACGCCGTTCCACGACAAAGATCAACCATGGTTATAGCAGGGGTAATAACAAAGAGGCGAGTTTCCTCGCCTTTGGCTTCAGGGCGCCAGACGGTGAGCGATTGCGCGAAGTTGCTCCGCGATGGCCTGCAGATCTTTCCCCTGCTCGACTCTGGCGCCGCTGGAATGGCGAATCACCAGGCGCGCCGGCAGGATGGATGAGGTATGCGCCGCGCCGCTGGTACTGGCGAGGATCCGCCGCACCGCCTCTTTACCCTGCAGGTCGAGGTCCAGCGATACCGTACTCAATGCCGGATAGAAAAAGGAGCTTTCATAGGTATCGTCATAGCCAATCACCGATTTCTCTCCCGGCACCGCCACCTGATGCTGATGGAAGGCGCTGAGCACCCCCAGCGCCATTTGGTCATTGCCCACCAGCACAGCGCTGAAGTTCGGCGTTTCACGCAGCATCTGCAGCGCGCCGGCGTAGCCGCTTTGCGCATCCCAGTTGCCGTGCAGGACGGTCACCGGCTTCAGGCCGTAGCCATCCAGGGTCTCCAGCCAGCTTTTCAGCCGCAGTTTGGCCGATACGGAGCTGTCCGGCCCCGCCAGCAGCGCGATCTCCCGATGCCCCATCTCGTAGAGATATTTGACGCTGGCCCGGGTGCCGTCCGCCGGGTTAAACGAAACGTTAAACACGGAGCTGTAGGGATCAACATCGAGAAACAGGCAGACGATATCATCGTTGTCAGCGGCGATTTTCTGCGCCTGTTCGGTCTCCAGCGGCACGTTGATAATGACCTTATCCACCCGCTGAGACTTCAGCTCATTGATGGAATCCTGGATGCTTTGGTTGACGCTCTCATCGATCATCGAAATCAGGACCTGGTAACCTTCCAGGTTGGCATAGCGTTTTACCGCCGCCGCCACCTGGGAGGGGGCATGCCAGGCCAGCGAAATCGTCACCAGCCCCACCGTCTGGCTCTCCTTCCCCACCAGCTGCTGCGCCAGCCGGTTGGGCACATAGCGTAGAGCCTCTATCGATTTCTCCACCTTGCGGCGCGTCGCTTCGGATACATTGGCAGATTTGTTGAGTACCCTGGACACGGTCTGGTAAGAGACACCCGCATGACGTGCGACGTCTTCCAGAGTAGCGCTTTTAGACTTCATGGTCCGGTTCCTTATGTTGTTATCCCATGATTGTAACAGGGGCCATTTGAAAAAACGCTCACCGCCACTTCTCACCGCAAAATTAGACCACAAAAAGTATTACGTTCACAACCAGGTTAATTGTGAATCACCTCACTCATCACAACAAAAACCAGCGTTATTATTTGCACTTAGTCACACAATAATCATATCTCGTTTGCCTGAAGTTACATTTAGGCATTTTATGACATCAGTTATGTGAACGTAATACAAAACAATAAGAGGATAGAGATGAATACGACACTGCGCGCCCTTTCCACAGCATTAGCCGCTGCGCTAATCACCCCTTCCGCCTTTGCGGCTACCGCTGCGATCCCGACCGTTGATTTTCATGGCTATTTGCGCGCCGGGGTTGGGGTCTCCGGCGACGGTAGCGAAGCGGAATGGCAAAAGAACAAGCTGGGCCGGTTGGGGAACGAATCGGATACCTATGGCGAACTGGAATTGGGCTCCGAGGTCTACAAAAAAGATGATGTCAGTTTCTATCTCGACAGCATGGTCAGCATGGTCTCCGATGGCTCTAACGATAATGAAACCACGTTGAACGATGACGCGCAGTTCGGCTTACGTCAGCTGAATCTGCAGATCAAAGGGCTGATCCCGGGCGATCCGAATGCGGTGATCTGGGGCGGCAAACGTTACTATCAGCGTCACGATCTGCACATCATCGATACCAAATACTGGAACATTTCCGGCTCCGGGGCCGGGGTGGAAAACTACACCCTTGGCCCGGGCGCCGTCTCGCTGGCGTGGATCCGCGGCGATGCCAACGACGTTGACTATCGCGTCGATGGCGACAGCAACGTCAATATCAACTATATCGATTTACGCTATGCGGGATGGAAGCCGTGGTCCGGGTCGTGGACCGAATTCGGCATCGACTACGCCATGCCGAACACCACCAAAAAACAGGACAGCTACGGCGGGCTGTACGATGCCGAAAATGGCGTGATGCTAACCGGTGAAATCAGTCAGGATATGCTGGGCGGCTATAACAAAACCGTGCTGCAGTATGCCAACAAAGGGCTGGCGCAGAATATGGTCTCCCAGGGCGGCGGCTGGTACGATATGTGGAACTACGTGAATGACGCCACCGGCTATCGCGTGATTAACACCGGTCTGATCCCCATTACCGAGAAGTTCTCCATCAACCACGTTCTGACCTGGGGCTCGGCGGATGATATTACCGACTACACCGACAAAACGCGGATGCTGTCGCTGGTCGCCCGCGGGCAGTATCAGTTCACCGACTACGTGCGCCTGATTGGCGAAGTCGGCGGTTTCTATCAGAAAGACAGCTACAACAATGGCACCAGTTACAAACAGGCCGGTGAGAAATATACCATTGCGCTGGGTCTGGCGGACGGGCCGGACTTTATGTCACGTCCGGAATTACGTATTTTCGCGTCGTATCTGAATGATTCCGAAGATGGTAAACCATTTGAAGACCAGACGGCGAATAATACCTGGAATTTCGGCGTGCAGGTTGAAGCCTGGTGGTAATATCGCTCTGGTAAGAAAAATACGTTATTGATATCTCCAACGCTAAGGTCATTAATTACCCTCCGGTAATCATTATTGCCACTGCTGTCTTTGTCTTATTTTCGGGATAACCTGTTTTCAGGTTATCCCATTTTATTTATTTCCGCGCGGCAAAATGGTCATCCAGCAATTGACGTAGCGCATCGGACTGCTTACCGAAAATAGCATGAACCTGCTGACCAAGAATAATGACGCCCAGCGCGCCCTGCTGCTGTAATGCGTCAGAGTCCACGGCCGCCAGATGACGAACCGTTACCCGCAGACGGGTAATACAGGCGTCCACTTGGGTAATATTCGCTTCACCGCCGAAAGCCTGAATCAGCGCCTCGATTTGCTGTTTTTCCGCTTCGCTTAACGGCTGTGCCGGACGCGCAGGCGAGAAATAGTGCAGGAAAGATTTTAAACTCACCATCATAAACTCCAGGGTAATAGATAAAAAAAAGCCTGCTCGGCAGAGCAGGCGTGGAGAAAAAGGATTACGCGTGGCGACGGAGAATACGGCAATCCCATGCTGACAGGGTCAGCGGGTCCGCCACCGCCGCGTCGGTCAGGCAATCCCGATACCCTGGCGGCAGGCTCAGGGTATGGCTTTGCGCGCTGTAGTTCTGCAGGAAGACAAACGTACTCTCACCGTCGGTGCGCGCGGTGGCCACCACTCCGGGCGGTAAATCCGCCGCGATCGCCCGCGGCAGCGCCAGCTCCTTGCTCAGGGCGGCAAAAAAGTCGCGCTGGAAGGCCAAATCGTTGCGGGAGGCCACATGCCAGGCTTTACCTTTCCCGAAGCCGTTCACCGTCACCGCTGGCCTTCCGGCATAAAAATCATCTCGGTAGGTGGCCAGCGTCTGCGCGCTTTCGGTATGGATCAGTTCACAGAGATGGCGCACCTGATAGGGGCCCTGAAGTCCGCACTGATTCCCGGCCAGGCCCTGCACCAGATTAAACTCGCCGTCATTCAGACAGTCGATCTCCTCCGCCCAGATGCCCAGAAGATTGCGCAGCGGGCCCGGGAAGCCGCCGAGATAGCAGAGATCGGACTCGTTGACGATGCCGGTCCAGTAGGTGGTCACCAGATGGCCGCCGCTGGCGACGAACGCCTCCGCCCGCCCGGCAAAGCCGTCGCGCACCATGTATAACATCGGGGCAATCACCAGCCGATACGGCGTTAAATCAGCGTCGGCGTCAATCACATCGACGGCGATGCCCTGCTCCCAGAACGGACGGTAGTGCTCATTGACCGTCTTCTCATACTCCATACCCAGATTGCGCGGCCCCTGGGCGTCATCAAGCGCCCAGCGGTTCTGCTGGTCGAAAATAATCGCCACTTTCGCCTCGGTGCGACACCCCCTCACCGCCGGCAGCTTGCTGAGGATCTCGCCGAGCTGGCTGACTTCACGGCCAATGCGGGTATCAATATGCCCAACGTGGTCGACCACCGCGCCGTGGAATTTCTCAACCGAACCACGGCTCTTGCGCCACTGGAAATACTGCACCGAGTCGGCGCCATGCGCCACCGCCTGCAGCGAAGAGAGAATATGCATCCCCGGTTTCTTCAGTTTGCTGGTCGGCTGCCAGTTGGTGGCGCCCGGCGTGGACTCCATCAGCACAAACGGCTGGCCGCCCTTCAGGCTGCGCATCATGTCGTGATACATCGCGGTATAGCAGGCCAGCGCGGTTTCGTCTTTGTCGCGGTGCCACATCGGATAGCTGTCCCAGGAGATAAAGTCCAGCACCTCCGCCAGCTGCCAGTAGTCGTAATCGTAAAAATACTCCATAAAGTTGGTGGTCACCGGCAGGGCGGCATTCGCCGCCTTCAGCGGGGCGATTTCATGGCGGCAGAAATCGGTCACCTGGGCGGTATTAAAGCGATGCCAGTCCAGATTCAGGCCGTGGATCGACACCTCGCCCTGCGGCGCAGGCGATTCAATCTGCGACCAGTCGCTGTAGGTATGGCTCCAGAAAGTGCTCCACCAGGCCTGGTTGAGATTCTCCAGGGTCTGGTACCGCGCCTTCAGCCAGTCGCGAAAGCGAGTCTGGCAGCGCTCGCAATGACATTCGCCGCCATATTCATTGGAAATATGCCAGCCCAGCACCGCCGGGTGCGCAGAATAGCGCTCCGCCAACAGGGTATTGATTTTAAGGGTCTTCTCACGATACACCGGCGATGACATACAGTGGTTGTGACGGCCGCCGTGCAGGGCTGGCACCCGATCGCGCCCCACCCGCAGAACCTGCGGATAGCGCTGTGACATCCACGCCGGACGCGCGCCGCTCGGCGTGGCCAGAAAAACATGAATGCCGGCGGCATACAGTTTATCGAGGATAGTATCCAGCCAGGCGAAATCAAATACCCCTTCGCACGGCTCAAGTTTCGCCCAGCTAAATATTCCCACCGACATCACATTACATTTTGCCTGCTGCATCATGGCAATGTCTTTATCAATAATATCGGGGTCATTCTCCCATTGTTCCGGGTTATAATCTGCGCCATGCAGCAGCGTATTAACCTTTGGATGTAAAGGTGCAAATTTATTCATAATAAACTTCCTGAAAAGAACGACAAAAAATTAATTAAATACTTTTACCGACGGCAATACTTTTCCCTGGCAATCAAATAGCGCCTGATTTTCACGCGCATTGCCCTCTTTCCATTCGTCATGGATATATTTCATCCCCGCCGGGGTGGCCCAGGTATTTCCCGGAACGGCAATCCACGTGGGCTCCCAGTAAAAAATCCCTTTGCCGCGCTGGTCGGGAACATCGATAACCGCCTGCATCAGATCGTGGATATAGCGATATTGTCCCTGCACGCTGGCGGGATATCCCCCGTCCTTTTCCTCTTTGGCCTGGAAACTATTTTCCGCGTTATCGCAATTGGCCAGGGTATAGGCATAGGCCGCCTCGACGACAATAACGTCTTTGTTATAGCGTTTGCTGATGTCATCCATATTGGCCTTCAGGGCGCTGATCGGCCCGTTCCAGTAGGTGTACATCGACAAACCGATCACGTCATACGGCACATGGCGTTTCTCTATTTCGTCAAACCACCAGCGGAAGGTATCGTTTTTGGTCCCTTCAGCCAGATGCAGCATGATTTTCACCTGTTCGCCGTTGTGCAGGTTCGCCTTCAGGCCATCAATGGCCGCGTTCAGCAGACCAGCCAACCGGTCGAACTCTCCGCCCCCTTGCCCCCAGCTTTTCCCTTCCGGCCACAGCATACCGCCATTGATCTCATTGCCGATCTGCACCATATCCGGCAGGACGCCCGCCTGCTTAAAGCGGGCGATGGTATCCCGGGTATAGTCATGAATCGCCGTTTTCAGCTGCGGGTAATCCATCTTTTCCCAGGCCTTCGGTTTGAACTGCTTGCCGGGATCGGTCCAGAAATCGCTGTAATGAAAGTCGAGCAGCAGCTTCATTCCCTGGGCTTTCGCGCGTTTCGCCAGCGCCAGGGTCGTGGCCAGATCGTTATTCCCGCCGCCATAGCCCTCGCCGCTTGCCGAATGCGGATCCACCCACAGGCGGAGGCGAACATAGTTGACGCCGTTCTCTTTCAGAATGGCGATCGGATCCTTACGCTGGTTATTCTGGTCGTAGAAGGTCGCCCCGTGCTTTTCAGCATCCAGCAGCGTGGAGATATCCGCGCCTTTAATAAAGTCCGCCGGCATGCCCTGAAAGGCGCGGGTTTCAAGCGCGTCCGCCGCCAGCGAAGGGGGGGAAAAACTGCATGCCAGACAAACCGCAAGCCATGCGGGTGTAAATCTTTTCATGTGCTTATCCTTTAGTACTGCCCGAGGTCAGGCCGGAGACGAAGTATTTTTGTAACGCCAGATAGAGGATCGCGACCGGCACGGCAATCAGCACCGCCCCCGCCGCGTAGGTGGTGTAGCTGGCCCCCATTTTTTGCGCCACCAGGTTATACAGACCGATAGGCAGGGTGTATTTATCCGGGGTACGCAGGATGGTGCTGGAGAGGATGAAATCCCCCAGCGGGCCGGTGAAGGAGAACAGCGCCACCACCGCGAGGATCGGCCTCGACAACGGCATGATGATCTCGATAAAGATGCGAAAGCTGCTGGCGCCGTCCATGCGGGCGGACTCATCCAGATCTTTGGGGATCGCGTCGAGATACCCCTTCATCAGCCAGGTGTTCATCGGGATCATTCCCCCGACGTAGATCAGCACCAGCGCCAGATGGCTGTTAATCAGGCCAAGCAGTTGCGACAGCACAAAGATGGCAATCAGCGCGGAAAACTGCGGGATCATCTGCAGCAGCAGGAACAGCATCAGCCCGTTCTGCCGCCCTTTAAAGCGGAAGCGGGAGAAGGCGTAGGCGGTAAAGCTGACGCTAATCAGGGTCAGCACCATGGTCAGGAAGCTGATTTTCATCGAGTTCCAGTACCAGGTAAGGTAATTCACATTGCCATTGAACAGATCGGCATAGTGCTGGAACGACAGATTTTCCGGAATGATCGAGGTACTCAGCAGGCTATTGCCGGCGTTCAGCGACGCCCCGACGGTCCAGACCAGCGGATAGATAATCACCACCGAGACCAGGATAACCACCAGCCAGGTGAGAGAGAGTCGGATCCACTTTTCGCGTTTAATACTGGGTGATTGAGCCATGTTGCTTCCCTTACGCCATGTCGTCATTTTTGAAGGATTTGGTGGCGCGGAACTGCCACAGCGCCAGGCCGACGACGAAGATCGACAGCAGGATAGTGATGGTCGCCGCGATGGCGTACTGCGACGAGGACATCGTCAGCTTATAGATCCACGACACCAGAATATCCGTCCCGCCGGCGTTAGATCCCGCCACCGCAGGGCCGCCGTTGTTAAACAGATAAATGATGTTGAAATTATTAAAGTTGAAGGTGTACTGGGTGATGATGATCGGCGCGATCGCGTACAGCACCAGCGGCAGGGTGATGGTGCGCAGGCGGGTAAAGGCGCTGGCGCCGTCCATCGTCGCCGCTTCATACAGATCGTCCGGGATCGCCTGCAGCACGCCGGT
This sequence comes from Klebsiella sp. JB_Kp042, assembly GCF_040065275.1. Lineage (NCBI taxonomy): Bacteria > Pseudomonadati > Pseudomonadota > Gammaproteobacteria > Enterobacterales > Enterobacteriaceae > Klebsiella > Klebsiella sp. JB_Kp042. The sequence continues at coordinate 180,330 of NZ_JBEAJL010000026.1, forward strand.
GGTCATGGCAAAGACAAACGGGAAGCCAAGCCAGGTCTGCATCATGATCAGCGCGGTTTTGGTCCAGAACGGGTCGGTCAGCCATGCCTTTGGACTGATGCCGAAGAATGACAGGATCGCGTTGTTAATCACCCCGAAGGAGTCATTGAACATCCCGGCAAAGACGAGGATGGTGACAAACCCCGGCACCGCCCACGGCAAAATAAAGATAGTGCGGATCAGCGGCTTAAAGCGCAGATCTTTTTGGTTCACCAGAATCGCCAACAGCACGCCCACCGTACACTGCAGGGTGGTCGCCAGCAGCGTCCACACCACGGTCCACTGCAGCACATCCAGGAAGGTGGAGCGCCAGATGGAGAGGGTGAAAATATTGACGAAGTTTTTCAGGCCCACCCAGTCCACCAGCTTCGCCGGCGGCGTGTGGTACAGGTTATAGTTGGTGAAGGCGATGGCGAAACCAAACAGAATGGGAAAGATCACCACAAAGACCAGCAGAATAAAGCCTGGCGTGATCATCAGGTACGGGAAGCCGTCGCTCAGCAGCATCTGGTACTGCTTACGCACGCTGTTCAGCGCGACTCCCTCATCGCGTTTTTTGCCGTTCAGCCACGCGTCCCGCAGCGAGAGAAAATAGATCAGCACGCCAAAAGCGACGATCAGCACGCTGATAATCCCCTCCGCTAACAGGAAGATAGAGTTATCCCGGGGCACCTCTTCACCCAGGGTATAGAGCCCCCACAGCCCCTCGCGCAGGAAATCATAAAAAATACCCAGAAAGCTGCTCAACAACACCAGGAAGACCAGCCCCTTCAGCCACTGGCGATGATAAAACTGGCCGAAACCCGGCACGATTGCCAGCAGCAGGCCGCACCACGCATGGCGCCCGGGCCCGCGCGCGTCGCTAAAATTTTCGCTGGAATGGATGCTCACACTCGACTCCTTCTACAAACGGGAGGTCCCCCTCCCGCTCGGTGACTTCACGTGACGGTAAATTACTGATTGCTGGCCTGCATCGCTTCGATCTGCATCTTGATCTGTTTCACCGCGTTATCGAGCGCGGCCTGCGGCGCCTGCTTGCCGGTGAGGCTCAGTTCAAGCGCGGCATTAGCCGGCCCCCACACTTCCCCCATCTCCGGAATGCCCGGCATGGCCATCGCCCGCGCCGACTGTACGGCGACGGCGCTGGCCTTTTCGTCATTTTTAATCACCGGGTCGTCAATCATCGCCTTCAGCGGCGGGATTTCGCCGGTGGCGACATAGCGGGCTTTTACATACTGCGGCTGGTTGATGAACTCGATAAACTGTTGCGCCAGCGCCTTGTCTTTACTCCAGGTCGATACCACGTAGCCCTTAACGCCGAGGAAGGAGCTCATCGGCTTGCCGTCCGGCAGGGTCGGCAGCGGCACCACGCCATAGTTGATACCGGCGGCTTCATACGGCTGGAAGGCCCAGGGGCCGTTGATCACCGCCGCCGCTTTTTTCTCGGTAAACAGCGAATCAATGGCGTTCAGCCCGTTATCGCCGAGGATCCCTGCAGGGAAAGCCTTCTCGGCATAGAATTTTTTCAGGAAGGTCACGGCTTCCACAGCGCCGGGAGTATTGAGCCCCACCTGCTGCGGGTTGAAACCGCCGCCGTCGTTCTTCGCGAAGATATAGCCGCCCATCGGGCCAATGGCTCCCCAGCTGTAGTAGATCTGATCAAACTTCGCCAGCAGGCCGTATTTGTTCTGCTCGCGCTGGGTCTTCGAGTAGTCCAGCCAGGCCTGCAGGCTGTCCAGCGGTTTGTCGATCAGGTCCTTGTTGTAGATAAGCACCAGGGTTTCCACCGCTTTCGGGATGCCGTACAGCGCGTTGTCCATGCGGAAGGCATTGATAGAGGCTGGCGTAAAGGCATCCTGTTTCGCCTGCTCGACGTTGAGCGGCGAGAGAAGCCCCTGAACGACGGCGCCGCCGAGTTGGTCATTCGGGATCACCAGCACGTCCGGCCCAATGCCCGCCGGGCCGTCGAGGCGCAGTTTTTCCAGCTGCTGGGCATAAGGCATCTCCTGCAGATTGACCTTCACGTTGTACTGCTTCTCAAAATCGCTGACCGCGGTTTTGATGCCAGTGGATTTTTTAATGTCTTCCCAAACGTTGAGCTGCCCGGCGGCATGCGCCTGCAGGCTGGTAAGTTGCCCCGCCGCGAGGGTGGTAAGGATCAGTGCAGCAAGCGTGTTCTTTTTCATTATCAACCTCATGTGAAGGTATAACAATTTAATGGTTTTTATTTGAATTACATCTGACAGTTAGAAAAAAAATCATTTCAAACTGCGTTGTTACATAGAAAACAGACGCTGATTCGCTTTTGTTATACGCTACGCTTTGATTAGGGATAAAACTACCATAAGCTGCCAGTTGTGTGATCATCCTTGCAGAAATGAAACGCCGCTGTATGGCGCAAAATCCGCGGAAGTTATAGTCAGGACATGATTTTAGCGCTGTTGAATATCGTCACGCTGTTTTGTTACACGTAATACAATTTCACTCAACTCAGCGACACGCCAACGGCAAACAACGGCTACTCACTTCGGGGAATGTGGATGTCCAATATACGACTGAGGAATGTCACCAAAAGGTTCGGCAGCACGGTGACGCTGCACCAGGTCAATCTCGATATTGAAGATGGCGAGTTTGCGGTCTTCGTCGGCCCTTCCGGCTGTGGAAAATCGACGCTGTTACGTATGATTGCCGGGCTGGAAGAGGTTAGCGACGGGGAAGTGCTGATCGGCGATGAGGTAATGAACGATGTGGTCCCCGCCCGCCGCGGCGTGGCGATGGTTTTTCAGTCCTATGCGCTCTACCCACACATGACGGTGGCGGAGAATATGGGCTACGGGCTGAAGGTGAATAAAGTGCCGAAAGCGGAGATCCGTCGCCAGGTGGAAATGGTGGCCAAAACGCTGCAGCTCTCTCACCTGCTGGACCGTAAACCGAAGCAGCTCTCCGGCGGCCAGCGGCAGCGCGTGGCCATTGGCCGCGCTATCGTGCGTAATCCCCGGGTGTTTATGTTCGATGAGCCGCTTTCTAACCTCGACGCGGAACTGCGCGTCGATATGCGCCTGCATATTGCCCGCCTGCACCAGGAGCTGAAGACCACCATGGTGTATGTCACGCACGATCAGGTGGAGGCGATGACTCTCGCTGATAAAATCGTGGTCATGAACTACGGAAAGGTTGAACAAATGGGTTCGCCGATGGCGCTTTACTACAATCCGGTCAACAAATTCGTCGCCGGTTTTATCGGCTCGCCAAAGATGAACTTTTTACCCGCCACCGTCAGCGACTGGCAGCCAGAGCGTTTAACGGTCACCCTCGCCCAGGACCATCAGCTCACCCTGAACGTTGCCACCCAACCGCTTAACCCCGGCGCCGCGGTAACGCTGGGGATCCGGCCAGAGCACCTCACGCCTGAAGTCTCCACCGGTACCGTGGTGGAGTTTCAATGTGAAGTGGTGGAACGTCTGGGCAACAATACCTACCTGTTCGGCCAGTGCTATGGTCACGATAACGTCAAGGTTCTGCTGCCCGGCGACGTCCATTTCCGCCCGTGGCAGAAGATTAATCTGGCCTTCGATGACCGCTTCTGCATGGTGTTTGATGAGAACGATCTGCGCATCAGCGCCGATATCACGGCACCAGACGCGCACTAAGCCAACATATTGCTGTCATCTGCGCAGCGTATGCTGCGACTGAATGCCGGAATACATCCTGCCCGGCATTCACACCCTCATTTTTATTCTGCTGCATCGGAATCGTCCTTCTCTCCCGGCATCGCAGGCTATTGTGATGCCGGTTTTTTTCCCCACACAGCGCGATTTCTCCCACTGCGCCCGGTTTATCTTTCGCATATACTGATGACACCCGGCGAACGATAAGGACACAGGCATGAGGACCCGGCATCTGATGGCGCTGTTTACAGGGGTGCTGATACTGGCCATCATCCTGCCCATCTCGCTCAGCATCTGGCAGGCGGCGCGGCAGGCCAAAATGCAGTTCTATCGTGAACTGGATGATTATTCCAACCGCATCGTCGTCCGCACGCTGCAGGTCGCCGATCAGGCCCGGGAAGCGCTGCGGGAGGCCGATGCACATACAGGCTCGTCCTGTAGCCCTGAACATCTGCTCATGCTCCGCCGGATCGCCTATACCCACCGCTACGTTCAGGAAGTGCTCTGGCTGCTGAATTCCGTACCGCAATGTTCCTCGCTGGAAGACCATAGCGTCGCGGTGACCTTCCCGCCACCGGACCACATTGCCTCCGACGGCTATCGCACCTGGCTGACCTCGATTAACGATCTTGGCCTCAATCACCAGATGACGGCCATGGCCAGCCAGCAGCATATGGTAATGATCGATCCCATCTCCTTCATTGATGTGGTGCCCGCCAGCGAGGAGAAGATCCATACCATGCTGTTTGGTTTGGACCATCTGAAAATGGTGATCAGCAGCCAGCCGCTGCCGGCGAAGGTCTGGCAACGGATTAAAGACCCGCACCTGAATATGCTTACCCTGGATAATACGGTCTACCGGATCCAGCGCATTCCTGAGCTGGGATCCGGCATTGTGACCTGGTCATCCACCCTGCCCCTGCAGCAGCACATACGGCAGCAGTTGATCTTCTGGCTCCCGGCCGGCATCTTCACCAGCCTGCTTGCCACCTGGCTGCTGCTGCGCCTGCTGAGACACCTGCGTTCACCGCGCAACAGTATGCTTGACGCCCTCAATTCCCAGGCGATTCAGGTTCACTATCAGCCGATTATTTCATTGCAGGACGGGAAAATCGCCGGAGCCGAAGCGCTGGCGCGCTGGCAGCAACCCGACGGTACCTATTTATCGCCGGATATCTTCATTCCCCTGGCCGAGCAGACCGGACTGATCACCCAGCTGACGGAAGATATCGTCAGGAAAATTTTCGCCGATCTGGGCCCCTGGCTGAGGCAGCGGCCGGAAGTGCATATCTCCATCAACCTGTCGGTGGATGACTTACGCTCTCCCACCCTGCCCACGCTGTTACACGATCAGCTGCAGCACTGGGGGATCGCCGCCGAACAGATCATCCTTGAGATCACCGAGCGCGGGTTTGTCGACCCGGAGACCACCATGCCGGTGATCGCTCACTACCGTCAGGCTGGCCATCGGATCTCGATTGACGATTTCGGTACCGGCTACTCCAGCCTGAGCTATCTGCAGAAGCTGGACGTCGACACGCTGAAAATCGATAAATCCTTTGTCGATACCCTCGAGTACCGGCCGCTGACGCCGCACATTATTGAAATGGCCAAGGCGCTCAATCTGACCACCGTCGCCGAAGGGGTGGAAACCGAAAGCCAGCGCGACTGGCTGCGACAGCATGGCGTTCAGTACGCCCAGGGATGGCTGTACAGCAAAGCACTGCCAAAAGAGTCATTTATTCAGTGGGCGGAAGATAATCTCCATGCGCATTAAGCGGCAGGCAGCCTGCGCAGAAGGTCAGCGGGCGCAGCCTCTTCGCCGCCCTCTGCCGGAGGCTACTTCAGATAGGATTTAATCACCTGCATCACCGTCTCCAGATCCGCTTCACGCTGCGTCTCATCTGGCTCTTTCACCACATGGTCGGTCAGATGCCCCTGGATAACCTGCAGCATCATGCCATTGACCGCGCCGCGGATCGCCGCCAGCTGCTGTAGCACCTCAGCGCACTCATGCTCGCGATTAAGCATTTTCTCTAATGCGGTACTCTGCCCCTGAATTTTCTTCAGCCGGGTCAGTAACTTCTTTTTGTCTCTCACTGTGTGTGACATTGCGCGATCCACCGTTTTATTCTGCCGTCATTGCCCGACCTTCGACGCCGGCAACGCTTGCCAGCATAGCATGATCCCTTTTATCAGCCTCTTTTTCTACTGGGGGGTAGTATTTTACTACTGGGGGGGAGTAGCATAGAGCCACTTTTGGCAAGGATCCCGATATGAACGATTTCACTTCCCTTCTGCAGCAGGGCAATGCCTGGCTGTTTATTCCCAGCGCGATACTGCTCGGCGCGCTGCACGGCCTCGAACCCGGCCACTCAAAAACGATGATGGCCGCCTTTATCGTGGCGGTACGGGGAACCTTAAAGCAGGCGGTTCTGTTGGGGCTGGCGGCGACGGTCTCGCATACCGCGGTGGTCTGGCTGATCGCCATGGCCGGCCTGTGGTTTGGCCGCGGCTGGAACGCCCAGACTTCTGAGCCCTGGTTTCAGCTGATCTCAGGGATTGTCATTGTGTTGATTGCCTGCTGGATGCTCTGGCGCACCTGGCGCGAATCGCGGCCCCACGCCCACCACCATCATCCTCAGCACGGGCACGACCATGACCATGACCATGACCATGACCATGACCATGACCATGACCATGACCATCATCATCATCATGAACATCATGACCACCATCATTCTCACTCCCCTGGCGCGCCGCTGGTGGCGGAGGAGTGGCAGGACGCGCATCAGCGGGCCCATGCTCAGGAGATTAACCGGCGCTTCGATGGCCGCCAGGTGACGACCGGGCAGATTGTGATGTTTGGCCTGACCGGCGGGCTGATCCCCTGCCCGGCGTCCATTACCGTGCTGCTTATCTGTTTACAGCTGAAGAAATTCTCACTGGGCGCCACGCTGGTACTCGGCTTTAGCGTCGGTCTGGCGCTGACGCTGGTGGCTTCCGGGGCTATCGCCGCCCTGAGCATGAAACATGCCACCCGCCGCTGGCCGTGGCTTAACGACATCTCGCGCAAAGCGCCCTGGATCTCAGGCTTACTGATTATTGTGGTGGGGATCTACATGATGCTTCATGGCCTGAGCGGCCTGTAAACCACAATGCGCCCTCTTCTTGACGACGAGGGCGCGGGTTCCCTTCAGGAGACGCTCTCCCGGGGAGTGCTGACCGCCCGGCGGCGGACGGGCTGGCTGAACCACGGCAGGCACAGCTGGATCAGCGGCCCAATCGACAGCGCGTAAATGACGGTTCCGACGCCAAACTTGCCCCCCAGCAGACAGCCAATCAGCAGCACGGAGAGCTCGATCGCCGTACGGATACCGCGCAATGACCAGCCGGTGCGAGCGTGCAGGCCGGTCATCAGGCCATCGCGCGGACCCGGGCCAAAGCCCGCGCCAATGTACATCCCGGTGGCGATAGCGTTCATCACAATCGCCACCACCAGCAGCGCACTGCGCGCCACCAGCGACTCCAGCGGAGGCAGGACGGCCAGCGTGGCGTCCGCCGCCAGCCCCAGCACGATAACATTACTCACCGTGCCGAGCCCCGGCATCTGCCGAATCGGGATCCATAGCAGCAGCACCGCGGCGCCGGTCAGGATAATCACGGTCCCGAAACTGATCCCCAGCTGTTTAGCCACCCCAAGATGAAAAACGTCCCACGGATCGGCGCCGAGATTAGCATGCACGAAGAGCGCCGTGGACACGCCGTAGAGCACAAGACCGATATATAACTGCAGCAGGCGACGAAGCATATTTTTTCCTCAACATCATTGCGAATGCCCTCATCATCAGCAAAAATGGACTGATAATTAATGGCCAGTTTTGGAAAAGTGGATCGCTATGTCAGCCCGACGCTTTGGAACACAGTCCCTGGTACGCCTGCTTGGCAACTGGCAGGAGTCCAGTTCCCGCACACCGCTATGGCGCCAGCTGGCGGAAGCGCTCCGCCTGCTGATCCTCGATGGCCGTCTGACGCTACAGACGCGCCTGCCCGGCGAGCGCGAGCTGGCGGCAGCCCTCAACGTCAGCCGGACGACCATCGCCAGCGCCCTCGGCCAGCTGCGGGAGGAGGGGTTTCTCCATAGCCGCCAGGGGAGCGGGTCGCGCATTGTCCTGCCGGAACGCCCTGCCGATCTGCCGCCGCACTCTGCGACCCCCTCGACGATCAATCTCTCTACCGCTGCCCTCAGCGCCGGTCCGGAGGTCCATCAGGCCTTCCAGCACGCCATGACCCTGCTGCCGCCCTATCTCACCCAGACCGGCTACGATCAGCAGGGGCTCCCGGTGCTGCGGGAAGCGATTGCCCGGCGCTACAGCGAACGTGGCCTGCCGACGCGGCCCGATGAAGTGATGGTGGTCAACGGCGCGCTCAGCGCCTTCGCGCTGATCCTGCGTCTGTTCACCGGCCCCGGTGACCGGGTGGTCATTGACGCCCCGACCTATCCAATGGCCATCAGCGCCATTCAGGGCGCCTCCTGCCGGCCCGTCGGGGTCGCACTCCCCCAGCAGGGATGGGACTGCGATGGATTAGCGGCGACCATTGCGCAGACCGCGCCGCGTCTGGCATGGCTGATGCCGGATTTTCACAACCCTACCGGGCGCTGTATGGATGCCCCTACCCGCCAGCGGGTCGCGGACATCGCGGCCAGGACGCGAACAACGCTGGTGATCGATGAGACCATGGTCGACCTCTGGTATAACGCCCCGCCCCCGCCGCCGCTGGCCTGCTTTAATCCCGACGCCGCGGTGATCACTATCGGTTCGGCCGGGAAAAGTTTCTGGGGGGGACTGCGCATCGGCTGGATCCGCGCCAGCGCGCGAACGATCGCCTCGCTGATTCAGGCCCGCGACTCTCTGGACCTGGGTACGCCGCTGCTGGAGCAGTTGGCCTGCAGCTGGCTGCTGGCAAACGCCGCCACGCTGCTGCCGCCGCGACGGGAGATGCTGCAGGCGCGCCGGGACATGTGCGAAGTACTGATGAAAGAGTATTTTCCCCGCTGGCGCTTTACGCCACCGGAAGGCGGACTCTCTTTTTGGGTGGAACTCCCTGACATGCTGGCCACCCTGTTCTCTGCGCGGGCGGAAAGCCAGGGGATCCATATCGGCACCGGGACGCGGTTTGGTCTGGAGGGCGCGTTCGATCGCTATTTACGTCTGCCGTTTACCTTGCCGGACGAAGCATTGCGCCAGGCCTTCTCCACGCTACAACCATTGTGGCATAGCCTTGCAGAACAGCGGGAAAATACGCGTTTGCGGAAAATAATATAAGAAAATATCGACGGGCTGGCTTCAGCCCGTCAAAAGTCCGTCATCCATGAGGTATATGAGATGTTTTTATAAAATTGCCTGAGTATCCTGCCATCTGGTTATGGCAACCCGGTGACGGAAATAAGGCAATTTCATTAATGCTGGCGCGGAATAGGAAACCCTTTCAGGGAAATAATAAAGCCATCTTCATCTTTTTTAATTTTAGCGCCGGTGTCGCACCAGTCGGAGGCAATGCGAAAGAACTCATCACTACCGATATTCCAGTTCAGGCGAACGTGTTTTACGTATCCTGAGCGCAACATATCGCAGGCTTCGCTATAGTTGCTGGCTGTAGAGAATTGTTGTTTCATTTTTTCTTCTTCAGAAGTTTTCTTAATGCTTTGATTTCTTTAGGGGTTAATGGCGTCGCTTCCTCTTCGGTATGCTGGCTGTCAATGTCCTCTTCCGTCACCCCCGCCTCACCTGCTGATGCCTCCAGCTGAAAAGCCAGCTGCAGCAGCTTTTCCGTTGCCGTACCCAGGTTCTCGTTATTCACTTCCGCATAATGACGCAACTTCTCTTTTAACTCAGCGTCAATTTTTACATTCAAAACCACTGTGGTCATAGCTACGCTTCCCGTGCAATAAAATCATCATAATTAATACACGAAGTTAACATGCTGATCCAGAGATATATTTTATAGCATGGATCTGGCAACAAATTCCCAGCTATAAGATGCGCTTTGTTTATGACACGAAAATGACATTAATATTGCAGTAGCATTTCAGATTTATGACAAGTCAATATTATGGAATAAAAACGGGTTGTTTTAGCAACAAAAAATAATATGTGATCTGTATCAGGTATTAAATATAGCAGGAATAAAGACCGGGAAAATATAAGGGATATATCATGAGGGCGAAATGGGTGGGGGCCCTGCCAGCTACATCCCGGCACACACGTCGTCTGCTCTGGCTGCTTCCTTCCGGACCTGACCTGGTAAACAGAGTAGCGTTGCGGGAGAACCAACAGAGCCCCCATTGAGAGCGTTGTTACCCAACGCGCTGGCGCATTATCCCTGCTGACCTGGTGAATTGCAAGCGCGCCCCGACTGCCTGCTGGTTTATTGCGCAATAACGCGAATAAAACCAGTCACTCACGCTCAATCTGTGAGAGTGAGAGCGTGCGCTCAGCACACAGCCGGGATATCCACCATACTTATCCACCTTATGTTCTCTTTTATCATCAGCGCATTGTCTCTACGGTAATCGAATGACTGACTCATCACCACAGACCATCACTCTGCCTTTACCCGCCATTGAAGGGATGACCATCGCCTTTCAGGGGGTGAATTATCTGCGCCCTGAAAAAATGCTCGACTTCGTGACTATCAGTCAGGCGCCGGTGCGGGCGGTCACGCCGCTGGCGCTGCTCTATTCCACCGTCGGCGTGCTGCGTCAGGTGGAACTGCGCAAGCTACCGGTCTACATCAGCGGTCGGGTGGTCTACCCCATCTCGTCGCTGACCATGCCGGGCCTGCGCGCGAAGCTGATCATCAACGCCACCTCGCAGCGGTTAAAATTCCTGGAGAGCCTCATCGCCAGTTCACCTTCCGACAATGTCCATGGCATGCAGATCCTCGGCCTGGCCCTGACGTTCACCGTCGAACAGCCCGCCTGATCTGCAGGCTGTACAGCCTGCAGATCAGCGCTTATGCTGGCGTTTTTCGGGTAACAGGACTAAATATGGATCCGCTCGATACATTTCCCCAACGTGTCTGGCACATTGTGGCGTCAATACCGGAAGGGTATGTCACGACCTATGGCGATGTCGCCAGGCTGGCCGGTTCTCCGCGCGCGGCGCGCCAGGTGGGCGGTGTGCTGAAGCGTCTGCCGGAAGGGTCCACTCTGCCCTGGCATCGGGTGGTCAATCGCCATGGCGATATCTCCCTCACCGGCCCCGATCTGCAGCGGCAGCGTCAGGCATTGCTGGCCGAAGGGGTACAGGTCTCCGGCAGCGGCCATATCGATCTCCAGCACTATCGCTGGGTTTACTGAAGACAAAAAAAAGCCCCCATCCGGGGGCTCATCGAGCTTACTGTGCGACAGGCACGGCGGTCTGCTGAACCGGAACCAGCGTCAGGTCGGCATGGGTGCCCCCCTGATTGATCACCGTCTGCACGGTATCGGTAATGAACATCAGCTGGCCATTAACCGTAATCGCTGCGCTCAACAGAATGCGGGCGTTCGGTTGAATATCTGCCGGGTTGTAAGGCAGGGCAAAGTTAAATGGCGCCTGCTTGCCTTCGGTACGCACCGCTTTTTGCGACAATACGCGGGCTGGCGCATCTGCCAGAGAAGCATCCGACAGGGTCACCGTCAGCACCGCATCCGGCGGTAATGCGATTCTCTGGCGGATATTAATCGTCCCCGTGACGCTCGGCTGCTGCTGCGCCACGCTCAGCGTCGCAATACCGTAAGGGTCGGGTGCGGCTGCCTGAGCGGAAGAACTGGCGGAGTGGTGATTAGCACAGGCGGTCAGCGTCGCGGCGACGGCTAAGGCACTAAACATATAGGCAAATTTCATGATGTTCTCCTTATCATCCCTTTATACCCAGGAGGATGTTCCGCCGCTTCGCCGGCAGGAACTTTCGTGTCGTCAATAAGTGTGGCACAGATCTCAGATTTCTTCCTGTTGACCGGTTGTTATTCAGATTATTACACCCATCGGACCACTTGCGATTCCAGGTTATACTTTGCCACATTACGCGCACGGCGCCGCCATTGTTAATTGAGGATAAGTATGAGTCAGGCACTCTCTAACCTGCTGGCATTATTAGATCTGGAAAAAATTGAGGAAGGGTTGTTCCGTGGACAGAGCGAAGACCTGGGATTGCGCCAGGTTTTTGGCGGCCAGGTGGTGGGCCAGGCGCTGTATGCCGCAAAAGAGACCGTGCCCGTTGAACGTCTGGTGCATTCGTTTCACAGCTACTTTCTGCGCCCCGGCGACAGTCAAAAACCGATCGTCTACGATGTGGAGGTCCTGCGCGACGGCAACAGCTTTAGCGCCCGCCGGGTCGCCGCTATCCAGAACGGGAAGCCGATCTTCTATATGACCGCCTCCTTCCAGGCGCCAGAGCACGGCTATGAGCATCAGAAAGCGATGCCGGCCGCCCCCTCCCCTGACGGACTGCCTTCGGAAACCGACATCGCCCGCAAGCTGGCGCATCTCCTGCCGCCGCAGGTGAAAGACAAATTCCTCTGCGATAAGCCGCTGGAGATCCGCCCGGTGGAATTTCATAACCCGATGAAAGGCCATATCGCCGAGCCGGCGCGCCAGGTCTGGCTGCGCGCCAACGGCGCCGTTCCCGACGATCTGCGCATTCATCAGTATCTGCTGGGCTATGCCTCGGACTTTAACTTCCTGCCGGTGGCGCTGCAGCCGCACGGCGTTGGTTTCCTTGAGCCCGGCATGCAGGTCGCCACCATCGACCACTCAATGTGGTTCCATCGGCCGTTTAATATCAATGAGTGGCTGCTGTACAGCGTTGAAAGCACCTCGGCCTCCAGCGCCCGCGGCTTCGTTCGCGGCGAGTTTTACACGCAGGATGGCACGCTGGTTGCCTCAACGGTCCAGGAAGGGGTGATGCGCAACCGCAACGCATAAAAAAGCCTCCCTGACGGGAGGCTTTTTGCTACATGGAGAAGGGTTTTCTGTCAGGCGTTGTAGGCGTTTTCGCCATGGCTGTTGACGTCCAGCCCTTCGCGCTCCTGCTCTTCCGGTACGCGCAGCCCTACGGTCATATCCGCCACTTTGTAGCCGATGAAAGCGACGACGCCGGACCAGACCACGGTAATGCCGATACTTTCCAGCTGCACCAGCAGCTGATGGCCCATGGTGACGCCTTCCGCATAACCGACGCCGCCCAGAGAAGTCGCCGCGAAGATACCGGTCAGGATACAGCCGACGATGCCGCAGACGCCGTGGACGCCGAAGACGTCGCAAGGGTCATCCACACGCAGCCAGCGTTTCAGCGCAGTCACGCCCCAGATACCCGCCAGGCCAGAGGCGATACCGACGATCAGCGCGCCGCCGACACCGATATAACCACACGCCGGCGTAACGCCAACCAGACCGGCAATTGCCCCGGAGCAGGCGCCCAGCAGTGAAGGTTTGCCGCGCAGAGCCCATTCGCCAAAGGTCCACGCCAGGATAGCCGCGGCGGTCGCCACGACGGTGTTAACGAACGCCAGGGCCGCGATTTCATTCGCTGCGCTGGCAGAGCCGGCGTTGAAGCCGAACCAGCCCACATAGAGGATAGCGGTGCCGGTGAACACCATCGGCAGGTTATGCGGTTTGAACGCTTCTTTGCCGAAGCCCACGCGTTTGCCCATCATATAGGCGCCCACCAGCCCGGCGACCGCGGCGTTGATGTGCACAACGGTGCCGCCGGCGAAATCCAGCGCGCCATGGGTCGCCAGCAGACCGCCGCCCCAGACCATATGCGCAATCGGCACGTAGGAGAGCGTCATCCACACCACCACGAAAATCAGCACCGCAGAGAAACGGATACGTTCAGCCAGCGCGCCGACGATCAGCCCGACGGTGATGCAGGCGAACGAGCCCTGGAAGGCGACGTGGATATACTGATAGAAGGTGCCCATCAGCGCTTTCAGTTCAATATTTTTCAGCATTACCCAGTCAAAGCTGCCGAAGAAGCTGCCGCCGGTGCCGAAGGCCAGGGTATAGCCATAAATGACCCACAGTACGCAGACGAGGCCAAAGGTGACAATCACCTGCGTCAGCATGGAAAGAACGTTCTTACCGCGGATCAGCCCGCCGTAAAACAGCGCAATCCCCGGGATAGTCATAAACAGAACCAGCGCGGTGCAAATCATCATAAACGCATTATCGGCTTTGTCCGCCACCGCAGGCGCGGCCATCGCCAGCCCCGGAAGAAGGGCTAACGCCCCCAGACCCGATTTCATTGTTGCCATTTTCATTGTTTCGTTCCCCATCACTGTGTGGTCTGGAAATTACAGTGCCGCTTCGTCAGCTTCGCCGGTACGGATGCGAATGACGCGCTGCAATTCAGCGACAAAAATTTTGCCGTCGCCAATTTTTCCGGTGTAAGCCGCTTTGCTGATGACATCGATAACTTCATCCAGCTGATCGTCGGCGATCGCCACATCAATCTTCACTTTTGGCAGAAAGTTGACGCTATACTCGGCGCCGCGGTAGAGCTCCGCATGACCTTTCTGACGGCCAAATCCTTTGACTTCAGTGACCGTCAGGCCCTGAATGCCGATGGAAGACAAGGCTTCACGCACGTCTTCCAGTTTGAATGGTTTGATTACCACGGTAACCAGCTTCATAAGTCCCCTCCAGTCAGTATTCGGTAATGGCCGCAGCTAACACGATGGATATAAAGCAAGGGCTATGCCAGAAATGAAAAAAGGCCGCTGAGCGGCCCTTTGATGGCAAAAAACAGGCGAGAGGTCAGGCATTAGCCTGCGTAAAGGCGTTTAACGGGCAAAAATGCACCACGGCGGTGCATTTGATGTAACGTTTTTGCACCACGACAGGCCGACCCGCCTTCGCTGCCTGCTGGTGGTGCATCAGGCGCTGAGCGACTCTTCTCTGGCGCTGGCCGCCAGCTCTTCACCAGCCAGCTGTAGCTGATACATCTGCCAGTAGCGGCCTTTCGCCGCCAGCAGTTGCTGATGGTTGCCCCGCTCGACGGCCTGACCGCGATGCAGGACCAGAATGGTATCCGCCTCAACGATGGTCGACAGACGATGGGCAATGACCACCAGAGTGGTATGCTGGCGAACCTTCGCCAGCGCCTGCTGGATCGCCTGCTCGGTGCCGGAGTCGATGTTCGCCGTCGCCTCATCCAGAATCAGAACCTGCGGGGTCTCCACCAGCACGCGCGCCAGCGCCAGCAGCTGCTTCTGTCCGACGGAGAGATTATTGCCCTGCTCGCCCAGCTGGGTGTACAGGCCGTCGCTCATGCTGCGCGCCACCGCCGCCAGCTGCACCGCCTCCAGCGCTTCCCAGACCTGTGTTTCGCTGATGTCCCGGCCCAGCGCGACGTTGGCGTAGAAGGTATCCGCCAGCACCACCGGATCCTGTTGCACCATCGCGATGCCCCGACGCAACGCGCTGTGGCTGAGAGAAGAGAGCGGCCGGCCATCGATGCGGATCTCCCCGTGGGTTAACGGGTAATAGCCCATCATCAGACTGGCGAGGGTACTCTTCCCACTGCCGGTATGCCCGACCAGCGCCACAAAACTGCGGGAAGGTATATCCAGCGTGATATCCTGGAGGACCAGACGATCCCCGCGGTAGGCAAAGGAGAGATGGTCGATTTCCACCCGACCGCTGCTCAGCGGCGCGTCATCGGCGCCCCACGCCTGGCGCGGACGGTCCATCAGTTCGAAAACGCGTTCGCCGGCGACCACCGCCTGCTGCAGCATCGACTGCTGGGTGGTCAGCTCAATGAGCGGCTCGTTGAGGCGTCCGAGATAGCTGATAAACGCGTACAGCACCCCGACCTCAATCGTGCCCGCCGCGCTAAAGCCGAACAGCATCAGCAGCCCGCACAGCACCAGCGAGGAAAAGAGGCTCAGCAGCGGACGCAGCAGAAAACCGTCCAGGCGCAGCGTCTGCATCCGCGCCAGGTAGTGGGCGTAGCTGGCCTCGCGCATCCGTTCGCCAAAGCGCGCCTGCTGGCGGAACTGCTGGATGACCCCCATGCCGTTGATCACTTCATTAAAACCATCGTTGATGTCGGCAAGCCAGGCGCGCACCCGGCGCACGATCGGCGTGCTATAGCGCTGATAAATGATCATCACGATCAGCACCGCCGGGAAAATCGCGATCGCCACCAGCGCCATCCGCCAGTCGAGGCTAAACATCGCCACCAGCATCGCGCCGATCAGCGCCGCGCTGCGGAGCACCGTCGCCACTACCGTCACATACAGGTCACGAATGACTTCGGTATCGTTGGTCACGCGTGAGATCAGCTGCCCGACCGGCTGAGTATCAAACTCGCTGAGCGGCTGATGCAGGGCGGCATCCATCACATCGCTGCGTAACTGCTGGACCACGCCGACCGCGGCGCGGTTAAACAGCAGCGACTGGTTATAATGCAGTAGCGCCGCCAGCAGCTGCAGACCGATATAGGCTGCCGCCAGGCCTGCCACCAGCTTCAGCGGCAGAGTCTGTTTCGCCACCATATTGTCGATGAAATAGCTGATAAGCAGCGGGCCGCTCACCTCCGCCGCCGCCGCGATCCACATCATCGCCACCGCGATGGCCAGCGGCTTACGCCACGGTGAACCATAGGCCAGCAGGCGTTTAAGCGTCGGCCAGAGTTCGGTAAAGCTACGCATCCAGGGCCTCCTCTTGCTCCTGGGGAACCTCGTCGAGCGCGGCTTCCAGCTGCTGATACCGATACATGTCGCGGTACCAGCCGGGCTGCACCGCCAGCGCCTCATGGCGGCCGCGCTGGGCGACATGCCCATGCTGCAGCACCAGGATTTCGCTGGTCTCAGTCAGCGCCGACAGGCGGTGGGCGCTGATGATCACCGTCCGCCCCTCTCCCCACTGGCGCAGGTTATGCAGGATCTGGTGTTCGGTGCGGCCATCCACCGCGGATAAAGCATCATCAAGGATCAGAATTTCGGCCTCCAGCAGCAGGGCGCGGGCAATCGAGATGCGCTGTTTCTGGCCGCCGGAGAGCATCACGCCGCGCTCGCCTACTTCGGTATCGTACCCCTGGGGCAGACGCAGAATGTCGTCATGCACGCTGGCCAGCCGCGCCACCCGCTCAATCTGTTCCGGCGTCGCGTCCGGTTTTCCCAGCGCGATATTATTGGCGACGGTATCGGAGAATAAAAACGGCGTCTGATTGACCACCGCCAGCCGTTCGCGCCAGCTGTCGAGCTGCAGACGCGGTAGCGGCAGATCGTGAAAGCGGATCTCGCCGCTGGTGACGTCAAAATGGCGCTGCAGCAGGGCCAGAATGGTGCTTTTGCCAGCGCCCGTCGGCCCGCAGATGCCCAGCATTTGCCCCGGCTGCAGGGTAAAATTAACCTGTTCCAGCGAAGGCTTGCTCGCCTGCGGATAGATGAAATCGCGGATAGCGACCTGCAGGACGCCGCGGCCAGCCGGTACCGTCTCGGTCCCGTCGTCCACCGCCGGCGCCTCTTCGAGCATGGTGCGAATACGGCCATAGGCCGCGCTACCGCGCTCCACGATGTTAAACATCCACGCCAGCGCCAGCATCGGCCAGATCATCAGACCAAGGTACATCACAAAGCTGGTGAGCTGACCCAGCGTCAGGCTACCGTGGATCACCATCCAGCTGCCGCCGCCGATGGCCAGCAGATTCGCCGCCCCGATGGCGATATAGATAGTAGGGTCGAAGCGAGCGTCAATGCGCGCCACGCGCATATTTTTCGCTCCGGTATCGGCCGCATCGGCGGCAAACTGCGCCGACTGGCGATCCTCCAGCCCGAACGCCTTAATCATGCGGATGCTGGTCAGACTCTCCTGCGTGCGATCGTTGAGGCTGGAAAAGGCCGCCTGGGCAACGCGAAAACGTTCGTGAAGGGCATCGCCGTTGCGTTTGATCGCCAGGGCCATCAGCGGCATCGGCAGCAGCGCCAGCAGGGTGAGCTGCCAGCTAATCTGCGTCGACATCACAATCAACACCGCACAGCCCATCACCAGGGAATCCACCAGGGTTAACACCCCTTCACCGGCGGCAAACACCACCCGGTCCACGTCGTTGGTGGCGCGGGCGATCAGATCCCCGGTGCGATGGCGCAAATAGAACGCCGGATGCTGGCGGCTCAGCTGCCGGTAAAAGTCTTCCCGCAGTTCAACCGCCAGCTGGTAAGAGGCGCCGAACAGCAGCACGCGCCAGACATAGCGCAGCAGGTAAACCATCACCGCGATCAGCACCAGCGCGCCGATCCACATCCACACCTTCTCCGCGGTGTAATGTTGTTGCGTCACGCCGTCGACCACAATGCCCACCACCTTCGGCGGAACAAGCTGCAGGACGGCAATAATGGCCAGCAGGGCAATGGCGCCAAGATAGCGGCGCCACTCCCGGCGGAAATACCAGCTGAGTTGTGCAAATAATCGCAAGCAGTAAGATCCTGATTTTGTTATGGGTTACGGCGCAATACCGTTATTCGACAGGCAAGGCGGTGGTGTATTTTATCTGTTCCATGGCAAAACTCGAAGTGACATCCGACAGCCCCGGCACGCTGTTCACCAAACGTTTATAAAAGTCGTCATAGCGCTTCATATCGGCCACCTGCACCCGCAGCAGATAGTCATATTCCCCCGCCATCCGCCAGAAGCCGAGCACTTCAGCCATCTGCGTCACTTCGCTCACAAAATGGCAATACCAGTCGCTGCTGTGATGTTGGGTCTTGATCAGGACAAACGCCGTCAGCCCCAGCCCCACCTTTTCCGCATCCAGTAAGGCGACGCGCCCGCGGAGAATACCGTCATCCTCGAGTCGTTTCAGGCGTTTCCAGCAAGGGGTCGTGGTCAGATTAACGGCATCAGCCAGCGCCTGCAAAGAGAGGGTGCAATCTTCCTGCAGCAGCGCCAGCAGCTTACGGTCAATTTTATCTAACATAAGGCCACCAGAGAGAATAATTTACTCCCGCAATTGTAATTGAAAGGCTAAATAGCAACAATTTTTCCCGCACAATCCGCTAAGCTGGGCACAAAATGACAAACAGGAATCCGAGATGAATAGCGCCTGGGTAAAACACGCCATTAGTGAAATTAACGCCGACTATCAGCGTTCCGCCGATACACACCTGATTCGCCTGGCGCTGCCTGGTTTTCTCGGGATCCCGATTTATCTGAAGGATGAAAGTACGCATCCGACCGGTAGCCTCAAACAGCGTCTGGCGCGGTCGCTGTTTCTCTATGGCCTGTGCAACGGCTGGATCAAAGAAGGCACCACGATTATCGAATCGTCTTCGGGTTCGACCGCGGTTTCTGAAGCCTATTTCGCCCGCCTGCTGGGGCTGCCGTTTATCGCCGTGATGCCCTCCTGCACCGCCAGACGCAAAATCGAACAGATCGAGTTCTACGGTGGACGCTGCCATTTTGTGCAGAACGCCTGCGAAATCTACGCGGCTTCCGAAACGCTGGCGCGCGAGCTGAACGGTCACTATATGGATCAGTTTACCTTCGCCGAGCGGGCCACCGACTGGCGCGGCAATAACAATATCGCCGACAGTATTTTCCGCCAGATGAGCCATGAGCCGCACCCGCAGCCATCGTGGATCGTGATGAGCGCCGGCACCGGCGGCACCTCAGCGACCATTGGCCGCTATATTCGCAGCCAGGGCTACGAGACGCAGCTGATGGTTGTCGACCCGCAAAATTCGGTGTTCCTCGATTACTGGCAGACTCGCGACGCCAGCCTGCGCAGCCCGGTCGGCAGCAAAATTGAAGGCATCGGCCGCCCGCGGGTCGAGCCATCATTTATTCCCGACGTTGTCGATGAGATGCTGCGCGTGCCGGATGCGGCGAGCGTGGCCACTGCTTTGTGGCTGGAAACGCAGCTTGGACGAAAAGTCGGCGCCTCGACCGGGACCAATATGTGGGGGGTGCTGCAGCTGGCCGCGCGGATGCGCGAGGAAGGACGCACGGGTTCTCTCGTGACCCTGCTGTGCGACAGCGGCGAGCGTTATCTGGAAAGCTATTACAACCCACAGTGGGTGGCGGCCAACATCGGCGATATCGCCCCCTGGCAGGCGAAGCTCGCCCGGCTGGTCGGCAGAACATAAAAAAAGCCAGATAAAATGCTATCTGGCTTGCTGGAAGGGTCTCTCTATTCGGGGGAATAAGGAAGATCAGGATTATCCAGCCAATGCGTTAAAAAATGGGAGACCGCCTGATGCCGGCAGTCGCCGATAACCGGGAGATGCGGCAGCTCGGCTTTCAGCTGCGGCATCGCGTTGCCCATGATGAACCCCCGCCCGACGCTGCGAAGCATCTCGCGATCGTTCATCGCATCGCCGAAGGCCATGCACTCCTGTAGGGTGAGGCCCAGATGCTGGCTCAGCCTCGCCAGCGCCGCGCCTTTATTGCAGCCAACCGGCAGCACTTCCAGACAGTCCATCGCCGAGAAGCAGAGAAACGCGCGCTGGCCCAGCGCCTCATTCAGTTGGATCCGCAGGCGGCGCAGATCGTCATGATCGCCGCAGAAGCAGATCTTGGTGACATGATGCGCCGACATACGTTTCGGATCGCACAGTTGATAGCGAAACCCGCTAAAGACATGCGCCTTCAGCAGCTCAGGCCTTGCCTGGCCGGTGAACCAACCGCCGTCATTAAACACGTGCATGCTGGCCCGGGTATCCCATCGACTATGCAGCACTTCTTCCGCTACCTCGGGATTGAGATCCTGACGGTACAGCTCCTCCCCTTCCAGCGAGTGGATGCGCGTCCCGTTGCCCGTGATCAGAAAGGCGTCCAGGGAAAACTCACCCATCACATGGTGCATCTCCAGCGCATGGCGGCCGGTGGCGAACGTCAGGGTGATATCGCGTTCCCGCAGCCGTTTCAGCGCGGTGAGCGTCTTTTCTCCGAGACGATGGTCCGGCATCAGCAAGGTGCCGTCCATATCAAATGCTGCCAGTTTTGCCATGGTGTTTTCCCCAATGTGTGATGGGCTTCGCTTGTGTTGCAGTATCACCTGGGATATACGGAAGTAATAGTGAATAGATAATATAAATTGTTCCGGGTTTATTACGGCCCGGTGGACGACAGCGCTTATGCGACTCTTACACCGTTTAAATCAGTACCAGCGGCTGTGGCAACCCTCAGCCGGGGCGCCGCAGCAGGTCACCGTCGGCGAACTGGCGGAACGCTGTTTTTGCAGCGAACGCCACGTCCGTACCCTGCTGCGTCAGGCGCAAGAGGCCGGATGGTTAAGCTGGCAGGCCCGCTCCGGGCGCGGCAAGCGCGGACTGCTCTCTTTTTATAAAACGCCGGAACGTCTGCGCAATGAGATGATGGAGCTGGCGCTGCATAAAGGTCAGCAGCAAAACGCGCTGGAGCTGGCGCAGCTGGCCCCGGTGGAGCTGAAAGCCCTGCTCCACCCCTTTCTGGGCGGTCAGTGGCAAAACAATACCCCGACGCTGCGTATTCCATACTATCGCCCGCTGGAGCCGCTACGCCCCGGCTTTTTGCCCGGACGCGCCGAGCAGCATCTGGCCGGGCAGATCTATGCCGGGCTGACGCGCTTCGACGAAGGCGACACTATGCCGATCGGTGATCTGGCGCACCACTGGCAGGTCTCCCCTGACGGCCTGCGCTGGCAGTTTTATATCCGCTCCACGCTGTGCTGGCACAACGGCGATGCGGTGGAAACCGCACAGCTGCGGCAGCGCTTACTGCTGCTGCTGGATCTGCCCGCCTTGCGGACCCTCTTCGCCAGCATCAGCCACATCGATGTCACTCACGCCCAGTGCCTCACCATCACGCTGCATCGTCCTGACTACTGGCTGCCGTTCCGCCTCGCCAGCTATTGCAGCGTGCTGGCCCATCCTGACGATCCGGCTATCGGCTGCGGACCGTTCCGCCTGAAGCGGTTTAGTCCGGAACTCGTCCGCCTGGAGAACCATCCCCGCTACCATCTGCGGCATCCGCTGATCCAGGCGGTGGAGTACTGGATCACCCCCCAGCTCTTCGATCGCGATCTCGGGACCAGCTGCCGCCACCCGGTGCAGATCACGATTGGCGATCGCGAAGAGCTCCATAACCTGCGCCAGGTCAGCAACAGCATCAGTCTTGGCTTCTGCTATCTGACCCTGCGTCACAGCCCTCAGCTTAGCAAAGCGCAGGCCCAGCGGCTGGTATCGATAATTCACCGCTCATCGTTGCTGGAAACGCTGCCGCTCGACGAGGATCTGATTACGCCAAGCCATGAGGTGTTGCCGGGATGGTCCATCCCGCAGGGGCCGGAAAACAGCGCGGTGCCGCTGCCGGCCAGGCTCACGCTGCTCTACCATCTGCCGGTCGAACTCCACGCCATGGCCGAACAGCTGAGACAGCGGCTGGCTGTGCTGGGCTGCGAGCTGACGCTTCTGTTTCATGACGCCAAAAACTGGGAGGGCTGCCAGCATCTGGGGCAGGCCGACCTGATGATGGGCGACCGCCTGATCGGCGAAGCGCCAGAGTATGCCCTGGAGCAGTGGCTGCGCTGCGATATGCTGTGGCCCAATTTGCTGACCGGGGCGCAATATGCCCATCTGCAGGCGACATTAGACGCGGTACAGGCGCAGCCGGAAGCCCGCAGCCGCAACGATGCGCTGCGCAACGTATTTAACACACTGATGGAAGACGCCATCATGACGCCGCTGTTTAAATACAACTATCGGATCAGCGCCCCGCCGGGTGTCAATGGCTTGCGCCTCAACGCCCGCGGCTGGTTCGACTTCGCCAGCGCCTGGCTGCCGGCGTCGACGTGAGAGAGCTGGTGGTGGCGGGCGTCTGGCGCTACCATATCGCCTTTACTCATTAAGTCAGGAATTGCCATGAAACGCGCCGTAGTTGTCTTCAGCGGAGGACAAGATTCAACCACCTGTCTGGTGCAGGCTCTGCAACAGTATGATGAAGTGCATTGCGTCACTTTTGATTATGGCCAACGCCACCGCGCGGAAATCGACGTTGCGCGCGAACTCGCCCTGAAACTTGGCGCCGTCGCGCATAAAGTGCTGGACGTTACCCTGCTCAATGAACTGGCGGTCAGCAGCCTGACCCGCGATAACATTCCGGTACCGGACTATCAGCCTGATGCCGAGGGCATTCCCAATACTTTTGTCCCGGGGCGCAATATTCTGTTTTTAACCCTGACGGCAATCTACGCCTATCAGGTAAAAGCCGACGCTATCATCACCGGCGTGTGCGAGACCGATTTCTCCGGCTACCCGGACTGCCGCGATGAGTTTGTCAAAGCGCTGCACCACGCCGTCAGCCTTGGGATGGCGAAAGACATTCGCTTTGAAACCCCGCTGATGTGGCTGAACAAAGCCGAGACCTGGGCGCTGGCCGACTACTGGGGTCAGCTGGATCTGGTGCGCCGGGAAACCCTCACCTGCTACAACGGCATTAAGGGCGATGGCTGCGGCCAGTGCGCCGCCTGCAACCTGCGCGCTAACGGGCTCAACCAGTATCTGGCCGATAAGGTCGGGGTAATGGCGGCGATGAAGCAAAAAACCGGCTTGACACAGGCATAGCCTCCGAAGAGGTATCTGCCCGAAGCTTCAGTCCAAATTCCCCGGTGGCGCTACGCATACCGGGGCAAGGGGTTCATCACTCTCCGGAGGTCGAGGCGCGCCACCGCCCGGCACGCACGCGACGGTTGTCAGCGCAAGTTCATCTGGTCGAGTTTCTCACGCAGTTCCCCTTCCAGCGGCAGCGCCTTCTGGGTTTTCAAATCAATACAGACGAAGGTGATCAGCGCATCGGCCACCACCTCGCCATTGGGGTTGAGGGTGACCACCTGGCTGAGCGTGCCGCTTTTGCCGTTGAGTTGCTCCAGTTTGCTGCTCACCGTCAGCACATCGCCCAGGACCGCCGGACGGCGGTAGTTGATATTAATATTCACCACCACGAAGGCGATGTTTTTCTCGGTCATCCACTGAAACGCCGGACTATTTTCCAGACCATCCCAGCGGGCCTCCTCAAGGAACTCCAGGTAGCGTGCGTTATTCACATGCTGGTAGACGTCCAGATGATAGCCGCGAACTTTAATTTGTGTTTGCATAGCATCAATGCCTTTCTGTTATTGTTGTTTATGAGGTAAGAGGTCACACCACTTAATGCAACCTCTTTATCCTGGCAAAAAATCACCGCTGTGCAAGCGCTGGCATAAAATTTACAGCGTCAGATGGGCTAAATTCCGCTCCACCAGCGCACTGCCCATCCCCGGGACCTGCTTCAGGTCATCAAGGGTTTTGAATGGCCCATACTCCTCACGGTAGCTGACAATCGCCTGGGCTTTTTTCAACCCCACGCCATTCAGAGCCTGCGCCAGCTGCTCGGCGCTGGCGTGGTTAATGCTGACTTTGGTCGCCCCGTTGTCGGCCTCGCCGGGTTCCGCTTTCGCTTTCGCCGAAGAGGACCCCGGGACATGCTCTTTGGTTACCACCGCTTTGCCGCTGGCGGGGGCGGCCAGCGCGCCCTGTGCGCCTACCGCGAAAACCAGAACGCCCGCGGCCATCAGTGCTTTTATTCCATATTTCATGCTGATATCTCCTTGTGTGTAGACAGCAAGGCTACGATAGCGTCAGTGCGGATGGCCGACAAAAGGCAAATCACAGAAATGGAAAGGGCCGCGAAAGCGGCCCCTGAGGATTACATGGTGTTGCGTATTTTTGCGAAACGACGCGAAATTACTGCTGCTGGTCGATGCTGTCGCCCAGCTTAATTTTCGCCGCCTTGCGCAGGTTGCTCATCAGCGCTTCGAAAGCGATTTGGGCATTGTTCTGGGTAATCCCCTGAACCATAGCCTTCTTCTGCTCTTCCGGCATGCTGCCTGCTTTCACTTCATCCAGCGCCACCAGCACCACATCGCCTTGCATGTTGCTGCCAACGCCATAGACCGGTTTGCCCTGCTGCGGCAGCGGCAGAGTGAATGCCAGCTGGCTCAGCGGATCCTGGCCGGTACGGGAAAGCGTCTGCGGCGCGCCAAAGCTCAGGCCAGCCGCCTTCATCGCCTCATCGCCTTTGCCGTCTTTCAGCGCCGCCAGCAGCTTATCGGCATCCAGCTTCGCCTGCTGTTCCGCTTTATTGTGCTTAACGATATCGCTGACCTGCGCCTTAACTTCGGCCAGCGGTTTCACCGCCTCGGCTTTGTGCTCGCTGATACGCAGAACAAAAGCGCGATCGCCATCAACGGTAATGATGTCAGAGTTGCTGCCCGGCGCGCCGTTCACGCCGACCAGACCGCCGTTGAAGATAGCGTCAGCGACCGGTTTAAAGTTCAGCTCTTCCGGCAGGTTATCGCGGCCAAACCAGCCGGTTTCCACCACCTGCACTCCGGCGACCTGCGCCGCGCCCGCCAGCGATTCATTATCGTTGCTGGCCGCATCGCTCACCTTCTGCTGCAGCGCATAGTAAGCATCCAGCGCTTTCTCCTGCTTCACTTTCGCCGCAATGTCATTGCGCACGTCAGCCAGCGGTTTGACCTGCGCCGGCTGGACGTCGTCCAGACGGGCCACCAGGAAGCCAACCGAGGATTTGATCACCCCGGAGAGCTGGCCTTTCTCTTTCAGGCCGGCCTCTTTCAGCTCAGGCACGGTAGAGGCATCTTCCATCCACCCCATATCGCCGCCGTTGCGGGCAGAAATAATATCGGTCGATTTTTCTTTTGCCAGCGTGGCGAAATCAGCGCCTTTTTGCAGCTCGGCCAGCACCGCTTTCGCGTCGGCTTCAGTTTTAGTCTGAATCACGCTGTAGCGATTACGCTGCGGCTGAGTGAACTGATCTTTATGCTGGTCATACCATGACTGGATTTCTTCGTCAGAGGCGTTTTCCTGCATGCTGGCGGCATCCATCTTGATGTAGCTCACGCGGAACTGCTCCGGCGCCATAAAACGGGCCTGATTCTGCTGCCAGAAAGCGTTGATTTCCTCATCGCTGGCGGTCTGTTTTGCCGCCAGAGCGTTGACGTTGATGGTCGCTTCGCGGACGACACGCTGCTGAGACACCAGCGCCGCCAGCTGATCGGACTCGCCCGGCAGCATGAAGTCGGTACCCGCAATGGCGTTAATCAGCTGCTGCGTGGTCAGCTGGTTACGCAGCGCCTGGGCGTACTGATCGGTGGTCATTCCCATCTGGGCGACAATACCGCTGAAACGCTGGTTGTCGAACTTACCGTTCGTCTGGAACGCCTGGGTCTGGAAGATCGCCTGCTTCACCTGCTCATCGCTGATGCTGAGGCCCAGCTCGCGGGCATACTGATCCAGAAGCGACTCATCGATCAGGCGGTTCAGCACCTGCTGGCGCATGGTTTTCATGTAGTTTTCGTTCGCCGCCAGCTCGGAGAACTGGTCGCCAAGCTGCTGCTGCATACGGTTACGTTCGCTGGCGACGGCGTTTTCAAACTGCCCACGGCCAATCTCCTGGCCATTCACTTTTGCGGCATAGTTTTTGCCACCGCCAATCAGGTAACCACTCACCCCGGTCAAAATGAACGAGACGATAATGATACCGAAAATAATCTTGAGCACGACGCTGTTGGCGGCCGTGCGTAGGTTGTCCATCATGGTGTAACAACGCTCCGCTGTAGATGACTTTAGCTCGCGCAGCATAGCACGTGATGGCCGCCGCGCGTGAGGACGTATTTTGACAAGAAAACAGGGTGATTGTCAGCCCACAAGTGGCGATAAACACACATAAAGTGGTCTGAAAAGGCAATAAAAAAGGCACATCTCACGATGCGCCCTTGTACTTCGTCACATTCCCTGACGGGAAAGCCGATCAGTTCACCGCGTCTTTCAGCGCTTTACCAGCACGGAAGCCCGGCACTTTTGCGGCAGCGATAGTAATTTCTTTACCTGTTTGTGGGTTGCGACCAGTACGGGCGGCACGTTCTTTAACAGCAAAGGTACCGAAACCTACCAGCGCAACGTCATCCCCAGCCTGCAGAGATTCAGTAACAGAAGCGATTAAAGCATCTAACGCACGTCCAGCTGCAGCTTTAGAAATGTCCGCACCCGCAGCAATTTTGTCAATCAGTTGAGATTTATTCACTGTTCTCTTCCTCTCTTTATAATTTATATCGCACCAGAGTCCTTCATAGTGCGACCGCGCAGCAGTTATATCAGGACTGTCATGCCCTTACAACAGCAGTTGTCGATGACCCCCCTGCCAGCGATCTAAGTTAGCTACACAAAAAAAGGCTGGCAAGTCCGAAATGACTTACCAGCCCTATTTTTATTAGCGCAATTTGCGCAGAATCACTATTTCGCGGTCACAACCTGCATGCCGAACGGTTCGTTCTGCAGCGCAAGTGTCAGAACTTCCTCGATTCGTTTCACCGGATGGATATCCAAATCGGCGATAACGTTATCCGGAATTTCTTCAAGGTCGCGTTTGTTCTCATCAGGAATCAGAACAGTCTTAATACCGCCGCGATGCGCCGCCAGCAGTTTTTCCTTCAGACCGCCGATCGGCAGCACCTGACCACGCAGCGTAATCTCCCCGGTCATCGCCACATCGGCGCGAACCGGGTTGCCGGTCAGGCAGGAGACCAGCGCCGTACACATGGCGATACCCGCGCTCGGGCCATCCTTCGGCGTCGCCCCTTCCGGTACGTGGACGTGAATATCACGCTTCTCGTAGAAGTCGGCGTTAATGCCCAGCTTGTCCGCCCGCGAACGTACCACGGTCAGCGCAGCCTGAATCGACTCCTGCATCACCTCGCCCAGCGAGCCGGTGTAGGTCAGTTTGCCTTTACCCGGTACGCAGGCGGTTTCGATGGTCAGCAGATCGCCGCCCACTTCCGTCCACGCCAGACCGGTCACCTGACCGACGCGGTTCTCACTATCGGCGCGGCCATAGTCGAAGCGCTGCACGCCGAGATAATCATGCAGATTCTCACCGTTAATTTCGATGTGTTTCAGCGTCTTATCCAGCAACAGCTGCTTAACGGCCTTACGGCACAGCTTGGAGATTTCACGCTCCAGGCTACGAACGCCCGCTTCACGGGTGTAGTAACGAATAATGCCGATAATGGCGCTATCGTCGACGGTCAGTTCACCTTTCTTCAGCGCGTTGCGTTCGATCTGCTTCGGCAGCAGGTGACGCTTGGCGATGTTCAGTTTTTCATCTTCGGTGTAACCCGAGAGGCGAATTACTTCCATACGGTCCAGCAGCGGCGCCGGAATGTTCATGGAGTTGGACGTCGCCACGAACATCACGTCGCTGAGATCGTAATCCACTTCCAGATAGTGGTCGTTAAAGGCCACGTTCTGTTCCGGATCCAGCACCTCAAGCAACGCGGAAGCCGGGTCGCCGCGCATGTCGGAAGACATTTTGTCGATCTCATCCAGCAGGAACAGCGGGTTTTTCACCCCCACTTTCGCCATTTTCTGGATCAGTTTGCCCGGCATCGAGCCAATATAGGTCCGACGATGACCGCGAATTTCCGCTTCATCGCGCACGCCGCCCAGCGCCATGCGGACGTATTTCCGGCCGGTCGCTTTGGCGATAGATTGACCCAACGAGGTTTTACCTACCCCCGGCGGTCCCACCAGGCAGAGGATCGGCCCCTTGATTTTGTTCACCCGGCTCTGCACCGCGAGATACTCAAGGATGCGGTCCTTCACGCGCTCCAGACCATAGTGATCGGTATCGAGGATCTCCTGGGCCTGACGCAGGTCTTTTTTGACCTTACTGCGCGCATTCCACGGCACCTGCACCATCCAGTCGATGTAGCCACGCACGACGGTCGCTTCCGCAGACATCGGCGACATCATCTTCAGCTTCTGCAGTTCCGCTTCGGTTTTCTCTTTCGCCTCTTTCGGCATTTTCGCCGCGTCGATCTTGCGCTTCAGCGCTTCGTTTTCGTCCGGGGCGTCGTCCATCTCGCCGAGTTCTTTCTGAATCGCTTTCATTTGCTCGTTCAGATAGTACTCGCGCTGGGATTTCTCCATCTGCTTTTTGACGCGGTTGCGAATGCGCTTCTCAACCTGCAGCAGATCGATTTCCGATTCCATCATCGCCATCAGATATTCCAGACGTTCGTTGACGTCGGACATCTCCAGCACGGACTGCTTGTCCGCCAGCTTCAGCGGCATATGCGCCGCGATGGTATCCGCCAGGCGCGCCGGATCGTCGATGCTGTTCAGCGACGTCAGCACTTCCGGTGGGATCTTTTTATTCAGCTTGATATAGCCTTCAAACTGGCTGATAGCGGTACGAACCAGCACTTCCTGCTCACGTTCGTCAATCGCCGGCGAGTCGAGATACTCCGCTTTCGCCGAGAAATGCTCGCCATTATCAGACAGCGCAGAAATGCGTGCACGCTGTAGCCCTTCGACCAGCACCTTCACGGTGCCGTCCGGCAGCTTCAGCATCTGCAAAATAGACGCCACGGTTCCAACGGTGAAAAGATCGTTTACACCCGGCTCATCCGTCGACGCTTCTTTCTGCGCAACCAGCATGATTTTTTTATCATGGTCCATGGCCGCTTCGAGGCAACGGATAGATTTTTCCCGCCCTACGAACAGGGGTATGACCATGTGCGGATAAACCACCACATCGCGCAACGGCAATACGGGGATTTCAATGCGTTCAGAACGCTCAGGATTCATAGAGCTCTCTCTTAGTTTAAAGTCCGCCAGGTAGCCGACGACGCCACACTCCACTGCATCGTCGTTAATATGTAATCCAGTATATGGGGATGTATTCCACACATTCAACGGCGGGAATGCAGGAAAAATAAAAGGGGAGATAAAATCCCCCCTTTTTGTTAACTGCTTGAGTGAAATGGCTAATTATTCGCCAGATGCCTGCTGAGCTTCCGGTTTGCCGTAGATCAGCAACGGTTTGCTCTGCCCGGCGATAACCGACTCATCAATGACCACTTTTTCGACATCTTCCATCGAAGGCAGGTCATACATGGTGTCCAGCAGCGCCGCTTCCACAATGGAACGCAGGCCACGGGCCCCGGTTTTACGCGCCATCGCTTTCTTGGCGATGGCATCCAGCGCTTCGTCGCGGAATTCAAGCTCTGCGCCTTCCAGGCTAAACAGCGCCTGATACTGCTTGGTCAGGGCGTTTTTCGGCTCTTTCAGGATCTGGATCAGCGCTTCTTCGCTCAGCTCGTTCAGGGTTGCCACTACCGGCAGACGGCCAATGAATTCCGGAATCAAACCAAACTTGATCAGATCTTCCGGCTCGACCTGGGCCAGCAGTTCGCCTTCGCTCGCTTTGTCGGACTTCGCTTTAACCGTCGCGCCAAAACCAATGCCGGAGCCGGTTTCCACACGGTGGGAAATCACTTTATCCAGACCGGCAAACGCGCCGCCGCAGATAAACAGGATCTTGGAGGTATCAACCTGCAGGAACTCCTGCTGCGGGTGTTTACGCCCGCCCTGCGGCGGAACGGCGGCGACGGTGCCTTCGATAAGCTTCAGCAGCGCCTGCTGCACGCCTTCGCCGGAGACGTCGCGGGTAATCGACGGGTTGTCGGATTTACGCGAAATTTTGTCGATTTCGTCGATATAGACGATACCGCGCTGCGCTTTCTGCACGTCGTAGTCGCACTTCTGCAGCAGTTTCTGAATGATATTTTCGACGTCCTCACCCACATAACCGGCTTCGGTCAGGGTGGTGGCGTCCGCCATGGTAAACGGCACATCCAGCAGGCGCGCCAGCGTTTCCGCCAGCAGCGTTTTACCGGAGCCGGTCGGCCCGATCAGCAGAATGTTGCTTTTACCCAGCTCTACGCCATTGCTGGTATCGCCATTGCGCAGACGTTTGTAGTGGTTGTATACCGCGACCGCCAACACTTTTTTCGCCTGTTCCTGACCGATGACGTAGTCATCAAGGTGGTGGCGAATCTCGTGCGGCGTCGGCAGCGCGCTGCGCTCGCGGTGCGGCGCAACTTCTTTAATCTCTTCGCGAATGATGTCGTTACATAAATCAACGCATTCGTCGCAGATATACACGGATGGCCCGGCGATCAGCTTACGCACTTCATGCTGGCTTTTGCCGCAAAAAGAGCAATACAACAATTTGCCCGATCCATCTTTGCGTTTATCTGTCATGAGTCCAAACCTCTTTTTAAGTTCTTTGTGCCGCACACGACGACGCAAATGCCATTCTCAGGCGCAAGCCGCCATATAGCGTTGTGCCGCCCTTCATTAGTATATACACAAAATCCTTCGCGCTACATCGAGGCGGTAGCGAAGCTACCGGCCGCCTGCCTGCCCGGCAAGCCTCCGGAAAAATGCCAACCGCTTAGCAGACGTGGCGAGAAGGATGCAGCGTAAAGCGGCACCCTTGCGCCTCGGGCATCAATTACGATGGGTCAAAATAGAGTCGACCAGTCCGTACTCCACGGCTTCCGCAGCAGAGAGGAAGCGGTCACGCTCGGTGTCACGCTCAATCTGCTCAAGAGACTGGCCGGTATGATGCGCCATCAGCTCATTCATGCGTCCTTTCACTTTCAGGATTTCACGGGCGTGGATCTCAATATCCGTCGCCTGCCCCTGATAGCCGCCCAGCGGCTGGTGGATCATTACGCGGGAGTTCGGCAGGCAGAAACGCTTGCCCTTCGCCCCGGCGGTCAACAGGAACGCGCCCATGGACGCGGCCTGTCCCATACAGATGGTGCTGACGTCCGGCTTGATGAACTGCATGGTGTCATAGATCGACATCCCGGCGGTGATCACCCCGCCCGGAGAGTTAATGTACAGGTAAATGTCTTTTTCCGGGTTTTCCGCTTCCAGAAACAGCATCTGCGCCACGATCAGGTTTGCCATGTGGTCTTCGACCTGGCCGGTCAGAAAAATGACGCGTTCCTTAAGCAGACGGGAGTAGATATCAAAAGAACGTTCACCGCGTGAGGTCTGTTCAATGACCATCGGCACCAGGGCCATATGGGGTGCAAAGTTGTCTCGTTCGCCACTGTATGACATTTCCGTCTCCTGGAGTAATTTTAAAATACCTGCTGCACTGATTGTAACCTTACGGACGGATTATCAGCCACAGTTTCTATCCGCTGAACGCGTCACCGCCTCTTCAACACGCGTGCAATTGCGGATGCAGTTGCCTCCCCCGGTAATGGGGATGGCGTTGCCATATTTCAAGCATAACAAGCTTTTGCTGTAACGCTATCATGGTAAATGCGTTTTAGCACCGTGCCTGAGGCTGGCATTATCCTAAAAAAAAACCCGCCGCCTTTCGGCAACGGGTTTTTGCCCGAACCTTACACCATCGCGGCGAAATTACGCCTGCTGGTTCATCAGTTCGTTGAAGGAAGTGGCTTTTTCAGACACTTTGGCTTTCGCCAGCACGGCTTCAACAGCCTGCTCTTCCAGCGCCACGTTGCGCATGTTGTCCATCAGCTCTTTGTTCTTGCTGTAGAACTCAACCACTTCTGACGGATCTTCGTAAGCAGAAGCCATCTCTTCGATCAGGCCTTTCACGCGCTCTTCGTCAGCTTTCAGCTCGTTGGTGCGAATCACTTCGCCCAGCAGCAGGCCAACCACTACGCGGCGTTTAGCCTGCTCTTCGAACAGCTCACGCGGCAGTTCCAGAGCCTGTTTCTCGTTGCCACCGAAACGCTGAGCAGCCTGGCGACGCAGCACGTCGATTTCGCTGTCGATCAGGGCCGCCGGAACGTCGATTTCGTTAGCTTTAACCAGACCTTCGATAGCCTGAGACTTCACGCGGTTACGCACGGCGCCTTTCAGCTCGCGTTCCATGTTTTTACGCACTTCAGCGCGCAGGCCAGCGACGGAACCATCTTCCACGCCGAAACGTTTGATGAATTCTTCGGTCAGCTCCGGCAGTTCACGTTCTTCAACTTTCTTCAGGTTGATAACGAACTTAGCCGCTTTACCTTTCAGGTTTTCAGCGTGGTACTCTTCCGGGAAGGTCACGTCGATGGTGAACTCGTCACCCGCTTTGTGGCCTTTGATACCGTCTTCGAAGCCCGGGATCATACGACCCTGCCCCATCGCCAGTACGAAGTCAGACGCTTTGCCGCCTTCGAACTCTTCGCCGTCTACGGAACCGGTGAAGTCGATGGTTACGCGATCTTCAGCGTCAACTGCGCCTTCTTTGTCTTTCCAGGTGGCCTGCTGCTTGCGCAGGGTTTCCAGCATGGTGTCAACGTCAGCGTCGGTCACTTCAACAACCGGTTTTTCTACTTCGATCGCTTCCAGACCCTGCAGTTCAACTTCCGGGTACACTTCGAACTCTACCGCGTAGGTGAAGTCTTCGCCCAGTTTGTATTCGCCCGGAACGTAGTTCGGCGCGCCGGCCGGATTGATTTTTTCTTTGATGATCGCGTCAACGAAATGACGGCTCATCAGGTCGCCCAGCACGTCCTGGCGAACGGATGCGCCATAACGCTGAGCAACAACATTCATCGGCACTTTGCCTTTACGGAAGCCGTCAATGCGAACTTTTTTCGCTACGTTGACCAGCTCGCTTTTGACAGCATTCTCGATGCTGTCAGCGGCGATAGTAATCGTTACACGGCGCCCAAGGCCCTGAGTGGTTTCAACTGAAACTTGCATCTTGTTACCTCAAAAAAATCACAGTGCTCGGTCAACTCTGGAAGCGCGTGTAGGTGGCTTCGCAGAACCGGGATGCCCTCTTCAAATCAGAAACACATTCCCTGTCGTCAGAATCATCCCGAAGACATTCATATATAAGACGCGGCATTATAGCGGCATCACTTTTGTGAGTCGAGAACGGTTGTCGCCTGGTGCTGCGGCATTTTTCACATTTCCCGCTCAATTTTGTCCGCAAAAGCGCTGACTTTGCGCATTTTCCAGGCAAAACAAAACGGCCCGTAGGCCGTTTTTGCTAAATCTGCAAGCAACATACTGGAAAAGCGCCAGCGGTTGCAAATGGGATTTCTAGGCGATGCTCCCCGCGCCGCGGCACGGCGGCGAGGCGAAAACCGTATCCTGTAGCGCTTCCCATTCTTTAATCGTGTAGGTGTGCAACGCCAGGGCGTGCACCGTATTCGACAGCTCCTCGGTTAGCGTGCCGTAGATCATACGGTGGCGATTAAGGAAACGCTCGCCAGTGAAGCGATCGCTCACTAACACCACTTTAAAATGACTTTCAGAGCCCGCAGGGACGTTGTGACGATAACTTTCATCCACGACTTCGAGATACATCGGGTCGAACGCTGCTCTAAGTTTTGCTTCGATCTGTTCACGTATCATCATGAATTTTCTCCTCCGACAACGCTGAGATGCCGCCACTCCTTTTAAATGTTAGCCGCTTTTACCGCTTCCATTAGGAGAAAACAACAAAAAATTAGCATTGTTCTGATATTTTCATTCAAAAGTATCACGTTTACTGGCTCTGGTCGCCAGATCCGCCGGTGAAAGAGCGATTAACCGTAGCGGGGCGCTCAGAAAACCGCCAGGGCGATGGATTTACACGCGTTGCCACTTCCCCTTGCCGTTGGCAATGCTATGATGGCGGTAATTTTCCTTATAACAACACCATGCGTTGAGACCTGAACATGCTTAAGAAGATCCTTTTCCCGTTGGTCGCCATGTTTATGCTGGCAGGATGCGCCACGCCGCCGACCACCATTGAAGTATCGCCGAAAATCACGCTGCCGCAGCAGGATCCGAGCCTGATGGGCGTGACCGTCAGCATCAACGGCGCCGACCAGCGTCCGGACCAGGCGCTGGCGAAAGTGACGCGCGACAACCAACAGGTCACCCTCACCGCCTCCCGCGACCTGCGCTTCCTGCTGCAGGAAGTGCTGGAGAAACAAATGACCGCGCGCGGCTATATGATTGGCCCGAACGGCGCAGTCGATCTGCAGATCATCGTCAACAAACTTTACGCTGACGTCTCCCAGGGCAACGTGCGCTACAACATCGCCACCAAAGCCGATATCGCCATCATCGCCACCGCAGCAAACGGCACGAAGATGACCAAAAACTACCGCGCCAGCTACTCGGTTGAAGGCGCCTTCCAGGCCTCGAACAAAAACATCGCTGATGCCGTCAACAGCGTCCTGACCGATACCATCGCCGATATGGCGCAGGACACCAGCATCCACGATTTCATCAAGCAAAACGCGCGTTAATGCCACCACGAACCCGGCCTCCGCCGGGTTCGTGCTTTATGCTATGTCCAGTCACTACTTACGCATTTTTCAGCAGCCTAAATCAGCGATTTTGCTGATCCTCGGCTTCGCCTCCGGTCTGCCGCTGGCCCTCACCTCCGGTACCCTGCAGGCCTGGATGACGGTGGAAAATATCGATCTGAAAACGATCGGTTTTTTCTCGCTGGTCGGCCAGGCCTATGTCTTTAAATTTCTCTGGTCCCCGCTGATGGACCGCTACACGCCGCCGTTTCTCGGCCGACGTCGCGGCTGGCTGGTCACCACCCAGATCCTGCTCCTGTTGGCCATCGCGGCGATGGGCTTTCTTGAACCCGTCTCCCAGCTGCGCTGGATGGCGGCGCTGGCGGTGGTGATCGCCTTCTGTTCAGCGTCGCAGGACATTGTCTTTGACGCCTGGAAAACCGACGTTCTGCCGGCGGAAGAGCGCGGCGCCGGCGCCGCGATCAGCGTGCTGGGCTATCGCCTCGGGATGCTGGTCTCCGGCGGTCTGGCCCTGTGGCTCGCCGACCGCTATCTCGGCTGGCAGGGGATGTACTGGCTGATGGCGGCGCTGCTGGTGCCCTGCATCATCGCCACGCTGCTGGCGCCCGAGCCGAGCGACGTCATCCCGGTTCCCCGATCGCTGGAGCAGGCGGTGGTTGCACCGCTGCGCGATTTTTTCGGCCGCAACAACGCCTGGCTTATTCTGTTGCTCATCGTTCTTTATAAGCTTGGCGATGCGTTTGCCATGAGCCTGACCACCACCTTTCTCATCCGCGGCGTCGGTTTTGACGCCGGTGAAGTGGGGATGGTGAACAAAACCTTAGGCCTGTTCGCCACCATTCTCGGCGCCCTGTACGGCGGCGTCCTGATGCAGCGGCTGACGCTGTTCCGGGCGCTGCTGATCTTCGGTCTGCTGCAGGGGGTCTCCAACGCCGGCTACTGGCTGCTGTCGATTACCGATAAGCACCTCTATTCCATGGCGACCGCGGTATTCTTTGAGAACCTGTGCGGGGGAATGGGCACGGCGGCGTTTGTGGCGCTGCTGATGACGCTGTGCAACAAGTCGTTCTCCGCCACCCAGTTCGCGCTGCTCTCGGCGCTGTCCGCGGTTGGCCGCGTGTACGTCGGGCCGATTGCCGGCTGGTTCGTCGAGGCCCACGGCTGGTCCACCTTCTATCTCTTCTCTGTGGTCGCGGCGGTGCCGGGGATCGCGCTGCTGCTGCTGTGCCGGCAAACGCTCGAGCATACCCAACGCACGGCAAGCTTTATACCGCGTAGCGAATATCCGCAGGCCTATGCGCTGGCGCTGGGGATCCTGACGCTGGGCTGCCTGCTGCTGGCGGTATGGCTGGGTCTGCTGATCCTCAACGCGCTGGATTATACGTCGTTCAGCTTCCTGTCCGGCCTGCTGGAGGTTGCCGCGCTGACGGCCGTTGGCGGTATTTTGCTCGGCGGCCTGCTCGACTACCTGGCGCTGCGTAAAACCCACCTGATTTAAGGACGCTGCATCATTATTAGCCGTTGTAATTACGAAACGTAATTATAACGGCTTATTAACGCTTTTATATTGCCCGCCGCGCTATTTGTTGTTTTGTGCGTTTTTGTTTTCTGGAAATTATTGACAGTTTTTATTCGATTCTTTAAATAATTTAACCGATTCAGCTAAGCCGATTTTATTTTACGTTTCCACAATGTCTTTTATTTGATAATTAAATGTTAAACAATTGTTCTAATTTTTGGGTGGTTATGCCCATTCGCCGCTAAGCACTCCTTTTCTTATCCCTTTCGTTATCGATCCCACGAAAATCAGGCTTTGCAAGCGATTACGTAACACTACGTAACATATGTGACAAAGCAAGCAGAAGCCGCTAACACAGAACTGACAGAGATCCAATCATGTTTACAGTAATGCAACCTTACCGTAAAATGCCCGTACACTTTAAACGCCACCAGATCCCGTGGAATTGAGGTCGTTCAATGAGACTCAGGAAATACAATAAAAGTTTGGGATGGATGTCATTAATCGCAGGTACTGTATTACTCAGTGGTTGTGATTCTGCACTCCTTGACCCAAAAGGACAGATTGGACTGGAGCAACGCTCTTTGATTCTGACGGCCTTCGGCCTGATGATGATTGTCGTTATTCCCGCCGTCTTGATGGCAGTAGGATTTGCCTGGAAGTATCGCGCGAGCAATAAAGATGCGAAGTATAGCCCGAACTGGTCACACTCCAATAAAGTGGAAGCTGTGGTCTGGACGGTACCTATTCTGATCATCCTGTTCCTGGCCGTTCTGACCTGGAAAACCACTCACGCACTGGAGCCAAGCAAACCGCTTGTCCATGACGAGAAACCAATCACCATCGAAGTCGTATCGATGGACTGGAAATGGTTCTTTATCTATCCGGAACAGGGTATTGCTACCGTTAACGAAATCGCCTTCCCGGCGAACGTACCGGTACACTTCAAA
This sequence comes from Klebsiella sp. JB_Kp042, assembly GCF_040065275.1. NCBI lineage: Bacteria > Pseudomonadati > Pseudomonadota > Gammaproteobacteria > Enterobacterales > Enterobacteriaceae > Klebsiella > Klebsiella sp. JB_Kp042. Next base: position 217,688 of record NZ_JBEAJL010000026.1, read on the forward strand.
GTGACCTCTAACTCGGTGATGAACTCGTTCTTTATTCCGCGCTTAGGCAGCCAGATCTACGCAATGGCCGGGATGCAGACTCAGCTGCACCTCATTGCTGACGAAGCTGGTACTTATGACGGTATCTCCGCTAGCTACAGTGGCCCGGGCTTCTCTGGTATGAAGTTCAAAGCGATTGCTACCCCGGATCGTGCAACTTTCGATCAGTGGGTTGAAAAAGCGAAACAGTCTCCGAACGCTATGGACTCTATGGCCGCGTTCGAGAAAGTGGCTGTGCCTAGCGAATATAACAAAGTGGAATACTTCTCTAACGTGAAGCCGGATCTGTTCAAAGATGTTGTGAACAAATTCATGTCTCACGAGAGCATGAACATGTCCAAACCTGAAGGCGAGCATGCCGCTCACGACGGGATGGAAGGCATGGACATGAGCCACGCGGAAACCGCTCACTAAGGGGCCGAGGAAGAAAACGATGTTCGGAAAACTTACACTGGATGCAGTGCCCTACCACGAACCTATTATCGTGGTAACGGTGGCTGCGATTATCATTGGGGGACTGGCGCTTCTGGCGGCCATCACTTACTTCGGTAAGTGGTCCTACCTATGGAACGAGTGGCTGACCTCTGTCGACCACAAACGTCTCGGTATCATGTACGTTATCGTGGCAATCGTCATGCTGCTGCGTGGCTTTGCTGACGCCATCATGATGCGTAGCCAGCAGGTGCTGGCCTCGGCCGGGGAAGCAGGCTTCCTGCCGCCTCATCACTACGATCAGATCTTTACCGCCCACGGCGTTATCATGATCTTCTTCGTGGCGATGCCGTTCGTTATCGGTCTGATGAACCTGGTGGTTCCGCTTCAGCTCGGCGCACGCGACGTAGCCTTCCCGTTCCTCAACAACCTGAGCTTCTGGTTCACCGTTGTGGGCGTGATTCTGGTTAACCTGTCTCTGGGCGTCGGTGAGTTCGCGCAGACCGGTTGGCTGGCCTATCCGCCGCTGTCGGGAATTGAGTACAGTCCTGGCGTAGGGGTCGACTACTGGATTTGGGCGCTGCAGCTCTCCGGTATCGGTACTACCCTGACCGGTATTAACTTCTTCGTGACCATTATCAAGATGCGCGCCCCGGGCATGACCATGTTCAAGATGCCGGTATTCTCCTGGGCATCTCTGTGCGCTAACATCCTGATTATCGCCTCTTTCCCAATTCTGACCGTCACCATCGCGCTGCTGACCCTGGATCGTTACCTGGGCACCCATTTCTTTACCAACGATATGGGTGGCAACATGATGATGTACATCAACCTGATTTGGGCCTGGGGTCACCCGGAAGTGTACATCCTGGTTCTGCCGGTGTTCGGGGTCTTCTCCGAAATCGCCGCGACCTTCTCGCGTAAGCGTCTGTTCGGTTACACCTCTCTGGTGTGGGCAACCGTCTGTATTACCGTTCTGTCGTTCATCGTTTGGCTGCACCACTTCTTCACCATGGGTGCCGGCGCGAACGTAAACGCCTTCTTCGGTATTACCACCATGATTATCGCGATCCCGACCGGGGTTAAGATCTTCAACTGGCTGTTCACCATGTATCAGGGTCGCATCGTCTTCAACTCGGCGATGATGTGGACTATCGGCTTTATCGTAACCTTCTCCGTAGGTGGGATGACCGGCGTGCTGCTGGCGGTACCGGGCGCGGACTTCGTTCTGCACAACAGCCTGTTCCTGATCGCGCACTTCCATAACGTTATCATCGGCGGCGTGGTATTCGGTTGCTTCGCAGGTCTGACCTACTGGTGGCCGAAAGCCTTTGGCTTCACCCTGAACGAAACCTGGGGCAAACGCGCTTTCTGGTTCTGGATCATCGGCTTCTTCGTGGCGTTTATGCCGCTGTACGTGCTGGGCTTCATGGGTATGACCCGTCGTCTGAGCCAGCAGATCGATCCGCAGTTCCACCCGATGCTGGTTGTTGCAGCTTGCGGTGCGGCGCTGATCGCTTGCGGTATCCTGTGCCAGCTGATTCAGTTCTACGTCTCTATTCGCGACCGCGATCAGAACCGTGACCTGACCGGTGACCCGTGGGGTGGCCGTACGCTGGAGTGGGCAACCTCTTCTCCACCGCCGTTCTACAACTTCGCTATCGTTCCTCAGGTTCACGAGCGTGACGCCTTCTGGGAAATGAAAGAGAAAGGTGAAGCGTACAAACAGCCTGCTCACTATGAAGAAATTCATATGCCGAAAAACAGCGGCGCCGGCATCGTCATTGCCGCCTTCGCGACGGTATTTGGTTTCGCCATGATCTGGCATATCTGGTGGATGGCGATCGCCAGCTTCATCGGCATCGTAGCGACCTGGATTATTAAGAGCTTTGACGAGGACGTGGATTACTACGTACCGGTTGCAGAAGTCGAAAAACTGGAAAAACAGCATTTCGATGAGATTAACAAAGCAGGGCTGAAAAATGGCAACTGATACTCTTGCGCATACTGCCCACGCGCATGAACACGGGCACCATGATACAGGACCGATGAAGGTATTCGGTTTCTGGATCTACCTGATGAGCGACTGCATTATCTTCGCTACGCTGTTTGCTACCTATGCCGTTCTGGTGAACGGCACGGCCGGCGGACCGACTGGCAAAGATATTTTCGAACTGCCGTTCGTTCTGGTTGAAACCGCACTGCTGCTGTTCAGCTCCATCACCTACGGCATGGCGGCTATCGCCATGTACAAAAACAACAAGAGCCAGGTGGTTTCCTGGCTGGCGTTGACCTGGCTGTTTGGCGCCGGATTTATCGGGATGGAAATCTATGAATTCCATCACCTGATCATGGAAGGCTTTGGTCCGGATCGTAGTGGCTTCCTGTCCGCGTTCTTCGCGCTGGTCGGCACCCACGGTCTGCACGTGACCTCTGGCCTTATCTGGATGGCGGTGCTGATGTTCCAGGTTTCACGTCGTGGCCTGACCAGCACTAACCGCACGCGTATCCTGTGCCTGAGCCTGTTCTGGCACTTCCTGGACGTCGTGTGGATCTGCGTGTTCTCGGTTGTCTATCTGATGGGGGCGATGTAATGAGTCATTCTACCGATCATAGCGGCGCTTCTCACGGCAGCGTGAAGAGCTACATGACAGGATTTATCCTGTCCATCATCCTGACGGTCATTCCGTTCGCCATGGTGATGAGTGGCTCCGCCTCGCATGCGGTTATCCTTGGCACCATTCTGGTGACCGCTGTGGTGCAGATCGTGGTACACCTCGTGTACTTCCTGCATATGAACAGCAAGTCCGATGAAGGCTGGAACCTGACCGCATTTATCTTCACCGTAATCATCATTGCGATCGTGGTTGTCGGCTCCATCTGGATTATGTGGAACCTGAACTACAACATGATGATGCACTAAGAGCGGCGAGTATGTTTAAGCAATACCTGCAAGTTACGAAACCAGGCATTATTTTTGGCAACCTGATCTCCGTGATCGGCGGTTTCCTGCTGGCCTCCAAAGGCCACATCGACTATCCGCTGTTCGTCTGGACGCTCCTTGGAGTATCCCTGGTGGTCGCCTCGGGTTGTGTATTCAACAACTACATCGACCGGGACATCGATCGTAAGATGGAACGGACGAAAAACCGGGTGCTGGTCAAAGGGCTGATCTCGCCAGAAGCTTCGCTGGTGTACGCCACCTTGCTGGGTATTGCTGGCTTTATGCTGCTGTGGTTCGGCGCAAATCCGCTGGCCTGCTGGCTGGGGGTGATGGGGTTCGTGGTTTATGTCGGCGTCTACAGCCTGTACATGAAACGCCACTCTGTCTACGGCACGCTGATTGGCTCACTCTCCGGCGCAGCGCCGCCGGTGATTGGCTACTGCGCGGTCACCGGTGATTTCGACAGCGGTGCGGCGATCCTGCTGGCTATCTTTAGCCTGTGGCAGATGCCTCACTCCTACGCCATCGCGATTTTCCGCTTTAAGGATTATCAGGCGGCGAATATTCCGGTGCTGCCGGTGGTGAAAGGCATTTCGGTCGCCAAAAACCATATTACGCTGTACATCGTCGCCTTTGCCGTTGCGACCCTGATGCTCTCGCTGGGCGGCTACGCCGGGTATAAATACCTGGTCGTGGCGGCAGCGGTCAGCGTCTGGTGGCTGGGCATGGCGCTGCGTGGCTACAAAGTGGCAGATGACAAAGTCTGGGCGCGCAAGCTGTTCGTCTTTTCCATCGTCGCCATCACTGCGCTGTCCGTGATGATGTCCGTTGACTTTATGGTGCCGGATTCACATAGCCTGCTGGCTTACGTGAGATAATCTCGCTCTCCAGTACGATATAAAGCCCCGTTTTGACGGGGCTTTTTCTTTTCTGTTTCAAATTGGTTCCTTTCTCATTTCATACTTCCCCTCCCCTCCCCCGCATCGGTTTCGCTATCTCACGCCCAAAAAATGAGGAAAAAATGAGCTTGTGCTAACCGGGTATCGCTCGCGCCGCACGCGCCCGCGATGCTACTTTTCGCCTCGGGTTTACACCCGTTTGGGAAATATTCACTACAAGGAATCGCAATGAAAGAATTAACACTGAACGAAATGGAGTACATCTCCGGCGGCTTTAACCTGTTCGGCGCGGCCAACGGCTTCGCCAGCTTTGTCGCCAACTCTGCCGTCGGCTTCACCTCGTTTGTCCTCACCTCCGGTACCGCCTTCGCCTCATTCGTTGGCGACAGCGCGATGGCGTTTGGTTCCTTCCTGACCGGTCAGACAAACTGGGAAACCTTTGTGACCACCGGTAAGGAAAACTGGGGTAGCTTCGTCAATACCGCCGGCACCAGCTGGAACACCTTTGTCGATAACGCCGCCAGCGACTGGAGCAGCTTCCTCAACAAAGCGTCAGCCTAAACGACGTCTCGCCGAGGGCAGCGCATCGGCTGCCCTGTTTAACCCACCAGCATCGCCTGCGCGCTATAGAGCAGATCAAGGTGGTCGCGGCATAACGCGTCCAGCGAAGTCCGCGATTGATGACTGGTCAGACTTAACGCTCCCCACCAGGTCCCTTCCCTGTCGGTTAACGGTACCGCCAGCACCAGCATACCAATCTCAAACTCCTGCTCGATAGTGGCATACCCCTGACGCCGCACCTGGGCAATCTTCTCCATCAACGACGCGACGTCGGTCACCGTATAGGGCGTGCGTTGTTCCCGGGTAATGCGCTGTAGAACCGCTTCACACTCTGCTTCCGACAGCGAAGCCAGCCATAACCGTCCCCCGGCGGTACAAAAGATGGGCACCCGCTCCCCAAGCCGAACCGACGTGGAGTTAAATGGCGTGTGACGGCTGCGGGCGATATAGACCAGTTCATCTTCATCCACCACCCCGACCGAGGCGTGCTCCTCGGTCCGGCTGGCGATGTATTCGACAATCGGCCGCACCATGCGGGGAAACTGCGCCGAATCGACGTAGGCCTGACCAAGCCGCAGAGTCTTCGGGGTAAGCCAGTAATAGCTCCCATCGGTTTGCACATAGCGCTCATGCAGCAGCGTCAACAGAAAACGTCGTGCCGCGCTTTGCGTCAGGCCGCTCATTTTCGCCGCCTGAGCGACGGTGAGCTTTGGGCAGGTTTTAGAAAAAAGCTGGATGAGCGCCAACCCTTTTTGTAAACCGACGATCAGATCGCGAGGATGAATGGTGTTTTGCATATTCGCTCACATTTTTGCAACATCATTATCGATTTCCTGCGATTATCGCAGCGATCGTGCGATTAACAACCGACATGTCCGAATTCTGCGTTGTCGCTCCCAGCTTCCACTGAAATACTTTCACAACATTCATTTAACAAATGAGGTTTGCAATGGTCAGTGGAACTACCCAGGTTGTCGCCGTGATTGGTCATCCGATCGCCCAGGTGAAATCACCGGATAACTTCAACCGCTACTTTGCCGAACAGCACATGGACAGCGTCATGATCCCGGTGGATATCGCCCCGGACGCGGTGGCCGCCTACCTCAACGCCCTGCGCGGCTGGCAGAACATGAGCGGCGTGCTGGTGACGGTGCCGCATAAACAACGCGCCGCCGCGCTGGTCGACGAGCTTACGCCGCGCGCCCGCCGACTCAACGCCATCAATGTGATCCGCAAGCTGGCGGATGGCCGGTTACAGGGCGATATGCTGGACGGCGTCGGCTTTCTGCTCGCCGCCGAGGCACAGGGTTTTCAGCCGGCGGGTAAGCAGGCGCTGCTCTCCGGTTGCGGCGGCGTCGGCAGCGCCATCGCCTGGGGATTGTGCGAGGCGGGGCTCCGTCAGCTGGCTCTGCACGATCAAAACCCCGCCACCCGGCAACGCCTGCACGACCTTCTGGCTGAAGCCTTTCCGGCGGTGCGACTGAGCGCGCTGCCGGACACCCTGCACGGCGTCGATCTGCTGGTCAACGGCTCGCCGGCCGGCATGGCCGGATTTGATGCGCTGCCCCTGCCGCAGGCGCTGCTGGAGACCCTCGACAGCGCCACCCACGTGGCTGACGTTGTCACCGCCCCGGTGATGACGCCGTTGCTCACCTTCGCCGCCGCCCGCGGCTGCCGGGTACAGACCGGGCCGGAAATGGCGCTGGCGCAGATGACGCTGATGGGCCAGTTTATCGGCGCCATCCCGCCGGCGCAGGGAGCGGCGGCATGAAGAGCTGGGACGTGATCGTCATCGGCAGCGGCGCCGCTGGCTTTGCCGCCGCGGTCACCGCCAGCTGCAAAGGGCTGTCGGTGCTGATGTTGGAGAAAGCCGGTCAGTTCGGCGGCACCTCGGCCATCTCTGGCGGCGCCGTGTGGCTGCACGATACTGACCAGGCGCGCGCCGCGGGCAAAAGCGGTAGCGCCGAAGCGATCAAAACCTATCTGCGAACCATTATCGGCGAGGCCCACTACCGCGAAGATATCGCCGAGGCGTTTATCAGCGCCGGGCGAGAGGCCCTCGCCTTTCTGGAGCGCGAGGGGGCGGTGAAATATAGCCTGCGCCCACTCTCACCTGATTACTATCCGGATGAGCCCGGCGCCGTCGACGTCGGTCGGGCGCTGGAGGTGGTGGAGTATGACGGCCGTGAACTGGGGGACGCGTTTCGCGACCTGCGTTCGCCGCCGCCGGGGATGCTGCTGTTTGGCGGAATGATGGTCAACCGCGTCGACATTCAACATTTTCTCGATATGCGTCGCTCGCTGCGCTCCCTGGCCCATTGCACCCGACTGCTGCTGCGCTACGCCCGCGACCGGGTGACATACCCTCGCGGCACCCGCCTGGCGATGGGCAATGCGCTGATTGCCCGCATGGCGACCACGGCGCTGCGTAAAGGCATGAGCCTGCGGCTGAATGTCAATGTTCTGGCGCTGCGCGAAGCGCAAGGCGCGGTCACCGGGGTAGAGATCGAGTGTCAGGGGCAAAGAGAGACGCTGCACGCCCGGCGCGGAGTGGTGCTGGCCGCAGGCGGTTTTGCCGCTGGCGCGCTGGCGGCGCGCTATCGGCCTGACACCCGAGAGCACTTCACCATGTCGCCGCCGGCCAATGATGGCGCTGCGCTGCGTCTCGCGGCGGCGCTTAACGCTCGCGAGGGAGCCGATCGGGCATCCAACTTTTTCTGGGCGCCGGTATCGGTGCTGACCCGGGCCGACGGCAGCGAGGAGCGCTTCCCCCACCTGGTGACTGACCGGGCCAAGCCGGGCGTGATTGCCGTCAATCAGCGGGCGGTACGCTTCGTTAATGAGTCCAGCTCCTATCACCATTTTGCCGGCGCGATGCAGCGTGCTGCGGAGAATGCCCCCTGCTTTTTACTGTGCGACGCCCAGGCGATGAAGCGTTACGGCCTCGGGCTGGCGCGCCCGGCGCCGGTGAACAATGACGCCCTGATCGCCGCCGGCTATCTGCACAAAGCCGACACCCTGGCCGCGCTGGCGCAGCAGCTTGGGCTGGATGCCCACGCCCTGAGCGAGACGGTCGCCCGCTACAATCGTGACGCCGCGCAGGGCGTGGACCGTGAGTTTGCCAAAGGCGGCAACAGCTATAACCGGGCGATGGGCGATCCGGGCCATCACCCTGACGCCTGCAACGCTCCCCTGCTCAGCGCGCCTTTCTATGCCATCAAACTCTATACCGGCGATCTGGGGACTTCCCGGGGTCTGGTCACCACCGCCGATGCCCAGGTCGTCAACGCCGAAGGAAAGCCTATCGCGGGGCTGTACGCGGTGGGAAACGACATGGATTCGCTGATGGCCGGCACCTACCCGGGTCCCGGCATCACCCTTGGCCCGGGGCTGACGTTTGGCTACCTCGCCGCCTGCCATCTGGCGCAACCCGCCACCCACTAATCAGGAAAACATCATGATCTACGAAAAACGCACCTACACCATCAATCCGCTGAAAATGGCCGACTGGCTGGCGCTGTACCAAAGCGATGCCCTGGCGGTGCAAACTGACCATCTCGGCAAACTGATCGGCTTCTTTTTTACCGAGATCGGCGTGGTCAATCAGGTAGTGCACATCTGGGCTTACGAAAGCCTGGACGATCGCCTGGTACGCCGCGCGCGGATGGCCCAGGACGAGCGCTGGCAGACCTTCTCGCGGAAAAATCGCGAACTGGCCGCCGTGGAGCGCCTCGAGTCGGTGCTGATGCGCCCCACCGCTTTTTCACCATTGCAGTAAGGAGTCCATCATGAGCGGGCCTGTGAAGGTGGATATGCTGGTGGTCGGCTCCGGCGCGGCGGGACTCTCTGCCGCGGTCACCGCGGCAATGCACGGCGCCAGCGTCATGGTGGCGGAGAAAGCGTCAGTGCTCGGCGGAACCAGCGCCTGGTCCGGCGGCTGGCTGTGGATCCCCCGCAACCCGCTGGCGCGGGCGGAGGGCATCGACGAAGCGGCCGATGCTCCGCTGACCTATCTGCAGCATGAGATGGGGGGCGAAGCCGCCGACGTTCGCCTGCAGACTTTCCTCCGTCACGGGCCGGAAATGGTGGATTTTTTTCATCAGCGGACGGCGGTGAAGTTTCTGTCGGGCAGCGCCATGCCGGACTTTCACGCGTCGCCGGGCGCGGCGAACGGTGGGCGGTCGGTCACCGCTCAGCCCTACGATGGCCGCCTGCTCGGCGACTGGCTCCACCGACTGCGGCCGCCGCTGGAGACCATCAGCCTGGCCGGGATGGGCATCGCCGGCGGCGCGGACATGGCGCATTTTTTTAACGCCACCCGCTCGCCGCGCTCCGCGCTGTATGCCGCCCGCCGCCTGCTGCGCCACGGCTGGCAGCGGCTGCGCGCCGGACGGGGGCAGCATCTGGTCAATGGCAATGCGCTGGTCGCCCGTCTGCTGCGATCCGCCCTCGACGCCGGAGTGCGCTTTCAACTCAATGCGCCTGCGGTTCGGCTGCTGCAGGGGCCGCAGGGCGTGTCCGGCGCGGTGCTGCGCAGCGATGACGGGGAGATGCACGTCGAAGCGGGCGCCGTGGTGCTGGCCTGCGGCGGTTTTCCCCACGATCGGCAGCGCCTGGCGCAAGTGGTGCCTCACGCCGCGGAGGGCTACGGCCATTTCTCCGCCGCGCCGCCTGACAATCAGGGCGAGGGGATCCGTCTTGGCGAATCCGTCGGCGGCCAGTTCGATACCCGCCTGCGCCACCCGCTGGCCTGGGCGCCGGTGTCCCGCGTCACCCTCGCCAGCGGCCAGCAGCTGATGTTTCCCCATCTGGTGGAGCGAGCCAAGCCCGGGGTGATCGCCGTCCTGCCTAACGGCAAACGCTTTGTTAACGAGGCCGACTCCTATCACGACTTTATCGCCGCCCTGCTGGCGGCGACGCCCGTGGGCGACACGCCGCAGGCCTGGCTGCTGGCCGATCGGCGCGCGCTGCGCCGCTATGGCCTGGGCCACGCCAGGCCCTTCCCGTTCACCCCTACCGCCTGGCTGCGTACCGGCTATCTGCTGCGAGGAAACACCCTGGCCGAGCTGGCGAAACGGTGCGCCATCGATACCGATGCGCTGGCGGAAACCGTTGAACGCTTTAATCACTTCGCCAGCACCGGTGAAGACGTCGATTTTCACCGCGGCGCATCGGCCTATAACCGCGCGCAGGGTGACCATCAGGTGACGCTCGGACCGCTGCGCGAAGGGCCGTTCTTCGCGGTGCGCATTCTGCCCGGCTCACTGGGCACCTTCAGCGGATTGCAAACCGACGAACACGCTCGGGTGCTGGACGGGCAGCAGCAGCCGATACCGGGCCTGTTCGCCATCGGCAACGACATGTCGAGCGTGATGCGCGGCTATTACCCCAGCGGAGGGATCACCCTCGGGCCGGCGATGACCTTCGGCTACCTGGTGGGCAAAAAACTGGCAGAAAACACAATAAAAACAAAGCAATAAAAACCAGGGACGGCAATACCCCTGGCTAACTTCACCTGCAACTGAACCGGAGCCATTTATGAACATGCGTACCCTATCGCTCGCCGCGCTGAGCCTGCTCGATGTCTCTCCCCCCGAACAGGTGCGGATAGCGGCCAGAACCGGTTTTACCCACGTGGGTCTGCGGCTGCTGCCCGCCACCCCCGCCGACCCGGACTACGATATGCTGGGCGATACCCCCGCCGTCCGCGCGACCCTGGCCGCGCTGATGGAAACCGGCATCCGCGTCTCGGACGTGGAGATCGTCCGCCTGAGCCCGGGGTTTACCCTCGACGATCGGCTGCAGCGCTTTATGGAGACCGCCGCGCGGCTTGGCGCCGGGCAGGTGTTAGTCGCCGGGAATGACGACAACCTGCAGCGCAGCGCCGACAACCTGGCCACTCTCGCCGCGGCCGGCCGCCCGTTTGGCCTGACCATGAACCTTGAGCCAATGCCCTGGACCCAGCTGCGCACGATCGCCGATGCGCAGGCGCTGATCGCCGCCAGCGGGCGGGAGGATATCGGCATCCTGGTGGACGCCCTTCATTTCTGGCGCGCGGGAGAATCGCTCGCCGCCCTCTCCAGCCTGCCCGCGCATCATCTGAACTATATGCAGCTCTGCGATGGCGCGGCGCAGCGGCCGGAAAGCGAGCAGGAGCTCATCCGCCAGGCCCGCTCAGCGCGCAACGTGCCGGGGGAAGGCGGTTTGGATCTGCACGGTCTGATGTCGGCTCTGCCGGCGATGCTGCCGGTCTCCCTCGAGGTGCCGCTCGACGGCGAGCAGGGCGCCCTGCCGCCCCTCCAGCGGGCGCAATTACTGTTCAATGCCGCGCAGCCCTACCTGCGCTCCTGCGCATAAGGAATCCGCTATGACACAGACTCAACGCCTGGATGTCAGAGAGTTAATTAACCGTAACCCGCTGAGCCGCTTTCAAAAGCAGATTATTTTTCTCGGCTTTTGCGTTATCGCTCTCGATGGGTTTGATATCGCGATCATGGGCTTTATCGCCCCGACGCTGAAGCTGGAGTGGGGGGTAAGCAACCACCAGCTGGGCCTGGTGATCAGCGCCGCCCTGATCGGCCTCGCGCTGGGCGCTATTTTCTCTGGCCCGCTCGCCGACTGGCTGGGACGCAAAAAGATCATCATCAACAGCGTCTTCTTCTTCGGCTTCTGGACCATCGCCACCGCCTTCTCGCACAACATTGAGCAGATGATGTTCTTCCGCTTTATGACCGGCCTTGGACTGGGCGCCGCGATGCCGAACATCGGGACGCTGGTGTCGGAATACGCCCCGGAACGCCAGCGCTCATTTATTATTACCGTCATCTTCTGCGGCTTCACCTTCGGCGCGGCGGCCGGAGGATTCACCGCATCATGGCTGATCCCGCAGTTTGGCTGGCACTCGCTGATGGCGCTCGGCGGCATTCTGCCGCTGCTGTTTGCCCCCCTGCTTATCTGGCGGCTGCCGGAATCGGTTCGTTTTCTGGTGATCAAACAAGCGCCAGCGGCGCGCATTCGCGCCATCCTTAATCGTCTTTATCCCGGACAAATCAGCGACAACGTGACGTTTATCCTGCCGGCGCAGCCGGCGGCCGGCAACGCGATGCGCATTGTGCTCTCCCGCCAGTACGGCTTTGGCTCGTTGATGCTATGGCTGGTCTACTTTATGGGGCTGTTCCTGGTCTATATTCTCGGCAGCTGGCTGCCAACGCTGGTTAAGGAGGTCGGGCTTACCGTCAGCCAGGCGGCCGTGATGACGGCGATCTACCAGGCGGGAGGCACACTCGGCTCGCTGTTTGCCGGCTGGCTGATGGACCGCATCAATCCCCATCGCGCGCTGGGAATGATCTACGCCGTCGGCGGCCTGTTTACCATGGCGATGGGCTACGCCGCGGGCAGCTTTGCCTTGCTCTGTATGCTGGCGTTTATCAGCGGCGCCTGCCTGAACGGCGCCAATACGGGCATGAACGCCCTCTCCGCCCGTTACTACCCCACGCAGGCGCGGGCGACCGGCTCCAGCTGGATGCACGGCGTCGGGCGGATCGGCGCGATCCTCAGCGCCTTTGCCGGCGCTGAGATGATGGCGCTCAACCTGCCCTTCGAAAGCGTCTTTTTGATCCTCGGCATCCCGGCTGCCCTCACCGTCGCAGGCCTGGCGGCGAAAGGCATCTTCGCCGCGGGTAATCCTCCCGCCGCTTCGCCAGCCCCCGCGTCTGTGCGCGGAGCGTAATGCGGTATCCTTCCTCCGGTGCAATCTGCGGATTGCACCGCGCGCTGCGGCTAAAAAGAACATTTATTTCATCTTGCCGTGTAACGAAAAGTACTCCACAACCGTCCGGCCTGCACCCATTGCCGTTGTTTCCCCTCTCCTCTTTTCAAGCCAGCAGAAAATAAACTTCTGCTTATTCGATCCCCTTCGCATATATGAAAAATAAATTCCACATAACAATTGAAACAGAACAAACATTTCCTTAAGTTTAGGTCAGTTTATCCGGATGCGCGTTGCCGCAGGCGTCGGCATTGAGCGCCTCAGAGTGCGAATGATTTCAAAAAGGAGAGCACCATGTTAAACGGTCTGAAACCCTTATCCCGTTCCCTGCGTTGGGGCATGGTCGGCGGCGGGGGAACCAGCCAGATCGGCTACAGCCACCGCTGTGCGGCGCTGCGTGACAATGTTTACATCCTGCTGGCCGGCGCGCTTGACGTTGATGCCGAGCGCGGGCGCGCGTTTGGTGAGCAGCTGGGCATCGCGCCGGAGCGCTGCTACGCCGACTACCAGACCCTGTTTCGTGAAGAAGCCCGCCGTCCTGACGGGATCGAGGTCGTCTCGGTCACCACCCCGAACAATACCCATTTCGCCATCACCAAAGCGGCGCTGGAAGCGGGCCTCCACGTCATCTGTGAAAAGCCCCTCTGCTTTACCGCCGAAGAGGCGCGCGAGCTGGTGGACCTGAGCAAAAAACAGAACAAAATCGTCGGCGTCACCTACGGCTACGCCGGCTATCAGATGATCCAGCAGGCGCGGCAGATGATTGCCGATGGGCTGCTCGGCGAGATCCGCATCGTCAATATGCAGTTCGCCCACGGCTTTCATAACCAGGCCGTCGAGCTGCAGGCAGAATCCACCCGCTGGCGCGTAACGCCGAAGTTCGCCGGGCCCAGCTATGTGCTGGGGGATCTGGCCACCCATCCGCTGTTTGTCGCCGAAACCATGGCGCCGCAGCTCAATATCAAACGGCTGATGTGCTCCCGCCAGAGCTTTGTCACCTCCCGCGCGCCGCTGGAAGATAACGCCTTTGTCCTGATGGAGTATGACAACGGCGCGGTTGGCTCGATGTGGACCAGCGCGGTGAACAGCGGCGCCATGCACTCGCAAAAAGTGCGCATCGTCGGCGAAAAGGCGAGTATCGAATGGTGGGATGAGCATCCTAACCAGCTCAGCTATGAGGTGCAGGGCGAGCCGGCGCGCATTCTGGAACGCGGGATGCCCTACCTGAGCGCAAACGCGCTGGCGGACGATCGCATCGGCGGCGGCCACCCGGAAGGGCTGTTTGAAGCCTGGGCCAATCTCTATCGCCGCTATGCGCAGGCGATTGACGCCACGGACCGTGACGATCGCGCCTTCCTGCAAGACTTCTGGTATCCGGACGTCGAAGCCGGGCTGCACGGCGTCTACTGGGTCGAGCAGTGCGTCAAATCGGCTGATGCCGGCAGCCAGTGGGTTGACTTTACTTTACCTTAATTTTCCCCCTCGCCAGTGGAGTCCCCCTCCACTGGTATATTGATTTTTACCAACTTGTCGCATCACGCAACAGCCCCGTAATATCTGTTAAACAAACATTTATTTACGCTTCTTACCCCCGCCGCTACACTAGGCGCAGTTTTTATATTGAGGTGGTAATGAACGATAACAAAATGACGCCAGGGGAACTGCGCGCGACCTGGGGTTTGGGGACGGTATTCTCCCTGCGCATGCTTGGCATGTTTATGGTCCTGCCGGTTCTGACCACGTATGGCATGGCATTGCAGGGCGCCAGTGAAGCGCTGATTGGCCTGGCGATCGGCATCTACGGTCTGGCGCAGGCGGTGTTCCAGATCCCCTTCGGACTGTTATCTGACCGTATTGGCCGCAAGCCGTTGATCGTCGGCGGCCTGCTTATCTTCGTGCTCGGCAGCGTCATCGCCGCGCTCACCGACTCCATTTGGGGCATCATTCTTGGCCGCGCCCTGCAGGGCTCCGGCGCCATCGCCGCCGCGGTCATGGCCCTGCTCTCCGATCTCACCCGTGAACAGAACCGCACCAAAGCGATGGCGTTTATTGGCGTCAGCTTCGGCGTCACTTTCGCTATCGCCATGGTGCTGGGGCCGATTATTACCCATCAGCTGGGCCTGCACGCCCTGTTCTGGATGATTGCCATCCTGGCGACCGTCGGCATCCTGCTCACCCTGTGGGTGGTTCCCAACAGCCAGAATCATGTGCTTAACCGCGAATCCGGGATGGTGAAGGGCTGCTTTAGCAAGGTGCTGGCGGAGCCGCGCCTGCTGAAGCTCAACTTTGGCATCATGTGCCTGCACATCATGCTGATGTCCACGTTTGTCGCGCTGCCCGGACAGCTGGAGGCTGCCGGCTTCCCGGCCGCCGAGCACTGGAAGATTTACCTGGTCACCATGGTTATCTCCTTCATCTCGGTGGTGCCGTTTATTATCTACGCCGAAGTGAAGCGCAAGATGAAGCGCGTCTTTTTGCTCTGCGTGGCCATCCTGCTGATTGCGGAAATTGTCCTCTGGGGCGCCGGAGGCTACTTTTGGGAGCTGGTAGCGGGCGTTCAGCTCTTCTTCCTGGCGTTTAACCTGCTGGAAGCGCTACTGCCGTCATTGATTAGCAAAGAGTCGCCGGCGGGCTATAAAGGCACCGCGATGGGCGTCTACTCCACCAGCCAGTTCCTCGGGGTGGCGATTGGCGGCGCCCTTGGCGGCTGGGTCGATGGTTTCTTTGATTCACAGACCGTGTTTCTGCTGGGCGCGCTGCTGGCGATGCTGTGGCTGCTGGTGGCCAGCACCATGAGCGAGCCGCCCTACGTCAGCAGTCTGCGGGTGGAGGTACCGGACGGCGTGGTGGTCGACAGCGCGCTGCAGGCGCGTCTGCTCAGCGCCAGCGGGGTTCATCAGGCGCTGGTGGTGCCCGAGGAGCGTTCGGTGTATATCAAAATCGACAGCAAGGTCACCAACCGCTTCGAGATAGAGCAGCTCATCAAAGGGGTATAAAAAAAGCGGGGAATTCCCCGCTTTTTGCTGTCAGTCTGCCGCCTTAGTCGCGGAAGTTTTTGAACTGGAACGGTTGTCCCAGATCGCCACCGCGCACCAGCGCCATCACCGACTGCAGATCGTCGCGGGACTTACCGGTCACGCGGATCTCTTCGCCCTGAATCTGGGCCTGCACTTTCAGCTTGCTGTCTTTGATCAGTTTAACGATCTTCTTCTGCACCGCGCTTTCAATGCCCTGTTTCAGCTTCGCTTCAACAAACCAGGTTTTACCGCTGTGTACGATATCTTCCGGCACGTCGAGGGAGGTGCCTTCAATGCCGCGCTTGAGCAGCTTGGCGCGCAGGATATCCAGCAGCTGATTCACCTGGAAGTCAGACTCGCTCAGCACTTTAATGGTCTTGTTGGCGTCGTTTAATTCAAACGTGGCTTCAACGCCACGAAAATCAAAACGCGACTCGACTTCGCGGCTCGCGTTGTCCACCGCGTTACGGGCTTCCTGAAGATCAACTTCAGAGACAATATCGAAAGATGGCATCTTTTCCTCTCCTTCCGTTTCTTTTGCGTTGCATAATACCTGCAACGCGGCATAACTCAACTTGTTATCCCGGAAGCTTAGCTGATTACGCAACGCTCGCGCTATTTTCCCCATGCTGCCCGACGACGCCGAAACCCCCTTTCCGTCCGACGATGCGAAAAGCGACGAGATATACTTTAGCCATCAGCGCCTGGGGTAGCGGCAGATGAGGAGGAACAATGAAAGTAACCGTACTGGGATGCGGTGCACTGGGACAACTATGGCTGACCGCGTTGTGCAAACAGGGACATGAAGTCCAGGGCTGGCTACGCGTACCGCAGCCATTCTGTAGCGTCAACGTCATTGAAACCGACGGCTCGGTGTTCAACGAGTCGCTGACGGCCAACGACCCCGATTTCCTTGCCAGCAGCGAGCTGCTGATTGTCACCTTAAAAGCCTGGCAGGTTTCAAACGCGGTGAAGCACCTGGCCGCGATCCTGCCGGTCACCACGCCGATTGTGCTGGTGCATAACGGCATGGGAACCGTCGAGGAGCTGCGCAGCGTGAAACAGCCGTTGCTGCTGGCCTCCACCACCCAGGCGGCGCGCCGCGACGGGAATGTCATCATCCACGTCGCCCAGGGCACCACGCATATCGGGCCGGCGAAAAGCTACGAAGAGGACTACAGCTACCTCGCTGAAGTGCTGCAGAGCGTGCTGCCGGATGTCGCCTGGCACAACAATATCTTCTCGGCCACCTGGCGCAAGCTGGCGGTTAACTGCGTGATTAACCCCCTGACCGCGCTAAAAGGATGTAAAAACGGCGATCTGCGCGACTATCCGCAGGAAGTTGCGGCCATTTGTCGCGAGGTGGCGGCAGTGATGGAGCGCGAAGGTATTCATACCTCGGCGGAAAACCTGCTATTTTATGTCGAACAGGTGATTGAAAGTACGGCAGAAAATATCTCATCCATGCTGCAGGACGTTCGCGCCCAGCGGCACACGGAGATCGACTATATCACCGGTTTTCTGCTCAACCGCGCCCGCGCCCACGGCGTTGCCGTACCGGAAAACGCCCGCTTATTTGAACTGGTCAAGCGTAAGGAGAATGAATATGAGCGCGTCGGCACTGATTTGCCTCGCCCCTGGTAGCGAAGAGACCGAAGCGGTCACCACCATCGACCTGCTGGTCCGCGGCGGAGTCAAAGTGACCACCGCCAGCGTCGCCAGCGACGGCAATCTGACCATCCTCTGCTCGCGCGGCGTCAAACTGCTGGCGGATGCCCCGCTGGTCGAGGTGGCCGATGGCGATTTCGATATCATCGTCCTCCCGGGCGGTATCAAGGGCGCAGAGTGCTTCCGCGACAGCCCGTTGCTGGTGGAAACCGTCCGACAGTTCCATCTCTCCGGGCGCATTGTGGCCGCCATCTGTGCCGCCCCGGCGACCGTGCTGGTGCCCCATCAGCTGTTCCCGATCGGCAACATGACCGGTTTTCCGGCGCTGAAGGATCATATCCCCGCCGATCAGTGGCAGGATAAACGGGTGGTCTGGGATCCACGGGTGAATCTGTTAACCAGCCAGGCGCCGGGAACATCGATTGATTTCGCCCTGAAAATGATCGATCTGCTGGTGGGGCGCGAGAAAGCGTATGAGGTCGCCTCGCAGCTGGTGATGGCCGCCGGCATCTATAATTACTACGAAGCCTGATAGCCGGTCCGCGCCGCGGACTGGCTCCCCCTTTTCCTGAGGAGTCGTAGCATGTCCCGAAGCGCAACCGATTCTCGCGATCTTGTTATCAGCCGCCTGCTCAGCGCGCCCGTCCCTGCCCTGTGGCGCGCGTGGGCCGACCCGGCATTACTCAAAACCTGGTGGTGCCCGAAGCCCTGGCAAACCGAGGTGCTGGCCTTTGATTTTCGCGCCGGCGGGGCCTTTCACACCGTGATGCACGGCCCTGACGGTGAACGCAGCGATAACCCCGGCTGTTTTCTTGAGGTTATCCCGCAACAAAAAATCGTCATGACCTCGATGCTGACGGCGGATTATCGTCCCGCCGTTTCCCCCTTCGCGATGACGGCCATCATCACCTTTGCCGATGAACAGGGCGGGTGTCGCTATACGGCCACGGTGCTGCATGCCGACGATGAAACCCGCGAGCAGCATGAGCAGATGGGATTTTTCGAGGGCTGGAATATTGTCATCGATCAGCTGAATGACCTGGCGCTGACCCTGCGCTAATACACGCCCCTGCCAATAGTAAAAAGGCCTTCCATCAGGGAAGGCCTTTTGCATCATAACAACCTGTTACGGGCGATAAACTTTTACGTTGCTGAAACCCTGCTCGCGCAGATAAAGCGCCTGCAGACGGCTCATCACCCCGCGTTCGCACCACAGCAGCCAGGTTTTGCTCTGATCAAGATCGCCAAATTTGGTGCTCAGCTTATAGAACGGCAGGGAAACGACCTCAACCCCCTCGACCTTCAGCGGCTTGTCTTCCTGCTCGTCGATGGAGCGAATATCGAGGATCGCATCGTTGGCGCCAAAGCCGGTCACGGTTTCCACTTCCACCACCGTCTCTTCCGTCTGCTGGGCGATTTCGCGGATATCGATATTGCTCGCCTCTTCCACCACTTTATCGAGGATGCTGAAATCGAAGTGTTCTTCTTCCGCTTCAATCTTCGCCTTCACCGCCTTCACGGTCGGGCTTTTGGAGATCACGCCGCAGTACTCCGGCATGGTGCGGGCGAAATCTTCCGTGCCGATCTCGCGGGCCAGGTCGATGATGTGCTCTTTATCGTGCGAAATCAGCGGACGCAGGATCAGGGTATCGGAGACGTTGTCGATAAGGCGCAGGTTGGTGAGGGTCTGACTGGAGACCTGGCCCAGCGCTTCGCCGGTGACCAGCGCCTGCACGCCGTAGCGTTCGGCGACCTTTGACGCGGCGCGGACCATCATGCGCTTGAGCACCACGCCCATCTGACCATCATCCACTTTTTCGAGGATTTCGCCGACCACCGGCTCAAAGTTAATCGCCACAAAGCGAACGCGGTGCGAGCTGCCGAAGCGGTTCCACAGATAATGCGCGACCTGGCGGACGCCAATCTCATGGGCGGCGCCGCCAAGGTTAAAGAAGCAGTAGTGCACACGGCAGCCGCGGCGCATCAACATGTAGCTGGAGACGCCGGAGTCAAAGCCGCCGGAAATCAGCGACAGCACATCTTCCTGCGTGCCGATCGGGAAGCCGCCGATACCTTCATAGCGGCCTTTCACCAGCAGCAGGCGATCGTTTTCAATCTCAAGATTGACGGTGACGTCCGGGTCGGTCAGCTTCACGCGCGCCGTTTCAATATGCTGATTCAGGCCGCCGCCAACGTAGCGCTCCACCTCAATTGAGGTGAATTCATGTTTGCCGCGACGCTTCACCCGCACGCAGAAGGTTTTGCCTTCCAGCGCCTCGCGCCACAGCGGCAGCGTCTGCTCAAAAATATCGTGCAGCGAGGTGAACGGTACGTCTTCGACTTCCAGAATATGGTGGATGCCGGGAATACGGGTCAGCGCATCGCGAATAGCCGGGCGCTGATTTTCATCTTTCGCGCGAACTTCGATATGATCCCAATGACGAACCACGGCCAGCGTCTCGTCATAGTTTTTGAGAACGTTACGAATGTTCCCGGTTAAGATTTTAATGAAGCGCAACCGCACAGATTGGCTTTTGATGGTGATTTCCGGGAACAATTTAATGATAAACTTCATGGCGACAATAGTTCGTTGGCAAGCCCGACGGGGCTTTAAGCAAAAGTTGTAAAGCAGCGCACACCGGTGCCTGCATCCTGGGCGCGGAGTATATCACCATTGCGCGTTATTTGCTTACACGCGTGACTTCGTTACCATACCCGGTATTGCCGTCGCGACATAACAAGAGTCTACATTCACTATGCCAAAGAAAAATGAGGCCCCGGCCAGCTTTGAAACTGCGCTGGGCGAACTGGAGCAGATCGTTAACCGTCTGGAAAGCGGCGATTTGCCGTTAGAAGAAGCGCTCAGCGAATTTGAGCGCGGGGTCCAGCTGGCCCGCCAGGGGCAAAGCCAGCTACAGCAGGCCGAACAGCGCGTGCAGATCCTGCTGGCGGATAGTGAAGATTCCCCGACCACGCCTTTTACGCCGGACGCTGAATAAATGGATTTCCCGCAACAATTGCAGGCCTGTGTGGAACAGGCTAACGAGGCGCTGCGCCGTTTTATCGCGCCGCAGCCCTTTCAGAACACTCCGCTGGTGGAAGCGATGCATTATGGCGCACTCTTAGGCGGTAAACGCCTGCGTCCCTTCCTTGTCTACGCTACCGGCGAGATGTTCGGCGTGAGCCGCACCACGCTGGACGCCCCTGCCGCCGCGGTCGAATGCATTCATGCTTATTCCCTGATGCATGATGATTTGCCGGCGATGGATGATGACGATCTGCGTCGCGGACTGCCGACCTGCCATATTAAATTTGGCGAAGCCAACGCAATTCTTGCGGGAGATGCCCTGCAAACGCTGGCGTTTTCTATACTCAGTGATGCGCCGATGACGGACGTCCCTGACCGGGATCGTCTGGCGATGGTTTCCGAACTGGCGCAGGCCAGCGGCGTGGCGGGCATGTGCGGCGGCCAGGCGCTGGATCTGCAGGCGGAAGGACAGCAGGTGAATCTGCAGGCGCTGGAGCGTATCCACCGCCACAAAACGGGCGCGCTGATCCGCGCCGCCGTCCGCATGGGGGCGCTGAGCGCCGGCGAACGTGGGCGCGCCGCCCTTCCCGCGCTGGATCGCTATGCGGAAAATATCGGCCTGGCCTTCCAGGTCCAGGATGACATTCTCGACGTGGTAGGGGATACTGCGACCCTTGGCAAACGTCAGGGTGCCGACCAGCAATTGGGTAAAAGCACCTATCCCGCCCTCCTGGGCCTTGAGCAAGCCCGGAAGAAAGCGCACGACCTGATCGCTGATGCCCGCCGGTCGTTAGATGAACTGGCCGCACAATCTCTGGATACTTCGGCACTGGAAGCGCTCGCGAATTACATTATTCAGCGCGATAAATAAACAATAAATGAGTCTCTGATGAGTTTTGATATTGCCAAATACCCGACCCTGGCGCTGGTAGATTCCACCCAGGAGTTGCGCCTGTTGCCAAAAGAGAGCCTGCCGAAGCTGTGTGATGAGCTGCGGCGCTACCTGCTGGACAGCGTCAGCCGCTCCAGCGGTCACTTTGCCTCTGGCCTCGGCACCGTGGAACTGACCGTGGCGCTGCACTACGTCTATAACACGCCCTTCGATCGCCTGATCTGGGACGTCGGCCACCAGGCCTACCCGCATAAAATTCTGACCGGCCGCCGCGACAAAATCGGCACCATTCGCCAGAAAGGCGGCCTGCACCCCTTCCCGTGGCGCGGTGAGAGCGAGTACGACGTACTGAGCGTCGGTCACTCCTCCACCTCCATTTCCGCTGGCATCGGGGTGGCTATCGCCGCCGCGAAAGAGGATAAGCAGCGGCGCGCGGTGTGCGTGATTGGCGACGGGGCGATCACCGCCGGCATGGCGTTTGAGGCGATGAACCACGCCGGAGATATCAAACCCGATCTGCTGGTGGTGCTGAATGACAATGAAATGTCGATCTCCGAGAACGTCGGCGCGCTGAACAATCATCTGGCGCAGCTGCTCTCCGGTAAGCTCTACTCCACCCTGCGCGAAGGCGGCAAAAAGGTCTTCTCCGGCGTACCGCCGATTAAAGAGCTGCTTAAGCGGACCGAAGAGCATATCAAAGGCATGGTGGTGCCTGGGACGCTGTTTGAAGAGCTGGGCTTTAACTACATCGGCCCGGTGGATGGCCACGATGTGCTCGGTCTGGTCAGCACTCTGAAGAACATGCGCGACCTGAAGGGCCCGCAGTTCCTGCATATTATGACCAAAAAAGGCCGCGGCTATGAGCCCGCCGAGAAAGACCCGATCACTTTCCACGCGGTGCCGAAGTTCGACCATACCAGCGGCGTGCTGCCCAAAAGCAGCGGCGGTCTCCCCTCCTACTCGAAAATCTTCGGCGACTGGCTGTGCGAAACGGCGGCCAAAGACAGCAAGCTGATGGCCATCACCCCGGCGATGCGCGAAGGTTCAGGGATGGTGGAATTTTCGAAGAAATTCCCCGATCAGTACTTTGACGTCGCCATCGCCGAGCAGCATGCGGTCACCTTCGCCGCCGGACTGGCGATTGGCGACTACAAGCCCGTCGTCGCCATCTACTCCACGTTCCTGCAGCGAGCCTACGATCAGGTGATCCACGATGTGGCTATTCAGAAGCTGCCGGTGCTGTTTGCCATCGACCGCGCCGGGATTGTCGGCGCAGACGGCCAGACGCATCAGGGGGCGTTCGATCTCTCCTTCCTGCGCTGTATTCCGGATATGGTGGTGATGACGCCGAGCGATGAAAATGAATGCCGCCAGATGCTGCACACCGGCTACCACTACAGCGACGGACCCTGCGCGGTGCGCTATCCGCGCGGCAGCGGCACCGGCGCGACGCTGGAGCCGCTGGCATCGCTGCCGATCGGCAAAGGGGTCGTGAAGCGCCAGGGCGAGAAGGTCGCGATCCTTAACTTCGGCACCCTGCTGCCGGAAGCCGCGGCGGTGGCGGACAAACTCAACGCCACCCTGGTGGATATGCGCTTTGTGAAGCCGCTGGATACCGCGCTGATCCTGCAGCTGGCAGGCGAGCACGACGTTCTGGTGACGCTGGAAGAGAACGCCATTATGGGCGGCGCCGGCAGCGGCGTGAATGAAGTGCTGATGGCCCATCGCAGGGCGGTACCGGTGCTCAATATTGGCCTGCCGGATGTCTTTATTCCGCAGGGCACTCAGGAAGAGATCCGCGCCGACCTCGGCCTTGATGCCGCCGGCATTGAAGCCAAAATCCTCGACTGGCTGGCATAATCGCCCCTCCCGCTCCTGCTATGCTTAAGGGATACCCTTGATGAATAGCAGGAGCGCACTATGCACTATATCCCCCTCGGCGATACTGCCTTACGTGTTTCCCGACTCTGCCTCGGCTGCATGACCTTCGGCGAGCCGGACCGCGGCAGGCACGCCTGGACGCTTCCGGAAGAGAGCAGTCGCCCGCTCATTCAGCACGCCATTGAAGGCGGCATCAACTTCTTCGATACCGCCAACAGCTACTCCGACGGCAGCAGCGAAGAGATCGTCGGCCGCGCCCTGCGCGACTTTGCCCGCCGCGATGAGGTGATTGTCGCCACCAAGGTCTATCATCAGGTCGGCGATCTGGCGGAAGGGCTTTCCCGGGCGCAGATCCTGCGCTCCATCGACGACAGCCTGCGCCGTCTCGGGATGGACTATGTCGACCTGCTGCAGATCCACCGCTGGGACTACAGCACCCCGATTGAAGAGACGCTCGAAGCGCTGGACGAGGTGGTGAAAGCCGGCAAAGCGCGCTATATCGGCGCCTCGTCCATGCATGCCCGGCAGTTTGCCCAGGCGCTGGCGCTTCAGCAGCAGAACGGCTGGGCGCGCTTCGTCACCATGCAGGATCACTACAACCTGATTTACCGGGAAGAAGAGAATGAGATGCTGCCCCTGTGCCAGCGTAACGGCGTGGCGGTGATCCCGTGGAGCCCGCTGGCGCGCGGCAGGCTGACCCGCCCATGGGGTGAGACCACCGCCCGGCTGGTCTCGGATGAGTTCGGCAAATCGCTTTACAGCACCAGCGAAGAGAACGACGCGCAGATCGCCGGGAATCTCGCGGACGTGGCGGAAGAGCTCGACGCCAGTCGCGCACAGGTCGCCCTCGCCTGGCTATTAAGCAAGCCCGGCGTCGCCGCGCCGATTATCGGTCCGTCGCGTCAGGAGCAGCTCGATGACCTGCTGCAGGCGGTGGATTTGACGCTATCTTCGGAACAGATCGACAAACTGGAGGCGCCCTATCAGCCGCATCCGGTGGTGGGATTTAAGTGACGGGCGTGATTTCCCCGACAGCATGGCGCTGCCGGGGAGCAGCGGTCAAAGCAGACCGATCGGCCAGTGATGGCCAATAACATACAGCACGCCGGCGGAGATCACGCCGGCGACGATATCGTCCACCATGATCCCCATTCCGCCGTGAATATTGCGGTCAAACCAGCGAATCGGCCACGGTTTCCACATATCGAAGATACGGAAAATGACGAAGCCGGCGGCCACCCACTGCCAGTCCAGGGTCGGCAGCGCCATCAGGGTGATCCACATCCCGACGAACTCGTCCCAGACGATGCTGCCATGGTCATGGGTGCCCATATCTTTGGCCGTACGATGGCACAGATAGACTCCGATACAGATGCTCATCATCACTACCAGCGAGTAGAGCTGCCAGGGGAGAAAAGTCATCAGATACCAGAACGGGATCGCCGCCAGCGAGCCCATCGTCCCCGGCACCACCGGGCTTAAGCCGCTGCCAAAGCCGGTCGCCAGCAGATGCCACGGATTACGCATACTCAGGCGGCTAAGCGCCTCGTCTCGACTACGCAAAGTGATCGTATCCCTTTAAATCAAGCATGACCGGCTTACCGTCACGGATAAACTGCAAACCTTCGCTCTCCGGCGCAATCTGTCCGATACAGGTAAAACGCGCGCCTAGATGGCCAAGGGCCACGTCCAGCGCCCCGCGGTTCAGTTCCGGTACGGTAAAGCACAGTTCGTAATCTTCTCCACCGGCGAGCGCCCAGCGCAGCGCCTGCTCGGGCTCAACCTGGCGCAGCATGGCTTCGGAGTACGGCATGGCATCAAGATCGATGCGCGCGCCGCAGTCGCTGGCTTTGAGAATATGACCCAGATCGGAGATCAGGCCGTCGGAGAGATCGATGGCCGACGTCGCCAGGTCGCGCAGCGCCTGGCCCTGCAGCACGCGGGGCATCGGACGCAGGTGACGGGCCAGCAGGTAATCGGCATCCGTCGACGCATCCACCGTCAGACGGTTCTGCAATAGCGCCAGGCCGGCGGCGCTGTCCCCCGGAGTGCCGGTGACATAGATCCAGTCTCCCGGCTTCGCGCCTGAACGTTTCATGGCGCGCCCTGGCGGCACAAAGCCGTGGATACCCAGGGTCATGGCGAGCGGGCCGCGGGTGGTGTCGCCGCCAATCAGCTGCATATCGTAGTAGTCAAGCTGGACAAAAAGGCTGTCGCTGAAGGCTTCCAGCCAGGCTTCATCCACCTCCGGCAAGGTCAGCGCCAGGGTGAGCCACGCCGGCTCCGCGCCCATCGCCGCGAGGTCGCTCAGGTTTACCGCCAGCGCTTTATAGGCGAGGTCGGCCGGGTCGATATCGGGTAAGAAGTGATTGCCCGCCACCAGAGTGTCGGTGCTGATTGCCAGCGTTTTTTTCTCGGGAATATTCAGGAGAGCGCAGTCGTCGCCGATACCGGTTTCGACATCAAGACGAGCGCTTTTAACGCGATCAAAATAACGGGCAATCAGGGAGAATTCGCCACATGCCATACGTTATGCCTCAGCAAAATAATAAATAAGGCCGGGTTGCGAGGCGACCCTCGCAAAACCCGGCCTGCAGTTTACTTCTTGTGGGGACGAATTACCGGAGCCGCTTTGTCCAGCACGCCGTTGACGAACTTGTGGCTATCTTCAGCGCCGAAGGTTTTCGCCAGTTCGATAGCTTCATTGATGGCCACTTTATACGGTACGTCATCACGTTTGGATAGCTCAAACAGCGCGATACGCAGCACCGCTTTTTCCACCTGACCCAGCTCTTCCAGCTGACGGGACAGGTAGGGCTTCATCAGGCCGTCGAGGTACGCGCTGTTAGTCGCCACTCCGGACAGCAGTTCGCGGAAATACAGAACATCAACATCTTTTACGTCCTGTTCCGCCAGGAACTGGTATTCGACATCAGCGATGTCGTTGTGGGACAACTGCCAGGAGTAGAGCGCCTGAACGGCACACTCACGGGCGCGGCGACGAGCAGCAGGTTTCACGGAATTCCCCTTACAAAAATCAGGCCTTGATGGCTTTCAATACGTTAATCATTTCCAGCGCGGTCAGCGCAGCTTCTGCGCCTTTGTTACCGGCTTTGGTGCCAGCGCGCTCGATGGCTTGTTCAATACTTTCAGTGGTCAGAACACCAAAGGCTACCGGGATTTCGCTGTCCTGAGCGACGTGCGCCAGGCCATTGCTGGCACCGCCAGCCACATATTCAAAGTGGGCGGTACCGCCGCGAATCACCGTACCCAGCGCAATCACCGCGTCATATTTACCGGTTTTCGCCAGTGCGCCAGCCGCCAGCGGCAGCTCGTACGCGCCTGGAACCCAAACAACGGTGATGTTTTCATCTTTTACCTGACCAATGCGTTTCAGGGCGTCAATCGCACCTTCCAGCAGGCTGTCATTGATAAAGTTGTTGAAACGCGCAATGGTGATGGCGACGCGAGCGTCCGGGGTAGCAACGTTAGCTTCAATAATGTTCATACTCTTCCTTCGGGTTCATGTGCCCCGCAAGGGGGGCGGATTTTATCATATTATTCTGAGCGCTGCTTCCTAATAATCAGGAAAGCCTCACGCAGTGGTTAAATGCAGGCAGACATCCGGGCCAACCTGACGTATCTCATTGAATTTGAAATGGGGCGCCTGACTCAGTTCTTCAAGCCCCGGCAGCGCGCATAATCCACGCGCCGCATTGCCTAACAGTTTAGGCGCAATATAGACGATGAGCTCGTCGACCAGGCCCGCCTGCAGCAGCGCCCCGGCAAGCGTGGCCCCCGCCTCCACCCAGACGCTGTTGATCTGCTGTTTGCCGAGCAGCATCATCAGCAGCACCAGATCGAGATGGCCGTTATGTTCCGGAACCAGTAGCGTGCGCACGCTGTCCGGCCACTGGCGCTCATCGGCGCTCAGGCGGGCAAACAGCGTTTCCCCCGCCTGCTGCACAATACGATGCTCGGGCGTGACGCGGTTCTGGCTGTCGATAACGACGCGCAGCGGCTGGCGCAAATTCGCTTCGGGATACAGCGCCTGGGTATCGGCGCTCAGCTCCTGCCAGCGCACGGTCAGCGCCGGATCGTCCGCCAGCACGGTGGCGCTGCTGGTCAGGATAGCATGGCTCTGGGCGCGCATACGCTGCACGTCGCGTCGCGCCTGCGGGGAGGTGATCCACTGGCTTTCGCCGCTGGCCATCGCCGTGCGGCCGTCCAGCGAGGCGCCCAGCTTGAGCTGGACCCAGGGAAAACCGGTGCGCATCCGCTTCAGGAAGCCCTTATTCAGCGCTTCCGCCTCGTTCATCATCAGCCCGTGGCTGACGTCAATACCGGCCTGCTGCAGACGGTACAGGCCGCGCCCCGCCACCTGCGGGTTCGGATCCTGCATCGCGGCGACCACGCGGCTGACGCCGGCGGCAATCAGGGCGTCGCAGCACGGCGGCGTACGACCGTGGTGGCTGCAGGGCTCGAGGGTGACGTAGGCGGTGGCGCCTCGCGCCTTTTCCCTGGCCATCCGCAGGGCGTGCACTTCGGCATGCGGCTCGCCGGCGCGATAGTGAAACCCTTCGCCGACGATCTCGCCGTCTTTAACAATGACGCAGCCAACGTTAGGGTTAGGATGGGTGGTAAAGCGACCGCGGGCGGCGAGCTTGAGCGCACGCGCCATGTACATTTCGTCCTGCATGGCTTAGTCCTGTAAGCGGGCGATCTCTTCGCCGAATTCTTTGATATCTTCGAAGCTGCGATAGACCGACGCGAAGCGAATATAGGCGACTTTATCCAGTTTTTTCAGCTGCTCCATCACCAGGTTGCCGATCATTTTGCTGGCCACTTCGCGCTCGCCGGTGCCGCGCAGATGGGTTTTGATATGGTTGACCGCCATTTCGACGTCATCGGCGCTGACCGGACGTTTCTCCAGCGCTTTCAGCATCCCACTGCGCAGCTTGTCTTCGTTGAAGGGTTCACGCACATCGTTACTCTTCACCACCCGCGGCATGACCAGCTCCGCCACTTCGAAGGTGGTAAAGCGCTCATTACAGACCAGACACTGCCGACGGCGACGCACGGAAGAGCCTTCCCCTACCAGACGAGAGTCGATCACTTTGGTATCCACGGCGAAACAGAAAGGGCAATGCATAGCGCGTCCTGACAGGTAGTTAAACTGAAGGGTAGTTTACCGCGAAGTGACCTGACTACAAAGAAAGAGCTTTTGAGACAAAGGATCTATGGGAGAGTCAGGCGGTTTGGCTACCATTAAGCATCCTCTGCAAACGGAATCCTGACCATGACAAGACGTTACCTGAAACTCGCCATCGCGGGCAGCCTGTTTACCCTGACCGCCTGCGCCCAGCAAAGCGAAATCCGCCAGATGCACCAGAGCGTGAGTACGCTGAGCCAGGAGATGACCCAGCTCAATCAGCAAACGATCAAAATTACCCAGCAAAACGCGCTGAACGCGAAATCCACCCGCGGCGTCTATCTGCTGCCGGAGGCGAAAACCCCGGCGCGGCTGGAGAGCCAGATCGGCACCCTGCGCATGTCGGTGGCGAGCATTACGCCGGATGGCGACGGGTCACGCCTGACCTTACGTATTCAGGGCGAATCCAACGATCCGCTGCCGGCCTTTACCGCCACCGTCGCCTCCGGACAGATCACCGGCACTACCCACAGCTACCAGGAAGTGAATGTTCAGGATCAATTGATCAGCGCCCCGGCCAGCATTCTCGCCCCCAGCGATGTCGATATCCCGCTGCGCCTGAACGTGACGCCGGACAAAGTCGGTTTTATTCGCGTCCACGATATCCAGCCCGCCGCCGCGCAGTAAGCCTCGCCGCCGGGCTTCCCCCTGCCCGGCGACGCCCTGTCCCGTTATTCTTATCCACTTACAACTTTTCGCAAGAGTTCATTAGAAATCGTTCTGCATCGCGATTTTCAGTAGCATTTTGTCAAGAAATGCATAGAATCGTGAACGCAATCGATTACGCATGTTCTGGTTATGTGAAACAACACGTATTTTTGTGAGCAATGATTCCTATAATAGACCCCCACAGAAACACGAAATATTTAGAAACGCTTCGGCACTTCTTTTAACGCCTTCAGGCTCAATTTAAACAGTGGCATTACTATGAAAAAAACATTACTGGCAGCGGGTGCGGTTGTGGCGCTCTCCACTTCTTTTACCGCGGGCGCGGCAGAAAACGACAAACCGCAGTATCTGTCTGACTGGTGGCACCAGAGTGTTAACGTGGTGGGCAGCTACCACACCCGTTTTGGACCGCAGATCCGTAACGATACCTACCTGGAATACGAAGCGTTCGCCAAAAAAGACTGGTTTGATTTCTACGGTTATATCGATGCCCCGGTATTCTTCGGCGGCAACAGCACGGCAAAAGGTATCTGGAACAACGGCTCCCCGCTGTTTATGGAGATCGAACCGCGCTTCTCTATCGATAAGCTGACCAACACCGACCTGAGCTTCGGGCCGTTCAAAGAGTGGTATTTCGCGAACAACTATATCTACGATATGGGCCGCAATGACTCCCAGGAGCAGAGCACGTGGTATATGGGTCTGGGTACCGATATCGACACCGGCCTGCCGATGAGCCTGTCGCTGAACGTCTACGCCAAATACCAGTGGCAGAACTACGGCGCGTCCAACGAAAACGAGTGGGACGGTTACCGCTTCAAAGTGAAATACTTTGTGCCGCTGACCGACCTGTGGGGCGGTTCGCTGAGCTACATCGGCTTCACCAACTTCGACTGGGGCTCTGACCTCGGCGATGACAACTTCTACGATCTGAACGGGAAGCACGCGCGCACCAGCAACTCCATCGCCTCCAGCCATATCCTAGCGCTGAACTATGCGCACTGGCACTACTCGGTGGTGGCCCGTTACTTCCATAACGGCGGCCAGTGGGCTGACGATGCCAAGCTGAACTTCGGCGATGGCGATTTCAGCGTCCGCTCAACCGGTTGGGGTGGTTACTTCGTGGTTGGTTACAACTTCTGATTGCTGAAACGGCAGGACAGCGCCCGGGCCTCCCGGGCGTTTTTATTTCTCCTACACGTCGCAGCGGACCTTGCGCAGAAAATCGCTTAACGAGCGGTCGGCGCACTCGCTGAATCGACGCTCGGTCGCCCTGACCGCCAGACAGCGGTCGAGGCGAAAGTTGCGATAATCATTGCGCAGCTCGCACCAGGCCACCAGCAGCCAGCGCTCCCCCCAGAAAAACAGCCCCAGCGGCAGCACGTCGCGCTCGGTCACCCGACCGGACTCATCCTGATAGCGCAGCGCCAGCACCTGCTGGCCGGAGACCGCCTGATGAATGACGTCAAAGAAGGTTTTGGCATAGCGATGGGCGCCGAGATCGGGGGCAAACAGGCGGGTCTGCTCCGCCTGGCGCCGGCGCGCCTCCGGCAGGATCGCCAGCATCTTCTCCTGGGCAGACTCCAGCGATTGCGACAGCGCCTCGCCGCCCCAGGTTTTCAGCAGCCGGATCGCGGCGATCAGCGCTTCGGATTCTTTGGTGGTCAGCATTAGCGGCGGCAGATCATAACCCGCCAGCAGGCGATAACCACTCCCCGCCTCGCCCTCCACCGGCACGCCGGAGAGGGAGAGATCGCGAATATCGCGATACACGGTGCGCTCCGACACGCCCAGCCGCTCCGCCAGCAGCGCGGCGGTGGTGAGCCGCCTGCCGCGCAGGATCTGCACAATCTGAAATAAACGGTCGGCGCGTCGGGTCATGTCTCACTTCACAAAAAGTTCAGGTTAAGCCGGTTGGTGCAGGCCGACGCGGTTGCCCTCACTGTCAGTAAACAGCGCGATGGTGCCAATATCATTCGGCAGCGTCAGCGGCCCGAAAACACATGCCCCACCCGCCGAGGCAACGCGGTCGAGGGTGGCGGCAAGATGGTCTGTATGCAGGTAAATAATAGCGCCCTGCGCAGAGGGCGCGATACCCTCAAATTTGGCCAGCGCGCCGCCGGGGGCCGGATCCTGATGCGGGAACACCGCCAGCTCGGCGCAGTCCATGGTTTCGCGACGCAGCGTCACCTGCATCACCGGCTCATAAAACGCGACGGCGCGATCCATATCGGCGACCGGAATTTCAAACCAGTTAATCACGTTATTCATACTTCCTCCTGCTCGTTAGTGAGTTCAGAAGGAGTGTATGGGAGGGCTCCTGACAGCATACTGTCAGCAGGTTTTCTCGCGGGCAAAAAAAATCCCGGCGCCTGGCCGGGATTGCGTTATTTCAACTGAACTGTATTACGGCAGAATAGACGGCTGGTCCGCCCCTTCTTTTTCGACCTTCTGCTGCAGCAGATGCTCGCGCTTCATGCCCAGCTTCAACGCCAGCGCGGAGGCGACGTAGATAGAAGAAGCCGTACCGATGGAGACACCGATCAGCATGGTCAGCGAGAAGCCTTCCAGAATAGGGCCGCCGAACAGGAACAGCATCAGGATCACCATCAGGGTGGTCCCGGAGGTGATCAAGGTACGGTGCAGCGTCTGGGTCAACGACACGTTGAAGATCTCGTACGGCGTACCGCGGCGGATCTTACGGAAGTTTTCACGGATACGGTCCGATACCACGATACTGTCGTTCAGCGAGTAGCCGATAACCGACATCAACGAGGCCACAATGGTCAGGTCGATCTCGATATGGAATAGCGACAGCACCCCCATGGTGATCACCACGTCGTGCGCCAGGGCGATAACCACCCCCGCCGCCAGACGCCATTCGAAGCGGAAGCCGACGTAGATCAGGATACAGACCAGCGCGGCAATCAGCGCCAGGGCGCCGGTTTGCGCAAGGTCCGCGCCGACGCTCGGGCCGACAAACTCAATACGCTTCACCGCCGCGTTCTGGCTGGTCGATTCGTTAATCACCGTCACGACCTTGCTGCCCAGCTCCTGGCTGACGTTGGCGTCATGCACCGGCGGCATACGTACCATGATGTCGCGGCTGCTGCCAAAGTTCTGCACCTGCGGCTCTTCAAAGCCCGCTTTCTGCAGGGAATCGCGCATCTGGTCCAGATCGACCGGCTTC
This sequence comes from Klebsiella sp. JB_Kp042, assembly GCF_040065275.1. Taxonomy (NCBI): domain Bacteria; kingdom Pseudomonadati; phylum Pseudomonadota; class Gammaproteobacteria; order Enterobacterales; family Enterobacteriaceae; genus Klebsiella; species Klebsiella sp. JB_Kp042. The sequence continues at coordinate 249,888 of NZ_JBEAJL010000026.1, forward strand.
TCAAGGGTAATTTCGATCACCGTACCGCCGGTGAAATCGAGACCCCAGTTAAAGCCGCGGACGCCGATGATGGCGATCGACACAATCAGCAGAAAGCCTGAAATGCCGAAGGCCCAGTAGTCCCAGCGCATAAAGTCCCAGACTTTACGGCCGTGGTTCAATTGTTCAACAGTATATTCCTGTGCCACAACGCACTCCTCAGATAGACAGCTTTTTAACGCGCTTGCCGCCGTACAGCAGGTTCACGATGGCACGGGTGCCGACGATAGCGGTAAACATTGAGGTCGCGATACCGATACCGGTGGTAATCGCAAACCCTTTAATGGCACCGGTACCGACCGCGTACAGGATGATCACTTTGATAAGCGTCGTCACGTTGGCGTCGAAGATCGAGCTGAACGCGCCGCGATAACCTTCGTCAATCGCCTGCTGAACGGTACGCCCGTTGCTCAGCTCTTCTTTGATACGCTCGTTGATCAGAACGTTAGCATCGACCGCCACCGCAAGGGTTAACACGATACCCGCGATGCCCGGCATGGTCAGCGTCGCCCCCGGGATCAGGGACATAATGCCGACAATCAGCACCAGGTTGGCAATCAGCGCCGAGGTCGCAATCAGACCGAACTTCTTATAGAAGAGGATCATGAACAGGATAGAGACCACCAGACCGGCCAGACAGGCTTCCAGACCCTGCTTGATGTTCTGCATGCCAAGGGTTGGGCCGATAGTCCGCTCTTCGACGATCTGAATCGGCGCAATCAACGCGCCGGCACGCAGCAGCAGCGACAGCTGGCGAGCTTCGTTCGGGTTGCTGATACCGGTAATACGGAAGCTGTTGCCCAAGCGCGACTGGATGTTGGCGATGTTAATCACCTCTTCCTCTTTCGCCAGGATAGCGCGACCGTTGGCGTCTTTCTTACCGCTGTCTTTATACTCCACGAACAGGGTCGCCATCGGCTTGCCGATGTTGTCCTTGGTGAAGTTGGACATGATGTTGCCGCCCGCGCTGTCCAGCGAGATGTTGACCTGCGGCTGGTTGTACTCATCCATGCTGGAGGTCGAGTCGGTGATATGGTCACCGGTCAGGATCACCCGCTTGTACAGCACCACCGGCTGGCCTTCACGCGTCTCTTTCACTTCCGAGTCGCCCGGCACGCGGCCAGAGGCGGCGGCGGACTGGTCCACGTTGGTATTGACCAGACGGAACTCGAGGGTCGCGGTCGCGCCAAGGATCTCCTTCGCCCGCGCGGTATCCTGGATACCCGGCAGCTCAACCACGATACGGTCAGCGCCCTGACGCTGAACCAGCGGTTCGGCGACGCCCAGCTGGTTCACACGGTTACGCAGAATGTTAATGTTCTGCTGGACCGCATACTCACGAGCTTCTTTCAGGCGCTCATCGGTCATCACCGCTTTCAGGCTGTTGTCACCCTGAGAGGAGATCACCAGATCGCGATGGCGAGGGCTGAGATAAGAGATAGCCTGGTCGCGCGCCGCGCTGTCGCGGAAGACGATGCTCAGACCATAGTTGTCTTCCTTGCGCACGGTCGCGTAAGGAATGCCTTTGTCGCGCAGCTCGCTGCGCAGGCTATCGATGTTCTGTTCCTGCAGTTTGCCTAACGCGGTGTCCATGTCGACTTCCATCAGGAAGTGCACGCCGCCGCGCAGATCAAGACCCAGCTTCATCGGCTCGGCATAGAGTGCCGCCAGCCAGCGTGGGGTTGCCGGAGCAAGGTTTAGCGCCACGACGTATTTGTCACCCAACACGGTAAGCAGCGCTTCACGCGCGCGCAGCTGGGTATCAGTGGTGTCGAAGCGCGCAAGAATAGCGCCCTCTTCCAGTGCCACAGACTTCGCGGTAATTTTTTCTTCTTGTAAAGTTTTCTGGACCTGGATCAGCGTTTGCTCACTGGCGGCGACGCCGCGCGCGCCAGTGATTTGAACAGCCGGATCCTCACCATACAGGTTGGGAAGCGCATAGATCAGGCCGACGACAATGACGACGACCAGCATGACATACTTCCACAAAGGATAACGGTTTAACACGGCAGTTCCCTTTGGGAAAAGTTAGATTACAGCGCCTTCATGGTGCCTTTCGGCAGAACGGCAGCAACGAAGTCACGTTTGATAACCACTTCAGTGGTATCGTTCAGCGCGATAGCAATGTAGCCAGTTTCCGCTACTTTGGTCACGCGACCGACCAGACCGCCGTTGGTCAGCACTTCATCACCTTTGGCGATGGAGTTCATCAGGTTCTTATGTTCCTTGGTGCGCTTCTGCTGTGGACGCAGGATCATGAAGTAAAAAATCAGACCGAACACCACCAGCATCAGAATCAGAGACATCGGGCTGCCCTGCGCCGGTGCACCCGTTGCCGCTACCGCATCAGAAATAAAAAAGCTCATTGAAATTCCCTCATTATTAAAATTAATCAACGTTCAAAGGAGGCACGGTGCGCCCCTGACGTTGGTAAAAATCGGTCACGAAGCTCTCTAATTTACCCTCTTCGATAGCCTTGCGTAAACCAGCCATTAAACGCTGATAGTAGCGCAGGTTATGAATGGTATTGAGACGCGCGCCCAATATTTCGTTGCAACGGTCAAGGTGATGCAAGTAAGCGCGTGAATAATTGCGACATGTATAGCAATCACACTCGGCGTCCAGCGGCGCGGTATCGCTTTTGTGCTTCGCGTTGCGGATTTTCACCACGCCGTCGGTGACGAACAGGTGGCCGTTACGCGCGTTGCGCGTCGGCATGACGCAGTCGAACATATCGATACCGCGACGTACCCCTTCCACCAGATCTTCCGGCTTCCCGACGCCCATCAGGTATCGTGGTTTATCGGCCGGGATCTGCGGGCAGACGTGCTCCAGAATACGGTGCATGTCTTCCTTCGGCTCGCCGACCGCCAAACCGCCGACAGCGTAGCCATCAAAGCCAATCTCTACCAGACCTTTCACCGAGATATCACGTAAATCTTCGTAAACGCTGCCCTGAATGATGCCGAACAGCGCATTTTTATTGCCAAGGCTATCGAAACGGTCGCGGCTGCGCTTCGCCCAGCGCAGAGACATCTCCATCGAGCGCTTGGCGTAATCCCAGTCCGCCGGGTACGGCGTACATTCGTCGAAGATCATCACGATATCGGAACCGAGATCGTACTGAATCTCCATGGATTTTTCCGGATCGAGGAAAATCGGATCGCCGTTGATCGGGTTACGGAAGTGGACGCCCTGCTCGGTGATCTTACGGATATCGCCAAGGCTGAACACCTGGAAGCCGCCGGAGTCGGTCAGGATCGGTCCTTTCCACTGCATAAAATCGTGCAGATCGCCGTGCAGCTTCATGATCTCCTGACCCGGGCGCAGCCACAGGTGGAAGGTGTTGCCGAGAATAATCTGCGCGCCGGTGGCTTCCACCTCTTCCGGCGTCATCCCTTTGACGGTGCCGTAGGTGCCAACGGGCATAAAGGCCGGTGTTTCCACCACGCCGCGCTCAAACACCAGGCGACCGCGGCGGGCGCGACCGTCGGTGGTATCCAGTTCAAATTTCATGCTTGCTCCTGCGTCAGAAAAACAGTCCGACGTTTTGATACTCGCCACGGAATGATTCCGTGGCTAAAAATGCGTCATGGCGTGCCAAAAGCCGGCGGGCCGGCCTTTTCAGGGACGCTCAGAAATAGCCTGCGGATTGTACGTGATAAACATCGCATCCCCGTAGCTAAAAAAGCGATATTTCTGCTCCACCGCTACCTTATAGGCGTTCATGGTGTGCTGATAACCCGCAAACGCCGACACCAGCATAATCAGTGTGGATTCAGGGAGATGGAAGTTGGTCACCAGCGCATCGATCACCTGGTACTGATAACCCGGATAGATGAAAATCTGCGTATCGTCGAAGAACGGCGCGATCAGGGCGTCTTTCGCCGCCTGCGCCGCGCTCTCCAGCGAGCGTACCGAGGTGGTGCCCACCGCGATCACGCGATTGCCGCGCGCTTTCGCCGCCAGCACCGCATCGACCACCTCCTGCGGCACTTCCGCATATTCTGAGTGCATAGTGTGCTCTTCAATGCTGTCGACGCGCACCGGCTGGAAGGTACCCGCGCCCACGTGCAGGGTGACAAACGCCATCTCAACGCCTTTAGCGCGCAGTTTATCCAGCAGCGGTTCGTCGAAGTGCAGACCCGCGGTCGGGGCGGCTACCGCGCCCGGCCGGGTACCGTAGACGGTTTGATAGAGCTCGCGGTCAGCGTCTTCGTCCGGGCGATCAATGTAGGGCGGCAGCGGCATATGGCCGATCCCGTTAAGGATCTCCAGCACCGGGCGCTCGTCGTTAAATTCCACTTCAAACAGCGCGCCGTGACGCGCCAGCATGGTGGCCTGAATGCTCTCGTCGTCGCCCAGCAGCAGCTCGGCGCCCGGCTTCGGCGCTTTCGAGGCGCGAATATGGGCGAGGATGCGCTTATCATCCAGCATCCGCTCCACCAGCACTTCAATCTTACCGCCGCTGGCCTTGCGGCCGAACAGACGCGCCGGGATCACCCGGGTGTTGTTAAACACCAGCAGATCGCCGGGATTGAGCTTATCGAGGATGTCGGTGAAGGTGCCATGCGTCAGCGCGCCCGTCGGCCCGTCCAGGGAGAGTAAGCGGCAGCTACTGCGCTCAGGCATCGGATAGTGGGCGATCAGGGATTCGGGTAGTTCAAAAGCAAAATCGGTAACGCGCATGACGATAACTCAGACTGAATAAAGAGGCGGGTAGTCTAGTGCCGGGGCGGTCTGCCTGCAACCTTTACCCCTCCGGATGAATGACATAATCTATATTCCAAATCATTCCGAATGCCGCCATGCGGCAGCCGAATGCATCACCGGTGGCAGAGGGCCGCGCGCGGCCAGACAGCACGCCATCCGGGCACCGGGGCTGCCGTTCAGGGCGACGCGCAGCGCTACACCGCTCACTCTGCCCGCCAGAAAGTATTTGAAGGATGTCGTCACTATGAATTTTCTCGCCCACCTGCACCTGGCCCATCTCGCCGACAGTTCGCTGCCCGGCAATCTGATGGCCGACTTTGTGCGCGGCAACCCGCAGGGCGACTATCCGGCGGAGATTGTTGACGGCATCTATATGCATCGGCGGATTGACGTGCTGACTGACAACCTGGCGGAAGTCAAAGAGGCGCGGGAGTGGTTTCGCCCGCAGACCCGCCGCGTCGCCCCGATCACCCTCGACGTCATGTGGGATCATTTCCTGTCGCAGCACTGGGCGCAGCTCTCCCCTGACCTGCCGCTGGAGGAGTTCGTGCGCTACGCCGAGCGGCAGATCGTCCCCATCCTGCCCGACTCGCCGCCCCGCTTCGTCAATCTCAACCAATATCTCTGGTCGGAGCGCTGGCTGGAACGCTATCAGGAGATGGATTTTATTCAGCGCGTGCTTAACGGCATGGCCAGCCGCCGCCCGCGTCTCGAGGCGCTGCGCGACTCCTGGCAGGATCTGGATACCCACTACGACCGGCTGGAGGGGCAGTTCTGGCGCTTTTATCCGCAGATGATGCGTCAGGCGAAAAACAAACAGCTGTAATCGCTGCGACATTGATAGGTAAAAGCTGGCTGAACGATTGTCGGTGCCTCTTTGTGTTATTGGCGGACAGGCTCTATACTTGCCCGCGTTGCGTTCCAAATAACCTTAGTAATTACAGGAGAATCAAATGGTTCTGGTCACTCGTCAAGCGCCGGATTTTACTGCAGCCGCTGTGCTGGGTAATGGTGAGATCGTTGAGAAATTCAATTTCAAACAGCACACCAACGGTAAACCTACCGTTCTGTTCTTCTGGCCGATGGACTTCACCTTCGTTTGCCCGTCTGAGCTGATCGCGTTCGACAAACGTTACGAAGAATTCCAGAAACGCGGCGTGGAAGTGGTTGGCGTTTCCTTCGACTCCGAGTTCGTGCACAACGCATGGCGTAACACCCCGGTAGACCAGGGCGGTATCGGCCCGGTTAAATACGCGATGGTTGCTGACATCAAACGTGAAATCCAGAAAGCTTACGGTATCGAGCATCCGGACGAAGGCGTTGCCCTGCGTGGTTCCTTCCTGATCGACGCTAACGGCGTGGTTCGCCACCAGGTGGTTAACGACCTGCCGCTGGGCCGTAACATCGACGAAATGCTGCGTATGGTTGACGCGCTGCAGTTCCACGAAGAGCACGGCGAAGTTTGCCCGGCGCAGTGGGAAAAAGGAAAAGAAGGTATGGCTGCCTCTCCGGAAGGCGTTGCAAAATACCTGACCGAAAACGTCTCCAGCCTGTAATCGGCACACGTTTTTATAAAAGGCTCGCTCAGGCGGGCCTTTTTTGTTAGCGACGTCAAAATTTAGAAAAATGACCCGGCGATATTTGTGACCAGGAATACACTTCTGCCGAAAAATTTCGCTCTGCCTCTCATTTTTTCTCTGTCAAATTTCAGCGCCAAATCTCAACCACTCCATAACCCACTGAAAATCATATAAATTATTTATATGGTTTTCTGCCGGCACTTTGCCGTCGATGTGATCGCCATCAATATTTAAAACCGCGGATGTGATCTCATCCATCATTTTTATCAATGTATTTGGTCATGATTTTACTCAGGAACAGGAATACGTTCAGGAGAAGAGAATGGATATTATTTTTGACCCGACGTTAATCGCCCTGAAGCAGAATATTTCCCATGCGGAAGAGGCCATCGAACTGGCGGGTTCATTACTCGCCAGGCGTCAGATTTGCAGCGCCGAATATGTCAGCGAGATGCTGACGGTATACGAAGATTTTGGCGCCGCCATCGTGATAGATGACGGGATTGCCATGCCGCACGCCCGCCCGGAAAAAGGGGCATTGCAGACCGGATTTTCGCTTGTCACCACCGCCACGCCAGTGACCTTCGGCCACGATGAGTTCGATCCGGTTAACGTCGTCATCGCCATCGCCGGCGCCGATGCTGACAGTCATATCAAAATGATCCAACTGATAGCCTCGCTGATCGAGTCAGATATCGTGACCTTTCTTCAGCAGGAAACTGACGTGAATTCAGTCTTACATTTCATCCAAAAACAAATGGAGTAGTCATTATGTTAGTTATCAGAACGGTTTGTGGTAACGGTATTGGCAGTTCATTGATGGCTGCGAATAATGTGAAGAAGATCTGTGAAGAATTAGGTATCAAAGCGGACGTCGCCTCGGTCGATTTTGCTAACGCCGTCGGGGAAAAAGCCGACCTTTATGTCACGATCAAAGAACTGGCAAATCAATTTCCGGCCCACTGTCATGTCGCCATTATTCGCAGCTATGTCCATAAAGCAAAAATCGCCGAGGATATTACCGACGCGCTGATGAAAATTGCTGCGACTCACTCTTAATCAGCATAGAGGGAACGACCATGCAGGCTATTCTTAGTTTCTTAACGGAAATATTCAGTCAACCCGCTTTTTTAATGGGGCTTATCGCCTTCGTTGGCTTAGTGGCGCTGCGCTCCCCCGGCAACAAACTCCTTACCGGCACATTAAAGCCGATTTTAGGCTATTTGATGTTGAGCGCTGGCGCAGGCGTTATCGTTGCCAATCTCAACCCGTTGGGCGGCATTATCGAAGCGGGATTTAATATCCGCGGCGTTATTCCGAACAATGAAGCCATTGTCTCCGTCGCCCAGAAGATGCTGGGCGTGGAAACCATGAGTATTTTGCTGTTGGGCTTTATTTTCAATCTGATCATTGCCCGCTGCACAAAATATAAATATATCTTTCTCACCGGTCATCACTCATTCTTTCTCGCCTGCCTGTTCTCCGCCGTCCTGCAGGCGGCGGAGTTCCAGGGCTGGATGTTGATCCTGATCGGCGGATTCCTGCTGGGCTCATGGTCGGCCATCTCCCCCGCCATTGGCCAGCGTTACACCAGGCAGGTGACCGAGGACGGCGGGATCGCCATGGGCCATTTCGGCTCTCTGGGCTACTACCTCTCGGCGTGGATCGCCAGCCGGACCGGTAATCCGGCAAACTCCTTCGCCGATACCGAAATCTCAGAGAAATGGGGTTTTCTGCGCGATACCACCGTCACCACCGGTATCGTGATGTTTGTTATCTACTTTATCTGCAGCGCTGTCGCCGGGTCGGCGTACCTGAGCACCATCACCGACCAGAACATGCTGATCTTCTCCGTGCTGACCGGTCTGCAGTTCGCCGTTGGCGTAGCCATTGTCTACAACGGCGTGCGCTTGATCCTGGGCGATCTGGTGCCGGCATTCCAGGGCATCAGCCAGAAACTGATCCCGGACTCCATCCCGGCCGTTGACTGCGCGGTGTTCTTTACCTTTAGCCCCACCGCGGTGGTGGTGGGATTCATCAGCTCCTTTGTGGGCGGGCTGGTCGGGATGCTCATGCTCGGCGGTCTGGGCATGGCGCTGATTATTCCCGGCATGGTGCCGCACTTCTTCTGCGGCGGTACCTCCGGGGTCTTTGCCGACAAGCTGGGCGGTAAGCGCGGTTGTATCATCGCCGCCTTTATCGGCGGGATCTTCCTGGCCTTCCTGCCGGCGATGCTGCTGCCGGCGCTCGGCAACCTCGGGTTTGAAAACAGCACCTTCGCCGATTTCGACTTCGCGGTGTGGGGCATCATTATCGGTAACGCGTTTACCCAGTTTGGCCAGGTCACTATCTACCTGATTTGTCTGGCGCTGCTCGTCGCGCTGCTGGCGCCTTTCTGCTTCCGTCAGGTTCGGGTGGTGGGCAACACGCTCAGCTATGAGGAGCTTATCGCCAAGCAGAAAAATGAATAAGCGAGGTCATTTTTCCCGGCGGGACGGTCAAGCTTCCCGCCGCTGACAAATAATCAGGAGTGGTTATGGCTATTTTGTCCATTGGATTTGCTTGTTTCGATCAGTTTTTCTTTCTCAATGAATGGCCCCAGGAGAATACTAAAAACTTTTGTCATGATTTTATCGAAAGCGGCGGCGGCCCGGCGGCCAATGCGGCCTGGCTGCTGGGATTATGGGGGGAGGAGGTCTATTACATCGGCCATCTGCATCAGGATCTTTACGGTCAGCGCATTATCGATGAGTTTGCCGAAGCGGGCGTGGATACCAGCCAGGTGGTTTTCTCCGATGACATGATCACCCCGCTGGCCTCGGTGCTCGTCAATCGCTTAACGGGTTCGCGGACGATTATTACCCGCAAGATGCAAACACCGCCTTCCCTGACCTACGATCAAAAGCTCAAACTGGACGATCTCGCCGAGCGACTGATTGCCGCCGAGGAGCCAGTCACTATTTTAATTGACGGCCATGAGGCGGAAATCAGTGAATATTTAATTAAGAAACTGCCCAACGCCAGAGTCGTGATGGACGGCGGGTCACTGCGTGCCAGCAATATTAAACTGGCGGCCTGGACCGACTATTTTGTGGTGAGCGAACATTTTGCCCGCGACTATATGAGCTATCGCTCGCTGAGCACCGAAGCAGAAATTAAAGCGGCGCTGATTGAGCTGAATAAAATTTGCCGCGGCGAGGCATTTATTACCCTTGGCGAAAAAGGCTGCGCTTTTTTAAAAAGCGGAATGCTGCAGATCGTTCCTTCCTGGCTGTGCAATGCCGTGGATACCACCGGAGCCGGGGATGTATTTCACGGCGCCTTCACCTATGGCGTCCACTACTCATGGCACATAGATAATATTATTTTATTTGCCAGCCTCACCGCCGCCATTTCTATTGAGAAAAAAGGGGTACGGGAATCTATGCCGGACCTGGCGGTCGTCCACCACTCGTTAAATAGCTACGAGAGAAACTTAAAGCAATATTTTGAAGAATAACTGTATTTAATAAATATCAAGAGGTGAATATGTTAGTGTCGATGAAGGACATGCTTCAGCATGCCCTGAGGGACGGCTACGCCGTCGGTCAGTTCAACATTAATAATCTGGAGTGGGTTGGCGCCGTATTAAGCACCGCCCAGCAGTGCCGCTCACCGGTTATTTTGGGCGTGTCCGGCGGCACGGTTAAGCATATGCTCGGGTTAAAATGTATTCATGGCATCGTGGTTAACGCCATGGAGTATTTACATATTGATGTTCCGGTGGCGCTGCATCTGGATCATGGCACCACCCGGGAGGCCTGCGAAGCGGCGATCGCCGCCGGCTTCAGTTCCATTATGTTTGATGGCTCACATCTGCCGTTCAGGGAAAACCTGGCCATTACCCGCCACCTGGTGACGCTGGCGCACAGCAAAGGTATCTCCGTGGAGGCCGAACTGGGGACTATCGCCGGTAGCGAAGACGGCATTGTCAATTCCGAAGTCATCTATGCCGATCCGCAGGAGTGCTACACCCTGGTGACAGAAACCCAGGTGGACTGCCTCGCCGCCGCGCTGGGCTCCACCCATGGCCTGTATAAAGGCAAAGCCAGGCTGGGATTTAGCGAGATGAAAGCCATTGCCGAGCGGGTGAAGGTTCCGCTGGTGCTGCATGGCGGCACCGGTATTGCCGATGAGGATATGCGCCGGGCGATTGCCTGCGGCACCGCCAAGATTAACGTTAATACCGAAAATATGTACGCCTGGTGCCAGCAGGTGAAGGCGATCTTCGCTGCCGATACCGGGCACGATGTGAACGATCCGCGGAAAGTGATCGCCCAGGGGCTGCAGCCGGTACGCGAGATGATTGCCCGCCGCATGGCGCTATTTGGCTCACAGCAGCGCTATTGATGCGGGAAAGGTGGCTGAGACCTCCGCCCCTTAGCTACCGGGGCGGAGGCGTCAGGCATCAGAAGGCAAAGCAGGAGCAGCCCAGCACGCCCCAGAAGGCCTGCTCGTCGGAGACCGGGATCGACGATTTCCGCGCGATATCATGCTGATGGCCGTGAACGCCGCAGCTACCGCAGCACTGGTGCATCTGTACCATGGCGCCAATTTTAGCCGCCGCCGGCGGAGCGGAACGGTAATGGCCCGGGACCTTCACCACCGGCGACCACTCCGGCAGCACCGGAATGGGCGGCGGCGCCAGCGGCGAGAAGTGACCGGCGGCATACACCACTTTGCCGTCAACCACCGTCAGCACCGACTCAATGCCTTTGATCTCCTCTTCCGCGACGCTGAAATAGTCCTTCGACAGCACCACCAGATCGGCAAGCTGACCGGCGGCCAGACGGCCCTTTTTCCCCTGCTCGCTGGAGAACCAGGCGCTGCCCGCCGTCCACAGCTCCAGCGCGACATCGCGCGGCAGCCGGTTGTTATCGTCATACATCGCCATCCCGCCGACGGTGCGCCCGGAGACCAGCCAGTACAGCGCGGTCCACGGGTTATAGCTGGCGACGCGGGTGGCATCGGTCCCCAACCCTACCGGTACGTCCAGCTCCAGCATCTTCGCCACCGGCGGCGTATGTTTCACCGCCTCTTTGCCGTAGCGATCGACAAAATATTCGCCCTGGAAGGCCATCCAGTGCTGCACCGCAATGCCGCCCCCCAGCGCCTTCACCCGCTCAATGTTGCGCTCGGTAATGGTCTCGGCATGGTCGAAGAACCAGTGCAGGCCATTAAACGGAATGTCGCGGTTCACCTTCTCAAACACGTCCAGCATCCGGCTGATGGACTCGTCGTAGGTGGCATGCAGGCGGAACGGCCAGCGATGTTCCACCAGGTGGCGCACCACCCGCTCCAGCTCATCCTCCATGCCTTGCGGCAGATCCGGCCGCGGCTGCAGGAAATCTTCAAAATCCGCCGCCGAAAATACCAGCATCTCGCCGGCGCCGTTGGCGCGATAGAAGTCGGTCCCCTGCCCCGGCTTCAGCATGTCGGTCCAGCGTTCGAAGTCCTCCAGCTCCTGCTTCGGCCGCTGGGTAAACAGGTTGTAGGCGATGCGCACGGTCATTTGCTCTTTCGCGTGCAGCTGTTCGATAATTTCGTAATCTTCCGGGTAGTTCTGGAAACCGCCCCCGGCGTCGATGGCGCTGGTCAGCCCCAGCCGGTTCAGCTCGCGCATAAACTGGCGGGTGGAGTTCACCTGCAGATCCAGCGGCAGCTTCGGCCCTTTGGCCAGGGTGGCATAGAGGATCATGGCGTTTGGTTTGGCGATCAGCATCCCGGTCGGGTTGCCGTGGCTATCGCGGACGATCTCGCCGCCCGCCGGATCCGGCGTCTCTTTGGTATATCCCACAGCTTTCAGCGCCGCGCGGTTCAGCAGCGCGCGATCGTAGAGATGCAGCACAAACACCGGCGTATCGGGCGCCGCGTCGTTTAGCTCTTCCAGGGTCGGCATCCGTCGTTCGGCGAACTGGAATTCGCTCCAGCCGCCGACCACCCGCACCCACTGCGGGGAGGGTGTGCGATCCGCCTGCTCCTTGAGCATTCGCAGCGCATCGGCCAGCGAGGGCACCCCCTCCCAGCGGAGCTCAAGGTTGTAGTTCAACCCACCGCGGATCAGGTGCAGGTGAGAATCGTTGAGGCCCGGGATCACCGTATGCCCTTTGAGATCGACGATCTGCGTCCCCTCGGCGGCAAAGCTCATGATCCGATCGTGGCTTCCGGTGGCAACAATTTTTCCGTCGGCGATGGCCACGGCTTCCGCCAGCGGATTCGCGCGATCGAGGGTATGAATCTGGCCGTGGGTCAGAATCAGTGTGGCAGTTTGCGACATAACGCACTCCTTGGGGAGGCTGACTCAGTTTTTCTTCAACCAGCCAGCAAACAGGCGGGTCACGATGGGCATCCAGAACCAGACCACCAGCGCAACCACGCAGGCATCATTGATCAGGTGCAGCAGCAGGCTCCCCTTAAGCGACGGCAACAGCATGCCGGTCACCGCCGGCACCAGGTTGGTGCTGGGGAAAATCACCAGCAGGGTGATCAGAAACTGTTTCCAGCGCCGCGGCTGGCGCACATTCGCCACCGGCGGGGTAAACCAGAAGGCCGGTTCGGTCCGCACCTCCGTCCGATCGCCCTCCGTCAACAGCGGGGCAATCTCCGCCACCAGCTGACGACGGGTTTCCGACTGCGTCCAGGCGTAGAGATGCTCCAGGGTGTCGAAGCGGATAATCACGCTCCACAGATTCTGCCCTGCGGCGGGCCGGATCACATTCGCCCCGAGATGGCCGGGAAATTCAGCCGCGATGGGCATGATTTTGCCGAGCCACTCTTCGTAGCGCTGGCCGTGTTGCGGATCGAGCAGATGGCTGATGACCAGGGTCACCGATTTTTGCTGCGCCATAAAGAGTTCCTTGCTTCAGGGGAATGGCAGGATTGCTCCTGCCATTCGCGATAAATGGCTCTGCACAACATCATTCATGCTGCGTCTGGGCGGACAAACGCAGCCAACAAAGAGGCAGCTTGAAGGATGAAGTGAGTTACGCTTTACGCTCTGGCGCGCCGTGCACCATGGTATAAGCGTAATCCACGCCCATCCCGTAGGCGCCGCTGTGTTCGCGCACCAGGTCCATGACCGCATCGTAAGTCGCTTTGCGCGACCAGTCGCGCTGGTACTCCAGCAACACCTGCTGCCAGGTCACCGGCACCGCACCCGCCTGCACCATCCGGTCAATAGAACGCTCATGGGCGTCGACAGAGGTACCGCCGGAGGTATCGGTGACCACATACACTTCGTAGCCCGCCTCCAGGGCCATCAGCGCCGGAAACGTCAGGCAAACTTCGGTCCACAGAGCGGAGATCACCAGCTTTTTACGGCCGGTCGCTTTCACCGCCGCGACGAAGGCATCGTCTTCCCAGGAGTTCATTGAAGTACGCTCAATCGGCTTGACGTCAGGATGCACGGCCAATAATTCCGGCCAGATATAACCGCTGAAGCTTTTGGTCTCTACGGAAGTGTAAATCACCGGTACATTAAAAATTTTGCCAGCTTTGGCCAGCGCCACGGTGTTATTTTTGAGGGTCTGGCGATCGATATTCGCCACGCCAAATGACATCTGTGGTTGATGATCAATAAAGATAAGGGCGGAATTAGTGGGATCGAGCAGTTCACGAATAGACATTAAATACCTTCTTAATCAATGAGTTAAAAAGATGACATGATGGTTAATGCGTCGTGTAGATCCTGACTGATAAAGCATGGTGAGTATAGCCAGTTATTTCTAACAAGTTATTAAAGTTTTTTTGTGATTTATATTTTGTCGGCGGTGAGTATTGACTCATGCCAGCTTTCATCAAATTTTTACGTCAAACTGTTCTGATTTATTCACTGGCATTGATTATTGCGCTTAGGTACAACAAGGGGAAAATAAATTAATGGAACCCCCTGATGCGCGTAAACTTTGATGTTCTGATGATCCTTGATGCGCTGGACCGACACGGATCCTTCGCCACCGCCGCGGAGTCGCTGTATAAAACCCCCGCCGCGCTGAGCTATATGATCCAGAAGCTGGAGAACGATCTGGATATTGTCTTATTGGATCGCTCCGGTCACCGGGCGAAGTTTACCGATACCGGGCGATTGATGCTCGAGAAAGGACGCCAGCTGTTGAGCGCCGCCAGAGATCTGGAAAAGCAGGCCCAGCAGCTAAGCGCCGGCTGGGAGCGAGAGCTGGCGATCGCCCTCGACGCCTCGTTTCCCTTTTCAGCCCTGCTGCCGCTGATCGCCGAGTTCTACGCGCAAAACCCGCAGACGCGGCTGAACTTCAGTCATCACACCCTCGCCGGTTCGTGGGAAGAGCTGACCCACCATGGCGCGGATATTATCCTCGGCGCCATCAATGAGCCGCCTACCTCCGCCGAGTGGTCATGGCAAACCCTTGGCGCGCTGGATAACATTTTCGTGGTCGCCCCGACCCACCCGCTGGCCGGCGCGGAAGCGCCGCTCAGCAATAAGCAGCTCAGCCAGCACCGGGCGGTAGTGATCCGCGACAGCGCCCGCTATTGCCATCCGCTGAACAGCAACCTGCTTGATGAACAACCGCAAATTGGCGTCGATGATTTCGCCAGCAAAGTCGAACTGCTGTGCGCCGGGCTGGGCTGCGGCTTTCTGCCGCGTCATATCGCCCGCCCGTGGCTGGAAAAAGGCTGTCTGGTGGAGAAAAGCGTCGCCTGCTGGCGGGAAAAAGATATCACCTACATGGCCTGGCGCAGCGGGAATGACGGGCTGGCTCAGCGCTGGTGGCGGGAGGCGCTCCTCCGCGACGACCTGCTGAGCCAGCTCTATCGTTAACGGCCGGACCAGACGCAGGCGGAGATAGCCGGGAGGGTCAGCACCCCGTCATGGAAGGCGCCAGCGCCTTCCTGCAGCGTCCAGGCCCCCACGTCCAGCAGCGGCGAATCCTCAATAACCACCTCGCAGGCTTCGCCGCGGTTAATCGCCACCAGCACCCGCTGCTGTTTATAGACGCGGACAAACACCACCACGTTATCCTCGGCGTAAATCACCTGGCAGCCGCCGTAGCGCAGCGCCTGCTGGGCTTTACGCAGTTTCGCCATCCGCTGATACAGCGCCAGCAGCTGGGTATCCTGCAGCGCCGGATCCCACGGGAACGGTTTACGGCAGAACGGATCGTTATTGCCATCCACGCCCACCTCGTCGCCGTAGTAGATGCACGGTACCCCCGGCCAGCTGAACAGCCACACCACCGCCAGCGGCAGGCGCGCTACGTCTTTGCCAAGGAGAGATTTAAAACGCGCCGTATCATGGCTGTCGAGCTGATTGAACATCCGTAGCTGCTGCTGATGCGACAGCCCGGCGCGATAATTATCCATCCACGCCATACAGGTCTGGGCGTCTATCTTCTGCGGATCGTAAGAGATATCGGTATTGGCAAGGAATCCCCAGATCGGGAAAGTGAAGCCGCGGTAGTTCATTGCCGAATCTTCGGCATCCGCCTGCAGCCACTGGCGCGCGTCGCCAAAATGTTCGCCAAAGACAAAGGCTTCCGGCTGCGTTTGCTTCGCCGCCTGGGTGATGCCGGCGATATGCCGCAGGTTATTTCGCGCCCCGCCGCCTTCGCCGAGCATATGCACCACGTCCAGACGCCAGCCGTCCATGCTCCACGGCGCCTTCAGCCAGTGGCGTACGATGCTGTCCTCGCCGGCATAGATCTCGTTGACCAGGCTGGTCGACCGATAGTCGAGCTTCGGCAGACTGGCATAACCCAGCCAGTTGTGCGCCTGCCCCTCCCCGGAGAAGGTAAACCAGTCGCGCCACGGGGAGTCCGGATGATGGCCGGCGCCGCCGCTGCCCTGCTGGTGACGGTCGAACCAGGGATGGGAATCGCCGGTATGGTTGAACACGCCGTCGAGGATCATGCGCATTCCCGCCCGCTGGGTGTTATGGCGCAAGCGGAGCAGCGCCGCGTCGCCGCCAAACTGCGGATCGACGCGCCGATAATCCTCCGTGTCATATTTATGCACGCTGGGGGCGGCGAAAACCGGGTTCAGATACAGGGCGGTCACGCCGAGCTGCTTCAGGTACGGCAGTTTTTCGCTGATGCCGTCGAGATCGCCGCCGTAGAACGTCGATCCGCCCGCCTCGCCGGTAAGCGGTTCGTCCCACGCCTTGCGCACAATCTCCCGTCCCGCCGCGTGATGGTAATAGACCGCATCCTGTTCGCCGTCACGCGCAGCGCTGCGGGCAAAGCGATCGGGGAAAATCTGATAGAAAACCTGATCGGCCACCCACTGCGGGCCGGCGTCCGGCAGGTCGACGGCGAACTGCTCCAGCCTGGCCGGCGGAAAACGGCTGAAGCCCTGCGGCGTAAACCAGCGCTGATGGTCGGCCCACAGCAGCTTAAAGCTGTAGCGGCGGCGCGGCTGACCGCTGGCGAGATGGATTTCACCGCGCCATGCCACCACCCCCGGCCTCGGCGCCTGGCGGAGGCGCTGCATCGGCAGCGACAGCTCTTCGTTATCTTCTTCCGCGCGCAGCGTGATCCGCTGCGGCAGCGACTCACCGCTTAACCACAGGGTAATAAACAGTCGGTCCGGTTGCACCTTGATAAAGGGTGCAACCGGAAGGTGCCATGCCTTCAACATCGTGAATCCTCATTGTGCAGAATGGGCACACCTTGCCATAGCCGTCAGGCACAGAACTCATCGTCACAGGATTTTTTGGGGGAGGATAACGGGGGAGGACGCGGGTCGGCAAGCCGCCCCGGTCGCGCGATGCTGACCGGGGCGATGTCGATTACTGAGCCTGCGCCAGGCGGCGCTCGCGACGGGTCTTAAAGACCCAGCCCAGCAGCAGCAGCGCAATCCACGCCATACCGACATACAACGAAATGCGGGTGTCCGGATGATAGCCGATCAGGGCGATAATAAACGCCAGGAACACCAGGCCGACAACCGTGGTCGCCACCCCGCCGGGGACTTTGAATTTCAGGGCCTTGACCTCCTCCGGCGACAGACGGCGGCGGAAGGCAATCTGCGACAGCAGGATCATAATCCACACCCACACGGTGGCGAAGGTGGCCAGCGAGGCGATCACCAGGAAGACGTTTTCCGGCATGATGTAATTGAGGTATACCGCAAACAGCAGCGCAATAGTCATCACCATCACCGTCACCCACGGAATACCGCGACGCGAGGTTTTGGCGAACACCTTCGGCGCGCTCCCCTGCTCGGCCATGCCGTGCAGCATACGGCCCACACCGAACACGTCGGAGTTAATCGCCGACAGCGAGGCCGTCAGGACCACGAAGTTAAGAATGCTGGCCGCGAAGGTAATGCCCAGATGCTGGAAGGTCAGGACAAAGGGGCTGCCGTCGGTACCCACCTGGTTCCACGGATAGATAGACATAATGACGAACAGCGTGCCGACATAGAACACCAGAATGCGCATCGGCACCGAGTTGATGGCGCGTGGAATGGATTTCTCCGGATCTTTCGCCTCACCGGCGGTAATGCCGATGATTTCGATACCGCCGTAGGCGAACATCACCATCTGCAGCGACATCACCATTCCCAGCCAACCGTTGCTGAAGAAGCCGCCGTTGCTCCACAGGTTATGAATCCCCGTCGGCTGGCCGCCGTTGCCGATCCCCCAGATAATGATGCCGAACCCGGCGAGGATCATGATGATGATGGTGGCCACTTTGAAGAACGAGAACCAGAACTCCAGCTCGCCAAACACCTTGACGCTCATCAGGTTGACGGCGCAGATGATCAGCACCACGCTGAGCACCCAGATCCAGTGCGGCACCGTCGGGAACCAGACGCCCATGTAGATCCCGAAGGCGGTGACGTCGGCGATGGCGACAATCAGGATTTCAAAGCAGTAGGTCCAGCCCGTGATATACCCCGCCAGTCCGCCGAGGTTTTCCTGGGCATAGCGGGAGAATGAGCTGGCGGAAGGGTTATGCACCGACATCTCACCGAGCGCGCGCATAATGATATATGCCGCAACGCCGCCGATAATGTAGGCCAACAGTACGCTGGGTCCGGCCATTTTAATCGCGTCGGCTGAACCGTAAAAAAGCCCGGTGCCGATGGCGGAACCCAGGGCCATAAAGCGAATGTGCCGGGTGCTTAGCCCGCGCTTAAGCTTGTTACTACTTTCCATCGTGGTTTTTCAATGCCGTTTAACACAAAAAATAAAAAACCACGGAACCCGAAGTCCCGTGGTTAAACGCTTGTCCTCAACGCCGGTTAGTGCGCGCTGGAGGTCACCTGACGTCCGGCGGCACGGTCCCAGATCACCGCGAGAATTGCCATCACGGCGGTCGGCATCAGCCAGGCCAGGCCCTGCTCCGCCAGCGGCAGACGCGCGGTCCAGGCCGGCAGGATAGCGGCAAACGCCGATGACTTAATCCCGTCAATGATACCAAACATCAGACTGATAAACATGGCCGGCGCGATAACACGGGACGAATTATGCCACCAACTGCGGGTAAAGCTTAATACAACCAGTGCGATACACGGCGGGTAGATAGCGGTCAGCACCGGAATCGACACCTGAATCAGGTGGCTCAGACCGAGGTTGGAGACCGCCATCGAGAACAGGCCGAGGATAAAGACCAGCGTGCGATAGGAGAACGGCAGATACTGGGCAAAGAATTCGGCGCAGGCGCAGGTCAGGCCCACCGCCGTCACCAGGCAGGCGATGAAGATCAGCGCCGCCAGCAGGAAGCTGCCCGCCCCGCCGAAGGTATGCTGCACGTAGGCGTGGAGGATCGCCGCGCCGTTAGCGGACTGGTCCACGAGGGTGGCGCTATCAGAGCCCAGACGGAACAGCGCCAGATACAGCAGGGTCAGACCGACGCCTGCCATCAGGCCCGCCCAGACGGTGTAGCGGGTCAACAGACGCGCTTCGCTGACGCCGCGGGAGCGTGCGGCATTAACAATCACGATCCCGAACACCATCGCGCCGAGGGTGTCCATGGTCAGGTAGCCGTTGACGAAGCCATTGGAGAATGGCGCGGTACGATACGCTTCCAGCGCGTCGCTGATCGGGCCTGCCGGCCAGACAATAGCGGCGACCGCCAGCACAATCAGGGCGATAATTTTCAGCGGCGCCAGGAAATTGCCCACCGTATCCAGCAGTTTGCCCGGATAGAGCGAGACCAGGATCACCAGCGCGAAGTAGATAACGCTGTAGATCAGCAGCGGCAGCGGGCCGTCGCCGGTCAGCGGCGCAATCCCGACTTCAAAAGAGACGGTCGCGGTGCGCGGGGTCGCGAACAGCGGTCCCACCGCGAGATAACACACCACCGCCAGCAGGATACCAGCCACTTTACCAATCGGGGTGCTCAGGCTTTCAACGCCGCCGCCGACTTTCGCCAGCGCCACCACCGTCAGCACCGGCAGACCCACCGCGGTGATCAGGAAGCCGATCGCCGCCGTCCAGACGTGCTCGCCCGCCTGTAAGCCAACCATCGGCGGGAAAATAATGTTGCCTGCGCCAACGAACAACGCGAAGGTCATAAAGCCCAACGCTATGATGTCGCGAGATTTTAACTGATGGGTCATAAATTCATTACTGCCTGTGGATGTGGTGTTGTAAAAAATGGAAAAATACCGCGCTACCCTCTCAGGGACGATACAGCGGCGATTGCCGGTAAACTCAGCGAGATATGCTCCCGAAGCGGCGTGGGAAAGAATTGTTTTTGGTATTACCACGCAAAAGCAGTCTGTCATCGACTGCGCAGGCGCAATTTAAACGCTTATAACGTTTTAAAGCAAGGCACGATCGCAAAAGCAGATGATTATGCTGGTTATCAGTTTCACACCAGAATAATTTACCATATTGATGGAAAACCCGTGGCTTATCATGCGAACAAAAAAGCAGCGCGCGTTCATTAAATAGGCGAGAGAAAAACGACTGCCAGGGAAAATGACCAGCCGAAGCTGGTCATTGGCAAGATAAGCTGACAGCGCGCCGCTCAGGCGTCGTTTCTGGCAATTAATCGTTCCGGGAGCAGGAAGCTAAAACGGGTTCCCTTGCCCACCGTGCTGTCGATCTCCAGCCGGCTGTCATGATGGTTGACCGCGTGTTTGACGATCGCCAGCCCCAGGCCGCTGCCCCCGGTTTGCCGGGAGCGAGCCTTATCCACCCGATAGAAGCGCTCAGTCAGACGGGGAATATGCTCCGGCGCAATGCCCGGCCCATTATCCTCGACGCTGAACAGCGCCCCCTGGGGCGTTCGCTGCCAGCTGACGCGAATTTCGGTGCCCGGCGGGGTGTGGTTCACCGCGTTATAGACCAGGTTAGAAATGGCGCTGCGCAGTTGTTCCTCGTTGCCCAGCACCTTGAGCTGCTCATCGACGGTAAAAATCAGCGTCTGCTTATCCTGGCTGAGGGTCTGCGCCTCGCGCTCCACGACCCGCAGCATCATCGGCACGTCGATGCGGTCATTCATCGCCAGCGCCGGCGCGGCTTCAATACGCGACAGCGTGAGCAACTGCTTCACCAGCCCCTCCATACGCTGGGTTTGCTCACGCATGGTGTGCAGGGCCTTTTCACGGGTCGCCCCTTCCAGCACCTGCTCCTGCATCATCTCCAGATAGCCCTGCAGCACCGTCAGCGGGGTGCGCAGCTCATGGCTGACGTTGGCGAAAAAGTTACGCCGCGCCCCTTCCAGCTGATGCATCTGCGTCACGTCGCGCGCCACCATCAACCACTGTTTGTCGCTGTAGGGCATCACGCGAATTTCCAGATGACGGGCATTATTCAGCACCAGATTGAGCGGCTTTGAAAAATCACGCTGTTTCAGGTAGTTGGCGAACTCAGGATAGCGCAGAAGGTTAAGAATGTTTTGCCCACTGTCGTCCGGCCAGCGCAGGTTTAAAATCTGCTGCGCCAGGCCGTTGCACCAGAAAATGGCCCCCTCTTCCGTGGTCAGGACCACCGCGTCCGGCAGGGATTCCGCCCCGCTGCGAAAGCGTTTGATCAGGCTTCCCAGCTCACGTCGACGCTTTTTATTACGCATCTGCATCTGGTGCAGACCATACAGCAGCGGCTCCCAGCTGCCGCGGCCGGGCGGAGGGGTCATGCTCCGGTCCACCCACAGCCACCACGACAGGCGCATCAAATTCCAGAAATGCCAAATCAACAAACCGGTCACTGCCGCCAGTAAAAACCACGGCAAATGACCCACAAACGCCCCCAGAATCAGGGCCGGAATACACGCTAAAAAGAGCTCCAGCGCCAGCCTTTTCCATGACAGCCGTTCCAGCACGGGTCACACTCCTGTCAAAATTCAGAAACGGGCGGAGAAACGATACCCCGTGCCGCGAACCGTTTGCACCATGCGATCATGGCCACTGTGTTCCAGCGCTTTACGCAGGCGGCGAATATGGACGTCTACCGTGCGGTCTTCCACATAGACGTTGGTTCCCCAGACGTGGTTCAGCAGCTGCTCGCGGCTGTACACCCGCTCCGGATGGGTCATAAAGAAGTGCAATAATTTAAATTCCGTTGGCCCCATGTCCAGCGGACTCTCGCCGGTCATCACCCGGTGCGATGAGGGATCGAGGCTCAGCCCCTGCATTTCAATCACCTCTTCCACCGCCATCGGCGAAATACGGCGCATCACCGCTTTGATTCGCGCCACCAGCTCCTTCGGTGAGAAAGGCTTGGTAATGTAGTCGTCCGCCCCGGTCTCCAGGCCGCGAACGCGATCCTCTTCTTCTCCGCGCGCGGTCAGCATCACCACCGGAATATCCCGGGTCATCGCCTCGCGCTTGAGCAGCTTAATAAACTGCAGCCCCGAACCGCCCGGCAGCATCCAGTCAAGGAGAATCAAATCAGGCCAGGGTTCATTGAGTTGATTCACCGCGCTGTCATAATCTTCCGCTTCGACAGGCTGAAAGCCATTTTGCTCCAGAACAAAGCAGACCATTTCGCGGATTGGAGCTTCATCTTCAACGACCAGAATTCTTCTCGCCATTATTTACCCTGTGTTTTTTAGCCATCAGTATAGAAGTGCGGCGTCATTATGCGTCACTTTTGTGACAGATTTATGAAAAAAATGACCGTCTGACGATCGGGTATTTTGAAGCATGACGCGGACTTACCCCTCTCCGACAAATGGTATACTGCCGCTCATGCTTTTTTCGCTAGGGAAGATTTATGCGCATCCTTCACACCTCCGACTGGCACCTGGGCCAGAATTTTTACAGCAAAAGCCGTGCGGCCGAACATGACGCTTTCCTGACCTGGCTGCTGGCCCGCGCGCAGGAGCATGAAGTCGACGCCATCATCGTGGCCGGCGATATTTTTGATACCGGATCGCCGCCGAGCTACGCTCGCGAACTGTATAACCGCTTTGTCGTCCAGCTGCAGCAGACCGGCTGTCGCCTGGTGGTGCTGGCGGGCAACCATGATTCGGTGGCGATGCTCAATGAATCCCGCGATATCCTCGCCTTTTTACACACCACCGTCGTGGCGAACGCCGGCTGCCCGCCCATTGAGCTGCCGCGGCGCGACGGCACCCCAGGCGCTATCTTCTGCCCGGTGCCGTTTTTACGCCCGCGCGAGCTGGTCACCAGCCAGGCCGGCCACTCCGGTCGGGAAAAACAGCGGCAGCTGCTGCACGCCATCAGCGACTATTATCAGGAGCAGTATCAGCAGGCCTGCGCCCTGCGCGGCGATCGCCCGCTGCCCGTGATTGCCAGCGGCCATCTGACCACCGTCGGCGCCAGCAAAACCGATGCCGTTCGCGACATTTATATCGGCACGCTGGATGCCTTCCCGGCGCAGCACTTCCCCCCTGCCGACTACATTGCGCTGGGCCATATTCACCGGGCGCAGGTGGTTGGCGGCTGCGAGCACATCCGCTACAGCGGCTCGCCGCTGCCGCTGAGCTTTGATGAAACCGGTAAAGCGAAATCGGTGCATCTGGTGAGCTTTAGCGATGGGCGACTCAGCGCCGTGGAGACCCTTGAGGTGCCCGTCACCCAGCCGCTGGCGGTCATCAAAGGCGATCTGGCCGCCATCACCGCCCAGCTGGCGCAGTGGCGCGGCGTTGAACAGGACCCGCCGGTGTGGCTGGATATCGAAATCACCACCGAGGAGTACCTGCACGATATTCAGCGTCATATTCAGGCGCTGACGGAGGATCTGCCGGTGGAAGTATTGCTGGTGCGCCGCAGCCGCGAGCAGCGCGAGAAAATACTGCTCAACGCCCAGCGGGAGACCCTCAGCGAACTGAAGGTGGAAGAGGTGTTCGAGCGCCGGCTGGCGCTGACCGAGATTGACGATGAGAAGCGCGCCCGGCTGCACGAGCTGTTCGCCCATACGCTGCATACGCTCACCGCGGAGGACGAAAACGCATGAAAATCCTCAGTCTGCGTCTGAAAAACCTCAACTCCCTGAAAGGGGAATGGAAGATAGACTTTACCGCCGAGCCGTTCGCCAGCAACGGCCTGTTCGCCATTACCGGCGCCACCGGCGCCGGGAAAACCACCCTGCTCGACGCCATTTGCCTCGCGCTCTATCACGAGACGCCGCGCCTGAATAAAGTCTCCCAGTCGCAAAATGACCTGATGACCCGCGATACCGCCGAGTGTCTGGCGGAGGTGGAGTTTGAAGTGAAAGGCATCGCCTACCGCGCCTTCTGGAGCCAGAACCGGGCGCGTAACCAGCCAGATGGCAACCTGCAGGCGCCCCGCGTCGAGCTGGCGCGCTGCGCCGACGGCAAAATCCTCGCCGATAAGGTCTCGGATAAGCTGGAGCAAACCGCGACGCTCACCGGCCTCGACTATGGCCGCTTCACCCGCTCGATGCTGCTCTCCCAGGGGCAATTTGCCGCCTTTCTGAACGCGAAGCCGAGCGATCGCGCGGAGCTGCTGGAGGAGCTGACCGGCACGGAAATCTACGGTCAGATTTCGGCGATGGTCTATGAGCAGCACAAAGCCGCTCGCCATACGCTGGAGAAGTTCGAAGCCCAGGCGGCGGGCATCGTCCTGCTGACGGAGGCCCAGCAGCAGGCGTTGCAGGAAAGTTTGCAGGTACTTACTGACGAAGAGAAAGCCCTGCTGGCGCAGCAGCAAAACCAGCAGCAGCAGCTTCAGTGGCTAACGCGTCGCGATGAGCTGGCGCAGCAGCAGCAGCAGGCGGTCAGCGGCCAGCAGCAGGCCCGTCAGGCGCTGGCCGACGCCGCGCCGGCGCTGGCCAGGCTTGAGCTGGCCCAGCCCGCCGCCCAGTTGCGCCCCTTATGGGAGCGGCAACAGGAGCACGCGGCAGGCCTGGCGCAAACCCGCCAGCGAATCAATGAAGTGAATGCTCGCTTACTTACCAGCACGGCGCTGCGCGCGCGCATTCGCCGTAGCGCCCTGCATACCCAGCGGCAGCGTCAGGCTGAACTGGCCGACCTGGCGCAGTGGCTGGCGGCCCATGAGCGATTTCGCTTATGGGGCCAGGAGATCGCCGGCTGGCGGGCGCAATTTTCGCAGCTGACTCGGGATAAACAGCAGCTGACGGCCCAGACCACCCGCCTGGCCGCGCTGCGCCAGAAGCTGGCCGATCTGCCGGCCAGCCCTCTGTCGCTGACCGCCGATGACGTTGCGGCGGCGATGGCGCAGCAAACCCAGTCGCGACCGCTGCGCCAGCGGCTACTCTCCCTTCATGAACAGCATCAGCTGCTGCGCAAGCGTCTGCGCCAGAACGCCGAAAGCGTACAGCAGGCGCAGGCGGAGCAGGCAAAACTCAACGCCACACTGGCGCAGCGCCGGGAGCAGTACAAAGACAAAAACCAGCACTATCTCGACCTGAAGGCGCTCTGCCAGCGGGAAGAAACGATTAAAGATCTGGAAGGTTACCGCGCCCGGCTAGAGGCCGGTAAGCCCTGCCCGCTGTGCGGCTCCTGTGAACACCCGGCGATTGAACAATACGCCTCGCTGACGGTCACGGATAACCAGCGCCGCCGCGATGCGCTGGAAAAAGAGGTCGCCGCGCTGAAAGAAGAAGGTTTGCTGATCCTCGGGCAGGTCAACGCCCTGACGCAGCAGCTCCAGCGTGAAACCGAAGCGGCCGGGCGGCTCGCTGAGGAAGAGCAAGCGCTCACTAAAGCGTGGCAGGAAACCTGCGCCTCTCTTCAGGTCACGCGGGATATTGCGCAAGAGATAAACGACTGGATACAGGAGCAGGAGCGCTACGAGCAACAGCTCTACCAGCTCAGCCAGCGCCTGATGCTGCAAGGCCAGCTTAACGATCAGGAGGCGCTGGCGCGCCAGGCTCAGCAGCAGCTGACGGCCACGCACCAGGGACTGGAAAGCGCCCTGCAGGCCCTGACGCTCAACCTGCCGGAAGAAGGGACAGAAGCCGCCTGGCTGAACGCTCGCGAAAGCGAATTTGCCCAGTGGCAGGCGCAACAGACCCGGCATGGCGCCATTCAGGAGCAGATTGCCGCCCTGCAGCCGCTGCTGGAGACGCTGCCAGCCAGCGACGAGGCAAAGGCTGAAGCTGAGCCGGTGGTTCCCGACAACTGGCGCGCTATCCATGAGGAGTGCCTGGCGTTGCACAGCCAGCTTGTCGCCCAGCAGCAGCTGGAGACCGAAGAGAAGGCGCGCCTGGACCAGTCGCAGGCGCAATTTACCGCCGCCCTGGCCGCCAGCCGCTTTAGCGATCGGCAGGCGTTTCTCGCCGCGCTGCTGGATGACGAAACCGTCCAGCGGCTGACGCAGTTAAAACAGACGCTGGAGCAGCAGCTCCAGCAGGCGACGGCGCTCTGCGAGCAGGCGACCCGTCAGCAGCAGGCGCACCTGGCGCTGCGTCCGCAAGGGACGGACGCGGACATCCCCGCCCTGCAAACCCAGCTGCAGGCCCTGGCGCAGCGGCTGCGGGACAACACCACCCGCCAGGGCGAGATCCGCCAGCAGCTCAGGCAGGACACAGAGAGCCGTCAACATCAGCAGGCGCTGGGGCGACAGATTGCAGAGGCGGCGCAGCGGGCGGATGACTGGGGCTATCTCAATTCGCTGATCGGCTCCAGCACCGGCGACCGGTTCCGCAAATTCGCCCAGGGGCTGACGCTGGATAATCTGGTCTGGCTGGCAAACCAGCAGCTTAACCGCCTGCACGGGCGCTATCTGCTGCAGCGCAAAGCCAGCGAAGCGCTGGAGCTGGAGGTTGTCGATACCTGGCAGGCCGACGCCGTGCGCGACACCCGCACCCTCTCCGGTGGCGAAAGTTTCCTCGTCAGCCTGGCGCTGGCCCTGGCGCTGTCAGATCTGGTGAGCCATAAGACGCGGATTGATTCCCTGTTTCTTGATGAAGGCTTCGGCACCCTCGACAGCGAAACGCTGGACACGGCGCTGGACGCGCTGGACGCGCTGAACGCCAGCGGCAAGATTATCGGGGTGATCAGCCACGTGGAGGCGATGAAAGATCGCATTCCGGTGCAGATCAAAGTGAAGAAGATCAATGGTCTGGGCTACAGTCGGCTGGACAGAGCGTTTGCGGTGGAGTGAGGTTTGAATCATTGCGATGTCCCCTCACCCTAACCCTCTTCCGGAGCGAGAGAGTCGGGGTGAGGGGGAGCGGTTCAGGTCCCCTGGAGCGGCCACAGCCATGCCGCGCCGCGTACTCCGCTGGAGTCGCCGTGCATCGCTTTGCAGATCGGTGTTGCACACTCGCCGCCGAAGACCCACTGTTTCACCAGGTCCGGCACCGTCTGATACAGCCGCTCGACGTTGCTCATCCCGCCGCCCAGCACGATAACGTCCGGGTCGAGGATATTCACCACGTGGGCCAGCGATTTCGCCAGCCGCTGCTCGTAGCGGCTCAGCGCCAGTTCGGCTTTTTCGTCACCTTCCCCCACCAGGCGCATAATCTCGCTGCCGGTTAACCCCTTGCCGCTCAGCCGCTGGTAGTCAGTGGCAAAGCCGGTGCCGGAGATAAAGGTTTCGATACATCCCTGTTTACCGCAGTAGCAAGGCACTTCCGCACGGTAGCGCAACTCATCGTCGTTCATCCACGGCAATGGGTTATGTCCCCACTCGCCGGCGTTACCATTGCCGCCGATATGCGCCCGCCCGTTGAGCGCCACGCCCGCGCCGCAGCCGGTGCCGATAATCACCGCGAACACCGTGTGCGCCCCCGCCGCCGCGCCGTCCACCGCTTCCGACACCGCCAGACAGTTGGCGTCGTTAGCCAGCCGCACTTCACGGTCGAGGCGCAGGCTGAGGTCCTTATCAAAGGGCTGTCCGTTGAGCCAGGTCGAGTTGGCGTTTTTCACCACCCCGGTATAGGGCGAAATCGTGCCCGGGATCCCCATCCCCACGGTGCCACGCTGTCCGGTCGCCTGCTCGGCCATCGCCACCAGGGTGGCGATAGTCTCGATGGTTTGCCGGTAATCCTCCCGCGGCGTGGGTAACCGATGGCGAAACAGCTGCTCTCCCTGGTCGCTCAGGGCTATCACTTCGGTTTTTGTGCCACCTAAATCAATACCAATACGCACGCTCAGCTCCTCACCCCGATTAACAATGCAAGCATAGCGACAATTCGCTATCATGCCCGCCTGATTTAACGACAAAGCCGTGGAAATTATCATGCTGTGGTTCAAAAATTTAATGGTTTACCGTCTCAGCCGCGATATCGAATTGCGCGCCGAGGAGATGGAAAAACAGCTGGCCGAGCTGACATTTACCCCTTGTGGCAGCCAGGATATGGCGAAAACCGGTTGGGTATCGCCGATGGGATCGCACAGCGACGCGCTGACGCATACGGCGAACGGCCAGATCATTATCTGCGCGCGTAAAGAAGAAAAGATCCTGCCGTCACCGGTGATCAAGCAGGCGCTGGAGGCGAAGATCCAGAAGCTGGAAGCCGATCAGGGGCGCAAGCTGAAGAAAACTGAGAAAGATTCCCTGAAAGATGAAGTGCTGCACTCGCTGCTGCCGCGCGCCTTCAGCCGCTTCAGCCAGACGATGATGTGGATCGACACCGTCAACGGCCTGATCATGGTGGACTGCGCCAGCGCGAAGAAAGCGGAAGATACCCTGGCCCTGCTGCGTAAAACCCTCGGCTCGCTGCCGGTGGTGCCGCTGACCCTGGAGAATCCGATTGAGCTGACGCTGACTGAGTGGGTCCGCTCCGGCACCGTGGCGCAGGGCTTCCAGCTGCTGGACGAAGCCGAGCTGAAAGCGATGCTGGAAGATGGCGGCGTGATCCGCGCCAAGAAGCAGGATCTGGTGAGCGACGAAATCGCTGTGCATATTGAGGCCGGGAAGGTCGTCACCAAGCTGGCGCTGGACTGGCAGCAGCGTATTCAGTTTGTGATCTGCGACGACGCGTCAATTAAGCGCCTCAAGTTCTGCGATGAATTACGCGACCAAAACGAAGATATCGATCGGGAAGATTTCGCCCAGCGCTTTGACGCCGACTTTATATTAATGACCGGCGAACTGGCTGCCCTGATCCAAAGCCTGGTGGAAGGGCTCGGCGGCGAAGCGCAGCGCTAAGCGCCGCTTTCCTTCCTGCCTGGCAGGAAGGAAAAATACAACCCGGCGGCAAGCGCCGGGCGTTACGCTGGCTTACAGATAGCGGCACAGATAAGAGGTTGGCTCAGCCACCTGCAGATGGAATTCGCTGTTGCCTGGCACATTGAAGACTTCGCCGGCGGCGTAAACTTTCCACTCAGTCTCACCCGGCAGCAGGACATTCAGCGCCCCGCTGACCACCGTCATCTCTTCCGGCTGCGCCGTACCAAAGGTGTATTCCCCTTCCGCCATCACGCCAACGCTGGCGCGACCGGTACTGCTGCTGGTGAAGCCAATGGATTTCACTTTTCCGTCAAAGTATTCATTGCTTTGAAGCATAAACAAGCCCTTCTGATCGTCGTTGAAAGGCTCAATATAGGGGGCGCTCCTTGCCCCTGTCACGTGAAATTAACACATTAGACTAATAGTTCTGCCGCCAGTCGGGAAACCAGCACATTCGACAGCAAAACCGGGACATCAAGGGCTTTTTGTAACACATCGCGATGATGCTGATAGTAACCAAGACAGTCGAGGACCAGCACGTCGGCGCCCTGCTCCAGCAGCGCTTTACCGGCGGTTAACAGCTCGCTGTCGCTACCGGTAAACGGGTTGGCCAGCGCGTAGTACGGCGACTTCTCCAGTGAATGCCACTTTTGTCGCTGCATGGGCATGATCTCTTCCACCGGCACGATCACCCCGACCTGGTGCCCATCGACGATCGACGCCACCAGCGGCGGAATGATCCGCTGCGGCTCGAGGAGGATCGCGTGGTGGGTGGTAAAACCGGTCAGCTGTTCGGAGCTGAGCAGCAGGATCACATCAAAATGCTGTCGATCCAGCATGGCGATCACGCTGCGAACATCACGTTCAATTTTTTGTCGCGACACCATCACCAGCTGGTTATCGCTGAGCAGGGTCAAGAGACCCTGTTCGCCGTCACCCACGGCGTACTCTGCCATCACGTCGTCACGCGTCATCTCGCCCAGCAGGCTGATGTGAGCGATCTGTTCTTCCCTGATATGTTCGGTCAGGAGCGGTAATACTCCCGCCAGCGGCACAACGCCGATGGTCAAAATTGCCATCGTTGCACTACTCATATCATGTACCTTTTCACTACCACTGCTTCAACACAGGCTTACCACACACAGCATTCGCCCCCCTGGTGAGTAAAAATCAACCGTCGAGAAGCGTAGCAGCTCCACGCCGCAGTAGAATGTAAAGATTGCTCGGCGGCGGCGGCGCGCCTGAAAAATCCGTGTGTTAGATATTCATTAGTACGACTGATAAATAAAAAGTGTGAGATATGCCCGATACTGCCCGCAGAGCAGGCAATCCGGGCTCAGGGGTTACGACTTGTCAGGATCTTCGTAGCGCCGCTTGGCATCCACGGCTTCCTGCTCGGTAGGATGTTCGCTGATCAGCGAATTGGGTTCAGGATAGTCCGCGCGAAGTTGATACCAAGTGACCGTCTGACCCTGCGGGCCTTTCTCTACCGCAACCACGCGCGCTTCTCTCGGATATGGGGGCCTGTTTGGCATAGTTCTTCCTTCTTCTGGTATCAGAACTATCAAGTATAGGCGCCCCTCGCCGCCTTAATGTAAGTAAATTCTTAACTTACCGGGGTGGCCGCCGCGCCGCACAGCATGGTCATAATCTGTTCCACCACCCGATCCGGGGCGGCCGTAGCATCGACAATATGATGGGCAGCGTCACGGTATAACGCTTCACGCTGCGCCAGCACCTCGCCCACTTCCTCACGCACCGGTTTCCCGGTGAGCGTCGGCCGCTGTTCGGCTTTGGGGTAGGCTTCCAGACGGTCAATCAGCGCCGATACCGACACCTGCAGATAGATCACCACGCCGTTCTCCCGCATAAACTGACGGTTACATTCCGCAAGGATGATGCCGCCGCCGGTGGCGATCACCGTATTCGGCAGGGTCACGGCCTTCAGCGACAGGGTCTCCAGCTCGCGAAAGCGCGCCCATCCTTCCGCCTGCACGATCTCCGCCACCGTCCGCTGCTCATGGGCCTGCAGCCGATGATCGGTATCGGAGAACTGAAAATGCCGCGCTCGCGCCAGCGCATGGCCGACGGTGGTTTTACCGCAGCCGCGTGGCCCGATAAGAAAGATTGGCTGTGTCATAACCGAAGACCCCCTGGTTCCGTCTGTCGCAAAAAAAGGAAAACGAAAGAACGTATTATCGCTGTCTGTTCCGCAACGCATACGTAAAGAAAACGTTACACAACTTCTTTACACCCCATCACCACAGTGAGACAAGGGGTTCTTAATGTAAACTTATCATTGCATGTACTGTTTAACCAGCTTTACTTTCTGCCGGGCGTTATTTTTTATCCGCTGCTGGCGTAAACGGTAACACATTTATGCATAGCTTTACGAAGCAACATATTTACAACATCGTGTTTCAGACGCACCCTGATGCCTATTCGACAGTGTGACAGAGGAATGTAACATGCAATCTGAAGAACAACGCCTTATTGATGGACTGTTTTCCCGGCTGAAAGAGGCTGAGGCGCACAGTGCATCGCGCGATGCCAGCGCCGAGGAGCGGATTGCCCAACACGTGAGCGCGCAGCCGGCGGCCCCCTACTATATGGCGCAAACCATTCTTATCCAGGAAGCCGCGATTAAACAGCTCAACGATCGCATCCAGGCGCTGGAGAGCCAGGTCAGCCAGCTGCAGGCGGCAAAGCCCAGCAGCGGCGGATTCCTCTCCGGCCTGTTTGGCGGCGGCGGCTCGTCACGCGGTTCTGACCCGATCCCGGGCGCGGAGCAATACGGTCGCCCGCAGGCCAGCGCGCAGCCGCAGTATGCCCCACAGCAGCAGCAGAGCTATGCCCCGCAGGCTGCCGCACGCGGCGGCGGCTTTATGGCAGGCGCGCTGCAAACGGCCGCAGGCGTAGCGGGCGGCGTGGTGCTGGGCAATATGCTGACCAATATGTTCAGCGGCTCGCACCCGCAGGAGATTGTTAATATCATCGAAGAGAAGCCGCAGCCTGATGCCGCCGCGCAGGACGCCGCCGCAGGTGACGATCCGTTCCGTCAGGGAGACGATCAGTTCCTTGCCGACAACACCTGGAACGACGACTTCGACGCCGGCTTTGGCGATGATGATATCGGCAGCGATGACGACAGCTGGGTTTAACCCTGCTGACGTTTAACCGCCAGCAACCACTTCTCCAGCTCGGCGGCAAACTGTTGCCGATCGCGCTGCGATAAACTATCCGGGCCGCCGGTCTGAACGCCGCTGGCCCGTAATGTCTCCATAAAATCCCGCATCGTCAGCCGCTCGCGGATCGTCGCCTCGCTGTAGCGCTCTCCGCGCGGATTGAGCGCCGCCCCGCCCTTCGCCAGCACCTCCGCCGCCAGCGGAATATCGGCGGTGATCACTAAATCCCCCGCCGCGCACTGACGGACGATTTCGTTATCCGCCACGTCAAAACCCTGCTCAACCCGCAGGGTGCGGATGAAACGCGACGGCGGTACGCGCAGCGGCTGGTTCGCCACCAGCGTCAGCGGCGTCTGGGTCCGCTCTGCCGCGCGGAACAATATCTCTTTAATCACGTTCGGACACGCGTCTGCATCCACCCAAATGGCCATGCCAGCTCCTGTTACCTGCAATAAGTGCCGCCAATGTTACCTGCTTTTCTCCCCCATGAAAGCGCCAGGATGATAAGCTAATCAGATCGTAACGAAAAAAGCAGAGGGGAATGGTGATGGATAAGAAAATTGGCTTTATCGGCTGCGGCAATATGGGTAAGGCCATTCTGGGTGGACTGATCGCCAGCGGCCAGGTACAGCCGGGACAAATCTGGGTCTACACCCCGTCGCCGGACAAGGTTGCGGCTCTGCGCGACCAGTACGGCATCAACGCCGCCGATAGCGCCCAGGAAGTGGCGCAGATTGCCGATATCGTCTTCGGCGCGGTGAAGCCGGGGATCATGACCAAAGTGCTGGGCGATATCGCCTCCAGCCTGAATAAAGAGTCTCTGGTGGTCTCTATCGCCGCCGGCGTCACGCTTGACCAGCTGGCGCGCGCGCTCGGCCACGATCGCAAAATTATTCGCGCGATGCCCAATACGCCGTCGCTGGTTAACGCCGGCATGACCTCCGTTACGCCAAATGCGCTGGTGAGCAGCGAAGATGTGGCCGAAGTGCTGACCATTTTCCGCTGCTTTGGCCAGGCGGAGCAAATTGCCGAACCGATGATCCATCCGGTGGTCGGCGTTAGCGGCTCGGCGCCGGCCTATGTCTTTATGTTTATCGAAGCGATGGCCGATGCCGCCGTGCTCGGCGGAATGCCGCGCGCTCAGGCTTACAAATTCGCCGCTCAGGCGGTGATGGGCTCCGCCAAAATGGTGCTGGA
Organism: Klebsiella sp. JB_Kp042; assembly: GCF_040065275.1. Lineage (NCBI taxonomy): Bacteria > Pseudomonadati > Pseudomonadota > Gammaproteobacteria > Enterobacterales > Enterobacteriaceae > Klebsiella > Klebsiella sp. JB_Kp042. The sequence goes on from NZ_JBEAJL010000026.1 coordinate 283,135, forward strand.
GAACGGTGAGCATCCGGGGGCGCTGAAAGATATGGTCTGCTCTCCTGGCGGGACCACCATCGAAGCCGTGCGCGTGCTGGAAGAGAAAGGCTTCCGCTCCGCGGTTATCGAAGCCATCACCCAGTGCATGGAAAAATCTGAGAAACTGAGCCGCTCCTGAAGCTGAGCAGGCGGGCTGCAAGCCCTGAGAGGTCAAAGAACAAGGGAGCGCGCGAGCGCTCCCTTTTTTTCAGGCTTTCTTCAGGCAGCTACTCATGAAGGTGTTGCGTTCATCGCCCTTCAGTGATTTTGCCGAAGCCGCTTTGTTGCAGTCGCTCATCTTCTGCTGCTGAGGCGTGAGGGTCTTTCCTTGCGGCGTGGTGGTCTCTTTTTTCAGGCACTGGCTCATAAAGGTTTTGCGCTCATCCCCCTTCAGCGCCTTGGCTGACGCTTGCTGATTGCAGTCCGTCATCTTTTGCTGCTGGGGAGTAGGCGTTTTTTCTGCCGCGCCAACCGCGCTGATAAAGATCAAGCCAAACAGTAGGGTCATCAGTAAGGTTATTTTCATCGCACCATCCTTCTGTGAGTGGAACGTTGTAAGTCTGGACGCAGATAGAAAAAAAACCAGCCGGTGACGCGAATTCGCCACCGGCAGCGACTTATTTGAGACTCAGGGCCGCTTTCATGGTCGAGAAGAGGTCGGTCTGGTCGGTCAGGCCGACGACGTTAGCCGCATGCGGACCGTAGGCCGCAATGCGCAGCTGGGTGCCGGTGTGCTCCATCGACTCTTCCTCGGAGTTACCGTAACTCATCACCATCACCGCGCCATCGTGCGTGTTCAGGGCCTGGGTCAGCCCCGGGGCTTTGCTATCCGCAGGGATAATCTGGCTGGCGTGCGCATGGTCGGCGGTGACGATCACCAGGGTATTGCCGTCTTTTTTGGCAAATTCCAGCGCCTTCTGCACCGCCTCGTCGAGGTCCACGGTTTCGCCGATCTGGCCGCACGGATTCGCCGCATGATCCTGCTTATCGATGGAGGCGCCTTCCACCTGCAGGAAGAAGCCTTTCTCGTTGCGGCTCAGCAGGTCAATCGCTTTCTCCGTCATCTGCGCCAGCGTCGGCACCGAGGCGTCGCGCTTCGGGTTTGGCGTACAGGTCACCGGCGGCTTATCGATATTACCGTGATAAGACGCCTTCGGCCCTTCCCAGCGTACCGGCATATTGCCGTCGGCGAAGAGTCCCAGCAGCGGTTTATCCTGGCTGGCTGCCGTCGCGGCGGCAAGAGAGGCCGCGTCGGTCACAATCTGGTAGCCGCGCGCTTCCGCCTGCTCGCGCAGGGTTTTGCCCTGCCACTCGCCCGCCGTCGCCGTTTCGGCAAAGGTCTTCGCGCCGCCGCCCAGGGTGACATCCGGCCGGGCGTTCAGCAGCTGTTCGGTAATGGAGCCTTTGCCCCCTTTCTCCAGCGCATTGCTGGGGCATTTTTCGCTGGTGACCGTGGGGCCGTAGCATTTACGCGATGTCACATGCGCCACCAGCGCCGCGGGGGTGGCGTCCTGCAGCTCGGCGGTAGAAACGTTGCCGGTGGCCAGGCCCGCCGCTTTCGCCAGCTCGAGGATGGTCTGATGCGCGTTCTCATGAATATCGACGCCCAGCGCGCCGTTATAGGTCTTCACGCCGGTGGTCCAGGCGGTGGCGGAGGCCGCCGAGTCGGTGACGTAGTCCGGTTTACCGGTTTTTTTATCCAGCGAATAGTGCGTGTACTGCCCGGTTAACGGCAGGGCGTCAATGCCTTTAAAGAAACCGCCCGCCCCTTCCGCATAATTTCGCGCAGCGGTAATTTCAGAATCACCCATGCCATCGCCAATCAGCAAAATAACGTTTTTGGCCGGCTTATTGATTATCGAGGCGCGTAGCGCTTCGGTTTGATCGCCCGTTAAACGACGCGCGCCGCCGGGAGTGGTGATATCTCCCTGGGCAGCGCGATTTTCCAGAACCGGCGCGGCAGTAGTTTCCGCATGAATAACCGGCGAGCCCAGCAGAGGCAGCAGGGCAATAAACAGGGCGCTTAATTTCACTTTTGTCATCTCCATGTAAAAAATACTTAAAAAAACAAAACGTGGGAGACTTTATAAAAGGGAGATGACAGAAAAATGACGGCATCCTTGTCGCGTCGCAAAGATTAGCTACGAGGATGCCGCAACAGCTTCTTTAGATATTGCTGCAGCAGGATGGCATCCTGGTCGTTGACCGGCGGACAGGGCGTCACCTGGTCTATCGCCTGCTCAATATCCTGAATCAATGCCTGCTGGGCATCATGCTCCATATGGCGCAATAATGCGGTGACCACGATCTCCAGCGCTTCAACCTGCACCGTCAGTTCCTTTGCTTCTTCTTCTTTTTGCGCCAGTTTAACCAGTAACTCAGCAATGAGATTCTTCATAGCACCAGTTCCTTATGCGAGGTCTGTTTTTCGATTGAGATGTCATACCCGATGACGGACCTCAGAATTACTTAAAATAAGAATCGTCGCAACACCCAATATACAGCGAAACGTTTTACCACAACAAAATACCACTATAAATAGTATTGTTTAATCATGAGCGGCGCTGTTTATAACCAAAGTACGTCGGAAATAATAAAACGGAATAGCGCTCACGCCATGGCGATAACAAAAAGTAATGATAAATCTACTGTCGGTGAAAAACGCTGACGGTATGGCGTTAAATACCGTCAGCCGAGGTTCAGGCCTTCGCCCGGCGGGTGCGGCGCAGCATCCATGCCAGCTGCCAGAGGTTGATGAAGACGATAATGGCAGTGGCAATAAATACCCAGCGGAAGCCGGCCATCGCCGATACGGAGGCGCCAATCAGCGGCCCGGCGACGTTGCCCAGATACATAAACGACTGGTTATAGCCAAAGATGCGCCCGGTGACGCTGTCGCTACTGTATTTCAGCAGCAGGGTCTGCACCGCCGGAAGCATCGCGCCATCGGCAAAGCCGAGCAGAAAACGTAGCGTCCCCAGCTGCAGCGGGGTGGTGACAAAGGACATGGCGAAGAACATCACCACCGCGCAACAGAGCGTCGCCAGCAGGATCCGCGAAGTGCCGATGCGGTCGCCAAGCTTACCCAGCCGTGGGGCAGAGATCAGCGCCGACACCCCGGGCACCGCGGCGATCATCCCGGCCAGAAAAGCGATATTGTTGCTGTCCGGCGCCATCGACTTGATAAACAGCGCCAGGATCGGGCCAATTGAGCCGTTGCACAACTGGATCACCAGGGTGGTGAAAAAGAGGCTGATCACCAGCCCCGGATAGGGCAAGGAGGCAAAGACCTGTTTCCCGGTGAGACGATCGGTTTTGCTGACCGGCGGGCGGCCCCCCTCTTTGATCAGAAACAGGGTGACCAGAAAACTGATGGTCAGCAGGATCGCCGTAATAAAAAAGACCATCCGCAGCCCGACGTGGTCCGCCAGGAAACCGCCCAGCAGCGGGCCGCCGATCACCCCGCTGATTTGCGCCGTCGACAGGGTGCTCAGCGCCCAGCCGCTACGCTCGCGCGGCACCTGGGAGGCCACCAGCGCCATGGCGTTGGGGATATAACCGGAGGTTAAGCCCATGATCGCCCGCAGGATAAACAGCTGCCAGACGTTGGTGGCGAAGGCCTGAAGTAAAATGGCGATCGCCATTCCCAGCGAGGCGCGCAGCAGCATCAGCTTGCGGCCTTTGCGGTCCGCGAGGCTCCCCCACATCGGCGAGACGATCGCCGAGACCAGAAAGGTGACGCTGAAGGTCAGCCCTGACCACATCGACAGCGCTTCATGCGAGGTGACGCCCAGCTGGGAGACGTAGAGGGGTAAAAAGGGGAGAATTTGACTGATCGCCAGGCCGGTAAAAAAGCACCCAAACCAGACGGAGATGAGATTAACCTTCCAGGATTCCATAACTACGCGTATTCATTAATGATTTGCCAATTATTACCTAGCTTAGCAATTTCATTCCACTGGTGTACTACCATAGATGCGCTGGCGGTGAGTTTGGTGTTTTATGAATGCGCATGAGAGGCTGACGAAGTATTTTCTGGTCATTCAGGCTGCTCACAGGGCTTTATGCTCAAAAGCAGAAGCCCTGCCCGCGCATGCCAAAGTGAAAATGGTTGGCGTGCGCCGCGTTGTACTCCGGCCCCAGCGCGTTGCCGAAGTAAGGGCAGCTGTTGCTTAGCAGCGCCGCCAGCCAGGGGTGAGAGCGCTCGCTGCGCCAGCCCTGCAGGACGCTGATGCGTCTGCCGTCCGTCAAGCGGAAGCCGCTAACATCAAGGGCATCCGCCGTCGCGTGTTCACTGCGCCGCGCCTGTTCCCGATGGTAGATATTACGGCAGGCGAAGCTGCCGAGATGATCGATCTGGCGCAGATCGCTGGCCATCAGCTGACGGGTCAGCGGCTTCGCCTGCTGTTCGACGTACAGCGCGCTGCTGAGCGCCAGCGGGCAGCTGGCGAGGAAACTGCTGCTCAGCTGCACCGAGCCAAAATTAGCCACCCGCACCACGTTACGCAGCGGGCAGGCGCCCTCGCTGTCGGCCACCGGCTGGCTGGCGATGAACCGCCGGCGGTTGGCCTCCGCCAGCAGAGAGGCGCACTGGTCGGCCGTCAGGCTGCGCAACTTGAACGACGTCAGCCAGCCCGGGGGATCGTCAAGGGCCAGCGGCGCCAGCGGATTCAGGTGTGGCGGCAGATAGCGATATCCCACCAGGCCCGCGCCGAGCAGCCCGGCCAGCACCAGCAGCGTCTTTCCTCTCACGCCCGCTCCCGTCAATTGATCAGGTAAATATTATGGCAGGCAGGCGGCGGTTTCACATGGTATGTTATGCCCTTTGATGTAATCTGGATGGAAGTTGAAATGGCAAAGATGAGGGTTGGGATCGTTTTTGGCGGTAAGTCGGCAGAGCATGAAGTGTCGCTGCAGTCAGCGAAGAATATCGTGGAAGCGATTGATAAATCACGCTTCGATGTGGTTCTGTTGGGGATTGATAAACAGGGACTATGGCACATCAACGACGCCGGCAACTACCTGCTCAATGCTCAGGATCCTGCCCGCATCGCCCTGCGCCCTTCAACGGTGACCCTGGCGCAGATCCCGGGCCGTGAAGCGCAGCAGCTGATTAACGCCGAAAGCGGCCAGCCGCTGGCGGCCATCGATGTGATTTTCCCCATCGTCCACGGCACGCTGGGCGAAGATGGCTCCCTGCAGGGGATGCTGCGCATGGCCAATCTGCCTTTCGTCGGATCCGATGTGCTGGGCTCTGCGGCCTGTATGGACAAAGATGTGACCAAACGCCTGCTGCGCGACGCCGGGCTCGCCGTCGCGCCGTTTATCACCCTGACCCGCGCCAACCGCGCGCAGTTCAGCTTTGCCGATGTCGAAGCGAAGCTGGGCCTGCCGCTGTTCGTTAAGCCGGCCAACCAGGGATCGTCGGTTGGCGTCAGCAAAGTTAAAAACGAAGAGCAGTACCATCAGGCGGTGGCCCTGGCCTTTGAATTTGACCATAAAGTGGTGGTAGAGCAAGGCATTCAAGGCCGGGAAATTGAGTGTGCGGTGCTGGGTAACGACCACCCGCAGGCCAGTACCTGCGGCGAAATTGTCCTCAACAGCGAGTTTTACGCTTACGACACCAAGTATATCGACGACCAGGGCGCGCAGGTGGTGGTCCCCGCCGCTATCGCCCCGGAGATCAACGACAAGATCCGCGCTATCGCGGTGCAGGCTTACCAGGCCCTGGGCTGCAGCGGCATGGCCCGCGTCGACGTCTTCCTCACCGCCGACAACGAGGTGGTGATCAACGAGATCAACACCCTGCCGGGCTTCACCAACATCAGCATGTATCCGAAGCTGTGGCAGGCCAGCGGCCTCGATTACACCAGTCTGATCACTCGCCTGATTGAGCTGGCGCTGGAGCGCCATGCCGCGGACCGGGCGCTGAAAACCTCCATGAACTAAAACGCGTTTACCCCGCCTGGCAGCGGCGGCCTCAGGCCTCTTCTGCCGGGCGGCGGCGGATCACAAAGCCCGCGATCCAGAAGCTTATCACCCAGGTGACCAGACCGACGGCGTAAGATTGCCAGCCCTGCGTCTCAAACCCCAGCAGCCCCACCACGCCATTTAGAATAAAAATTAACCCCAGCGCCACCGCGTAGTAGTGCCAGTCGCGGCGAATTTTATCAGTGAGCTTCATGCGGCCTCCAACAGCAAAAAATGCATCTTCGCATAGCCGCCCGCGGCGGTCTGTAGCGATATGGAGAATGTTGCTGGATTGCGACGCCGGTCTCCCTTTTCCCTTCCTGTGGCGCGGTTAACACAACGGCGAAAACAGGATTATTCCTGGAGGGCAATTACCAGCAATCTGATACTGGCGACGGCGTCGCACTGCCAGAATACCTGCCATAGAGCTGGAGAAAAAACCAGCAGTACAGAGGTGGGAGGGCCTATGGCTGAATTCAGTTTTTCAAAATCGCTTTTGGGAAATAAAAAAAGAGGGGCGCTGACCGGCAGCCATGTCGCTTACGGACTGTTCGTCCTGATCTGCTGCTGGGCCGGCGCGCAGATGCTCAGCATGCTGATCCACGCCCCGGGAGTTTTTGAGCGCCTGATGCAGGCCCAAGACGCCAGCCGTCCGCAGGTCGATATCAGCCTCGCCGTTGGCACCCTCTTTGGCCTGATCCCTTTTCTGATCGGCTGCTCGTTCATCGGGCTGCTGGCGCTCATTGTGCGCTGGCGTCGGCGCCGTTAACGCCGCGCCATACAGCTTGCCCGCCGCTCATCGACCCGTTTCGCAAACCACGCCGTCGTCAGATTACGGGTGATTTTCGGACTCTCAAGCTGGATCCCCGGCAACATCTCCCGCGGCAGGGTTTTGCCCGTTTTTTTATCCGCGAGGCGGAAAACCTGTTGATAGAGGTCGGTCTTCTCAAACGCCAGGCTGTCGCCCTTTTTCAGCTGGCTATGGATCTCGCTGTCGCTCATCCCCAGCTGGCCCGCCAGGCGGCGCACCGCCAGCTCGGTGCTGCCCGGCTCATCGCTGTCATAGCGGATAAGGTCGCCGTCGAGCGCCAGTTTCACCCCGCTGGCTTTCACCACCGCGTTCTGGAAGGCGGCGTTACGGCTGGCATACCAGCCGGCGTTAAAGTCGGCAAAACGGTACAGCGGCACGCTGTAGCTGGCCGGGTAGTTCAGCAGATGATAGGTGCCAAACCACAGGCCGCCGCGCAGGCTGAAGACCTCCTGGCGCACCGTACCGTTCATTTTCCACGGGTAGCCGGAGGTGTGCTGCTCGGCAAAGGCGATGCTGACCTGCATTGGGCCGCCGGTGTGCACCGGGTTCAGGGAGCCGAACAGCTTCTGCCCCATCGGCACCATCCCGATAAAGTCATCAAAAATAGCGCTCAGCTGCTTTTCCGTCTTCACGTTGTCCAGACGGTCGCTGTAGCTTTTGCCGTTTGGCGAGGTGATCTTCAGCGCGGTATGGACCAGAAACAGCGGAATGTGCATTTTTTCCGCCCGGCGGTCGATCTCCTGCCAGGCGATTTTATTCAGCCCCGGCACCACCGGGTCGGACTGATAATTGGACTCCTGCTGCGCGACCGCCAGCACCGAGCAGACGTTCTCTTCCGTCGGCGCCAGCTTCTGGCTGTCAAAGGCGGTGGCGATGGCTTGCGCCCAGGCCTCCCGATCCTTGACGCTGGCGGGCATTTTCTGCCGCACCACCGACGCCACGTCAACGGGCTTCTCGCCCTCTTTCAACACCGGCGCCTGTTGGCTGGTACAGGCGCTTAGCACCACGGCCGCCAGCAGCGTCAATGAACCGGGTATTATGCGCGATAAACGTGCGGCCATCCTGCTTCCTTGTCTTGATTAACGTAATGTCGGGATCGCTTCCTGCAGCGGCTTGCCGTCCAGTTCGCGCTCAAAGCTGCGCAGACGTTTGTAGATGGACATCAGTTCCACCAGCGTCGTCCACGAGCTGATCAGGTACTGGAACGAACCGCGCACCTGGCCGAAAACGTTGGTAATTTGCGTCATCAGCCCGAGGGTAATCGTACCGGCAACGATCGACGGAAACAGCAGGAAAAGGCCGAAAACGTTATCCACCTGCAGATAGAGAATGCGGGCGATATTGAAATACATATAGTGGAAATAGAGACGGAAATAGTTGCGACGCACCGCGCTGAACAGCTCGCGCACCGTCGGCGGCGTGGCGCGGGTTTCATCGTCCTCGCCGTAGACCAGCTCTTTACGATAGGCCGCTTCCACGCGCTGGTTTTTAAACTCCAGACCCGGCAGCTTAATCCCCACCACCGCCAGCAGGCCGGTCCCCATCAGCGACCAGACGATCGCGGCAATCACCAGGCCATACGGCAAGTGACCGACGATAGGCAGGTCGGGAACGTGTTGCGAGAGCGTCACCAGCACCGGCAGGAAGGCGATCAGGGTCATCACCGCGTTGATAAAGCTCACGCCCATATCCTCCAGGGTGGAGGCGAAGCGCATGGTGTCTTCCTGCACACGTTGCGCGGCGCCTTCGATATGGCGCAGATGCTGCCAGTGGGCCATGTAGTGTTCGTTCATCGCCGTGCGCCAGCGGAAGACGTAGTGGCTGACGAAAAAGTTGTTCATCACGCCGATGATCACCGCGATGAGCGCGATGCCGAGAAAGATGCCGATCTCATGATAAAACTGGTTGATGCTGACCTTATGCGGGGTGGCCAGCGCGCTCTGGATCAGGTCATAGAACGGCGCATACCAGGCGTTGATCGCCACCCCCACTTCCACCAGAAACCAGGTGACGAAGATGATGAGCGACGTGCCGAGAATCGACCAGTACTGCCAGCGATGCGGGCAGTAGACAAACCAGAACAGCGCAAACACGCCGACGCAAAACAGATAGTAAGCGTAGAACACCAGATAGTTGAGCGACCAGAAGCGCGCCGCGCTGATCGCCACATCCTGCGATGCCCCGGTGACCCGCAGCAGCCAGTCGCCGCCGCCCGCCTGCCAAAAGATCACCGCCAGCAGCGACCAGATAAAGGCAGAAATAAAAAACGGCCCCGGTTTGGGGAAAAAAGATTTAAACATCATTGTCTCCTGCTAACTTCTTATCGTTCTGCTATTGCTGTATACGACGCATACGTCGGCCGCCGCGTGAAAGCGTTCTCGCGGGGCAGACGGATGATAAGACCGGATATCAACAGCTTAGTTCTGCTGCCAGGCGTGCAGAATTGTTTCTGTGGGTTTCACCTGTAAAGGATTGCCAGGAACGGTCAGCGTACGCCACACCTCATTGTAGTGGGCGATGAGCGTCGCGGCCTGCGCGGCGGGGCGGTTGGCGGTGGTGTGGGCATCTTCCGCGATAACAATGCCGTACCCGCGGCTGGCGCCGTTTTTAATGGTGGTGTCGAGGCAGTAGTCGGTGGCGCAACCGCAGATGACGAACTGCTGAATGTCGTGTTCCCGCAGCACCTGCTCCAGCGAGGTGTGGTAGAAGGCGTCGCAGGCGGTTTTGGTGACATACAGCGCGCCGGCCGGCTGTTCCAGCTCAGGGAGCAGGGCGAAGCCTTCGCTGCCGGCTTCGAGGCCGCCGGCCTCATCATGCTGAATAAAAATCACTTTATCCGCCGCGCGCACCAGACGATTAATTTGCGCGACGCAGCGCTCGCGCGCCAGACGCGGCGTGGCGAACACGCCGTTTTGCATATCCACGACCATCACTACCCGTTGAGCCGCCATTGTTTTCTCCCGCAAACCTTCAGCCAAACGGTCATCATACGCGCCGGCGAAAAAAGCCGGTATCCGAAAGCGTAAAAAAGTCTTTTTTACGCACCGTTACCTTTTTCCTGCAGGAATGTCGTGAATCCCGCTTTGTTCTGCGCCACTTCGTAGTATAAATACCCTCTTCTTTTTTATTTATTTAATGGATGATCTCCGTTGAAACGTAGTTTGCTCATTTTTGCTGCGCTGTGCGCGGCGTCGTGGACCTCGGTGCAGGCCGCACAGCCTACCGTTGACCCGGTTTTCGCCTCGGATGTGGTCGATCGTTACGCCAATCATATCTACTACGGCAGCGGCGCCACCGGCATGGCGCTGGTGGTGATCGATGGCAATCAGCGTGTGTTTCGCAGCTTTGGCGAAACCCGCCCGGGGAATAATCAGCACCCGCAGCTCGACTCGGTGATCCGTATCGCCTCCCTCAGCAAACTGATGACCAGCGAGATGCTGGTGAAGCTGCTCGACCAGGGGGTGGTGAAACTCAACGATCCGCTGAGCAAATACGCTCCGCCGGGCGCCCGAGTGCCTGACTGGCAGGGAAAACCAATCACTCTGGTGAATCTCGCGACCCATACCAGCGCCCTGCCGCGCGAACAGCCTGGCGGCGCCGCTCATCGTCCGGTGTTTGTCTGGCCAACCCGCCAGCAGCGCTGGAACTGGCTCTCAACCGCCACCCTGAAGACCGCGCCCGGCTCGCAAGCGGCCTACTCCAACCTGGCCTTCGATTTACTGGCGGACGCGCTCTCCACCGCCGCCGGCAAACCTTATCCGCAGCTGTTTGAAGAGCAGATCACCCGGCCGCTGGGGATGAAGGACACTACTTTTACCCCATCGCCGGATCAGTGCCAGCGGCTGATGATCCCGGAGAAAGGCGCCAGCCCGTGTAACAACACCCTGGCGGCGATCGGCAGCGGCGGCGTCTACTCGACGCCGGGGGATATGATGCGCTGGATGCAGCAGTTCCTGTCATCCGATTTCTATACCCGCAGCCAGCAGGCCGACCGGATGCAGACGCTGATTTATCAGCGTAACCAGCTGACTCGGGTGATCGGTATGGACGTGCCTGGCCGCGCCGACGCGCTGGGGCTTGGCTGGGTGTATATGAAGCCGAAGAATGGCCATCCGGGGATTATTCAGAAAACCGGCGGCGGCGGCGGGTTTATCACCTATATGGCGATGAATCCGCAGGCTAACGTCGGCGCTTTTGTGGTGGTGACCCGCTCGCCGTTAACCCGCTTCAACAATATGAGCGATGGCATCAACGACCTGGTCAGCGAGCTGAGCGGCGCGCAGCCCAACATGCAGACGGCCAGCCAGTAAGCCCGGGGGAGGTTTCGCCGATGCGACATAACGATCGTTTTGGCGAAACATCCCGCTGCCATTTCAGTTACACTACCGTCTTTCATTTCACAAAATCAGGCAAACCATGACAGATTTAATCACTCGCCCCCGCCGCCTGCGTCAATCCGCTGCGCTGCGCGCCCTGTTTGAAGAGACAACACTGAGTTTGAACGACCTGGTGTTGCCGATCTTTGTTGAAGAAGAAATTGATGATTACAAAGCGATCGAGGCTATGCCCGGCGTGATGCGTATTCCGGAAAAATATCTGGCGCGTGAGATCGAACGCATCGCCAATGCCGGCATTCGCTCGGTGATGACCTTTGGCATTTCTCATCACACCGACGCCACCGGCAGCGATACCTGGAATGAAAATGGTCTGGTGGCGCGTATGTCGCGGATCTGTAAGTCCACGGTGCCGGAGATGATCGTCATGTCCGATACCTGCTTCTGCGAATACACCTCCCACGGCCACTGTGGCGTGCTGTGCGACCACGGGGTGGACAACGACGCGACCCTGGAAAACCTCGGCAAACAGGCCGTTGTCGCCGCCGCCGCCGGCGCGGACTTCATCGCCCCTTCCGCCGCGATGGATGGTCAGGTGCAGGCGATTCGCCGCTCGCTGGACGCTGCCGGCTTCACCAATACGGCGATCATGTCCTACTCGACCAAGTTCGCGTCTTCCTTCTACGGCCCGTTCCGCGAAGCGGCCGGTACCGCGCTGAAGGGCGATCGTAAAACCTATCAGATGAGCCCGATGAACCGCCGGGAAGCCATTCGCGAGTCGCTGCTCGATGAAGCCCAGGGCGCCGACTGCCTGATGGTGAAACCGGCCGGCGCCTACCTGGATATTCTGCGCGATATCCGCGAGCGCAGCGATCTGCCGCTCGGCGCGTATCAGGTCAGCGGGGAGTACGCGATGATCAAATTCGCCGCCCAGGCGGGCGCTATCGATGAAGAGAAAGTGGTTCTGGAAAGCCTTGGCGCGATCAAACGCGCGGGCGCCGACCTGATCTTCAGCTATTTCGCCCTCGACCTGGCCGAGAAAAAAATCCTCCGTTAAGCCTCCCTCTCCCCGGTGGCGCTGCGCTTACCGGGGCGACCAAACCTCATCCCCGGTGCGCTGTATTTATCGCGACCACCACACCGTAGCCCGGATAAGGCGCTTGCGCCGCTATCCGGGGACAGGCGCTAACCAATATCTGTAGCTAAAACTTTGCGCGCTGCTTTCCACCTTCTGCGCCTTCTCCTTGGCGTACCGGATTTCGCCTTCTAACGTGTTAAACCACATCATAAATACCGAATTCCAGGAGATCCTGTGGTGGCTTATCGACGTTATTACATTAAGGGGGGAACCTGGTTCTTCACTGTTAACCTTAAAGACCGTAGAAGCATGCACCTAACTGAAAACATAGAATTATTGCGCTACTCTGTCGCCGTTGTTAAACAACATCGCCCCTTTATTATTGATGCCTGGGTGGTGTTGCCTGAACATCTGCATTGCATCTGGACACTACCTCATAATGATGACGATTTTTCTTCACGCTGGAGAGATATCAAAGGCTGTTTTACCAGAACGTTAAAACGACAACCCCTCTGGCAACCGCGCTTCTGGGAGCATGCCATACGCGATGAAGATGATTACCGCCGACACGTTGATTACATCCATATCAATCCACTTAAGCATGGCTGGGTCACCCGGGTGATCGATTGGCCATTTTCAACCTTTCATCGCGATGTCCAGCGCGGGCTATATCCCCCAAATTGGGCTGGCGATAGCTTTGATCTTAGCTGCGGTGAACGCCGATAGCCTCTCCCCGGTGGCGCTGACGCTTACCGGGGCTACAAATCGGCGCCAACCGTAGCCCGGATGAGGCGTTAGCCGCTATCCGGGAAACCTCGCTTGCTGCGACCGAATCTTCACCCAACTGTAATCTGAACGACATCTCTACCTTCTACTGTCTGGGCAGGACGGAGGAGGAGCCACTATGTTTAGTCTCGACAACGTACTCGATGACCTGTGGCCTCAGGCGAGGCCCGCACCCTGGCAAAAGAAACTGTTAAAAAAGCTATTTTATGAGGAAGAGTTTCAACAATTTGCCGACCGTCACCGCCACCTGAAGGGGCTTGATACGGTCGAACAGGTGCTGGAATACCTCAATATCCGCTGCGCCATCCCGGCGCACGATCTCGAACAAATCCCCGAATATGGCCCGCTGGTCATTATCGCCAACCACCCCACCGGCACCCTCGACGGCCTGGCGCTCCTGTATGCGGTATCCCGCGTGCGACGCGACGTCAAAGTGGTCACCAACCGCATGCTCACCCACCTTGAGCCCCTGAGCTCGCTGTTTATCCCGGTGGATAATATTCATGGCCGCACCGCTAAAACGGCGCTGCAGCAGATGGACCAGCAGCTACAGGCTGGTGGGGTGCTGATCTTCTTCCCGGCGGGGGAAGTCTCTCGCCTTACCCGTCGCGGCATTCGCGATAAAAAATGGCACTCGGGCTTTATTAAGCTGGCGGCGAAATATCGCGCCCCGCTGCTGCCGGCGTGGATTCATGCCCACAACAGCGCCCTGTTTTACGCCAGCACCCTGGTCTCCGACAACCTGCCGCTGCTCCTGCTGATGCAGCAGATGTTTCGCCGGCGCAACAGCAGCCTGCCGGTGCGTATCGGCCAGCAGATCCCCTGGTCGAGCTGGTTCGATGCCCAGTCCAGCGCTCGCGAACTTACCGGCCGCTGCTATCAGCACCTTGAACAGCTGCGCAAAGGGCTGCCTGGGCAGTTCAAAACTGAAAGCGCCATCGCCCGCCCGGAAGATCGGGCGCGGCTCAAACGTGAACTGCACAAGGCCGAATGCCTGGGCCGCACCGCCGATGGCAAAGTGATTTACCTCTGGCAGCGCAACGGTCAGGAGGAGGCGCCGTTGCTGCGCGAGCTGGGACGCCTGCGGGAAATCGCCTTCCGCGCGGTTGGCGAAGGCAGCGGCAAACGGCGGGATATCGACGGGTATGACGACGACTATTTGCATCTGATCCTGTGGGATGAAGAAGACCTCGAGATCGTCGGCGCTTACCGCTTTATGCCGACGGCCATCCAGCTGGCAAAGCGCGGCCTGGAGGGGATCTACAGCTCCAGTCTGTTCCACTACGACGGGCGAATGGACGACATCCTGCAGCACGGCATTGAGCTGGGGCGCAGCTTTATCCAGCCGCGCTACTGGGGTCGACGCGGGCTGGACTACCTGTGGTCCGGCATCGGCGCTTATCTGGCGCGCTACCCGCACTATCGCTATCTGTTTGGCCCAGTATCGATTTCTGGTGGGCTGCCGCCCGCCGCTCGCGATCTGCTGGTGGCGTTCTACCGGCTGTGGTTCCCGGCCACGCACCCGCTGGCGGAGTCCCGTCGCCCTTATCCGGCGTCGCTGCCCGATGTGCTGGCGCAGTTTGGCGGGGAGGATTACAACGACGACCTGGCCCGGCTGAAGTCCCTGCTCGGCAACCTCGGCTGCGCGATCCCGCCGCTGTATAAGCAGTACTCGGAAGTGTGCGAGCCGGGCGGCGTGCAGTTTATCGATTTCGGCAGCGATCCGGATTTCAATAACTGCGTGGATGGTCTGGTGCTGGTGGATTTGACCTATCTGAAAGCGAATCGCTATCAGCGCTATATTGGCGCGCATTTAGCTTTGCAGGCCGGATAGCCGGTTTACCCTGCCATCCGGCCAGGATGGCGGATGGCAGGGGTAGTCCTGCAGGCAACATTAACCGCGGCTACGACGCCCGGAAATACGGCTTATCGCCGAGGATCGTCGCCCGGTGCATAATGCGCCGCTGCGGCAGATAGTCGGCATTGGCGTAATGCTGGGTTACCCGGTTATCCCAGATAGCGACATCGTTCGGCTGCCAGCGCCAGCGCACCTGAAACTCCGGTTTGGTGATATGGGCAAACAGGAAGCTCAGCAGCGCCGCGCTCTCTTTCTCGGTCACGTCGACAATCCGCGTGGTAAAGCCTTCATTAACGAACAGCGCCTGCTTGCCGGTCACCGGGTGGGTACGCACCACCGGGTGCAGCAGGGGTGGATGCTTCGCCACCGCCTCCTGCCAGCGCCGATGCTCGGCTTCCGTGTGGTTGTACTTATACTCCTG
Source organism: Klebsiella sp. JB_Kp042 (assembly GCF_040065275.1). NCBI lineage: Bacteria > Pseudomonadati > Pseudomonadota > Gammaproteobacteria > Enterobacterales > Enterobacteriaceae > Klebsiella > Klebsiella sp. JB_Kp042. Next base: position 298,414 of record NZ_JBEAJL010000026.1, read on the forward strand.
GAACGATTTACGGAAATCGTGTTCCGCATGCAGGCCGCTCAGCAGCTGCCGGAAGGGTTCTGACAGCGCTTCCCAGGCGGCAATGCCGCTGGTCCACAGAGTATCCCCGCCGGTCGCCGGCAGCTCTTTCGCCGCCAGAATGGCGCCGGCGGGCGGCGTGTCGATAAAGGTGACATCGGTATGCCAGTTGTCATTATCCGGCGGATTATCGTTGTGGGTATCGAGGACGATAATCTCTTCCACGCCAGGGGCGTGAGGGTAGACCGGATGAATATGCAGGTCGCCAAACCGCAGCGCCAGGTCGCGCTGTTGCGCCGGGGTGATATTCTGTTCGCGCAGGAATACCACCTGATGACGCAGCACCGCGTGATACAGCTGCTCAAACTGGTTGTCGCTCAACGGACGGGTTAAATCCGCCCCGGTCACCAGCGCGCCAATATACGGCCCCAGCGGGGTAATGCTCAGACGTTCACTCATTGTACTTCTCCATGCCAGGGCGTCAGGCGGCGCTGCAGCGCGCGCAGCCCCAGTTCCAGTAAAAAGGCGATAATGGCAATGACTGCGATCCCCGCCAGCACCACATCGGTGGCGAGAAACTCGCCGGCGGACTGCACCATAAACCCTAACCCACGGGTGGCGGCGATCAGCTCGGCGGCTACCAGCGTTGACCAGCCCACCCCGAGACCAATGCGCAGCCCGGTGAGGATCTCCGGCAGCGCGCCGGGCAGGATCACCAGCCACAGCACCTGCGCCCGGCTGGCGCCCAGCGAACGGGCGGCGCGAATCCGCACCTGCTGCGCGCTTTTCACCCCCGCCAGCGCCGACATCGCTACCGGGGCGAAAATCGCCAGGTAGATCAGCAGGATCTTTGACGTTTCACCAATGCCAAACCAGATCACCATCAGCGGTAAGTAGGCCAGCGGCGGCACCGGACGATAAAGCTCGATCAGCGGATCGAGGATCCCGCGCACCGTTGAGTTGAGCCCCATGGCGATCCCCACCGGTACGCCGATCAGCACCGCCGCCAGCAGCGCGATAACGATCCGCGTCAGGCTCGCCGCCAGGTGCTGCCAGAGCGTCGCATCCATAAAGCCCTGCGGCCCGGCGATGGTGATAAGCTTCTGCAACACCTGTCCTGGCGGCGGCAGAAACAGCGGGCTAATCAGCTGCAGCGCCGCGACCGCCCACCAGACGGCCAGCAGCACCGCCATGGTCGCCACGCTGAGGGTAAGCTGACGGGAGAGCGGCCAGCGCCATTTCAGCGTCGTCTGACGCGGTTTGTCGTTCAGTACCACGCTCATGAGAAAGCCTCCCGTTGGTCAAACACCCGGCTCAAAATGTATTCCCGCTGTTCAATAAACCGCGGGTCGGATTTGATGCTGCGGCAGGGTTCGCCCGCGACAAAGCGGCGGCTGAAATCTAGCGGCAGCCGCTCCACCACCCGCCCCGGCCCGGGCGACAGCAGCACCAGCTCGGTGGCCATAAAGATGGCCTCTTCAATGTCATGAGTGATCAGCAGCACCTGTTTGCCGGTCTCATGCCACAGTTTCAGCAGCAATGTCTGCATCTGCTCGCGGGTAAAAGCGTCAAGCGCGCCGAAGGGCTCATCCAGCAGCAACAGCTGCGGATTCGCCGCCAGCGCCCGGGCGATGCCCACCCGCTGGCGTTGACCGCCGGACAGCTGCCAGATAAAGCGTTTTTCCGCCCCTTCGAGACCCACCTTCTTCAGCATCTGCGCCGCCGCTTGCCGGCGCTGCGCTTTATCCACGCCCGCCAGCTGCAGACCCAGCGCCACGTTATCCTGCACATTGCGCCACGGCAGCAGACCTTCATTCTGGAAGACCACGCCGCGCTCTGCGCCCGGCCCGGTCACCCGCTGACCTTCGAGGGTGATGCTGCCGTGCTGATAGGGCACGAATCCGGCAATCAGGTTCAGCAGGGTAGTTTTACCGCAGCCCGAAGGCCCCAGCACCACCAACAGCTCCCCACTCTCCAGCGTCAGGTTGATATCCGCCAGCGCCGGTTTACCGCCGTAGTCGGCGGAAAGATGCGAGATTTGCAGCATCGCCGCCTCCTTTACTTCACAAAGCGGTCAGTGACGTACTGACGATAATCGGTTCCCGCCGCAGGCACTTTGCCCTGCTCTTTCAGGAAGCGCGCGGTATCCACGATGGCCTGATTGACCGGCCCGTTCAGCGCCTGCGCCTGCTCAGCGGCGGTGAGATAGGTATTGCCCTTCACCAGCCCCGGGACATCGGCTTCCGGCACCCCGCTCAGGCGCGCCAGCTTGCTGATGTTGTCCGGCTGTTTCAGCCATGCCTCCGGGTTGGCGATGTAGGGCTGCTGGGCGTCGATGGCGCTTTTAGCGAACGCTTTGACAATCTCCGGATGCTGCTCGGCGAAGTCCTTACGGACCACCCAGACGTCCAGGGTCGGCGCGCCCCACTCCCCAACCTGCGCGGAATCGGTCAGCACCTTGCCCTCTTTTTCCAGTTCATTAACCGCTGGCGCCCAGACGTAAGCGCCATCGATATCCCCGCGCTGCCAGGCGGCGATAATCGCCGGCGGCTGCAGGTTAATAATCTGCACCTGGCCCGGCTTGATGCCCCAGTGTTTGAGCGCCGACAGCAGGCTATAGTGGGTGGTGGAGATAAACGGCACGGCGATGCGCTTGCCGATCAGATCTTCCGGTTTGGTGATGCTTTTCTTCACCACCAGCGCTTCGGAGTTGCCGAGCTTTGAAGCGAGCAGGAACACTTCAATCGGCACCTGCTGGCTGGCGGCCACCGCCAGCGGGCTGGAGCCGATATTGCCGATCTGCACATCGCCGGAGGCCAGAGCCCGCACCACGCTGGCGCCGCTGTCAAATTTCCGCCAGTCGACGGTCGCCCCGCTGGTTTTGGCGAAGGTGTTGTCCGCCTGGGCGACTTTCGCCGGCTCAGCGGAGGTTTGATACGCCACGGTAACGTTGACCGCCTGCGCCTGGAAGGCGGCGACGGCCAGCGCCGCCAGAAGAGTAATTCGCGATGTGAATGCCATAATGTCTGCTTCCCCTGAGTTGTTATAGGTGCAGTATTTCCGGCATCAGGATGGAGATGAAGTAATTAAAAATTCTGGCTAATAGCGAATCGTTTTTAGAACAAAAGCGGGAAAGGATAGTTGATTTTGAGCGATTGGTTGGTGGCAGATGGTTGGCGCCGGGTGGCGGCTGCGCCTTGCCCGGCCTACAGATCGCGCAAGGTGTAGGCCGGGTAAGCGCAGCGCCACCCGGCACAAAACTCAGCGCTTCGCGTTAAGCTCAGCGATATCCTTCGGCGTGGTGCGGCAGCAGCCGCCGATCAGCCTCGCCCCGGCCGCCAGCCACTGCGGCAGATAATCCGTCAGGCTGGCGCAGGCTTCGCCATGATGGTGCCAGGTCTTGCTCACCGCATCATAATGCTCACCGGAGTTAGGATAGACCACCAGCGGCAGCGCCGTCAGGCTGTGCAGATGCGCCAGCGCCGCGGGCGTATTTTCCAGCGCGATACAGTTGATGCCCACCGCCACCACCTGCGGGTTATCCGCCAGGGCGGCCATCACCTCGCGCAGCGGCGTGCCATCGCTGAGATGTTCGGCGTCGCGCAGCGTGAAGGAGTACCAGGCGCGGGCGCGGGGATACTCCTGCAGCAGGGCTGTCAGGGCCTGGATCTCGGCGAATGACGGCAGGGTTTCACAGGCCAGCAGGTCGGCGCCCGCATCCAGCAGCGCTTCGACGCGCGGGCGGTGGAAAGCCTGGAACTCTGCCGCGCTGCGCCGATAATCGCCGCGATACTCCGAGCCGTCGGCAAGAAACGCGCCATACGGCCCCACCGAACCGGCGACCAGCAGCGTGCCGGCCTGCGGGTTCTCGGCGAGGTACGCCTCGCGCGCTTTGCGCGCCAGCTCGACGCTTTTGCCGATCAGCGCCCGGGACTGCGCATCATCCAGGCCGCGCGCGGCAAAGCCGGCGGGAGTGGCCTGATAGCTGGCGGTGATCGCCACCTGCGCTCCGGCGCGAAAGTAGTCGAGATGCACATCGCGGATCAGCTGCGGGTTCTCCAGCAGCACTTTCGCCGACCACAGGCTGTCAGCCAGATCGCAGCCGCGGGCCTCCAGCTCGGTGGCCATGGCGCCGTCCAGCAGCACAAAAGGCTGGGCGGCAAGCAGGGCGGTAAACGGATTAGTCTGCGACATGTTGAGGCTCCTGAGTCATTTTCCGTGAACGAGTAAGATACCAGGCACCATAGCACAGGGCCACAAAGGGGATCCCGCACCACAGCGCAATTCTCTGGCTCGGGTCAAAAGCGAGGCCCACGCAGGCCACCAGGCACAGCACAAAGCCCAGAATCGGCACCACCGGATACCAGGGGGCGCGATACTGCAGATCGCTCAGCGCCTTACCCTGCTGCAGATGGCGGCGGCGGAACATAAAGTGCGAGGCGCAGATGCTCAACCACACCGCCACCACCGCAAAGCCGGAGATCGCCGACAGCGCCACAAACACCGTATCGGGCGCCACCACGCTGGAGAACAGCGCCAGCACGCCGCCCAGCATACTCACCGACAGCGCGGTCACCGGCACGCCCCGTTTATTGACTTTGGCAAAGCAGGCCGGCAGCGTCTTCTCGTTCGACAGCGACCACAGCATCCGCCCGGAAGCGTACAGGCCGGAGTTGGCCGCCGAGAGGATCGCCGTCAGGATCACGAAGTTGAAAATATCCGCCGCGTAAGGGATGCCCACCTTTTCAAACACCAGCACGAAGGGGCTTTTCTCCACCCCCGCCTGCTGCATTGGGATCAGCGCCGCCAGCACAAACACGGTGCCGATAAAGAAAATAATCAGCCGGGCGATGGTGGTGCGAATGGCGACCGGAATGACCTTATGCGGGTTTTCCGTCTCTCCGGCGGCAATGCCGATAAGCTCCGTCCCGGAGAAGGCGAAGTTCACCGCCACCATGGTCATCAGGATCGGCAGGCCGCCGTGCGGGAACCAGCCTTCGGCGGTGAGATTGCGCAGGCCCGGCGCCGGGGAGCCATCCTGCATCGGAATGATGCCGAAAATGGCCGCGCCGCCGAGAATAATAAACGCGATGATGGTGATCACTTTCACCAGCGAGAACCAGAACTCGCCTTCGGCGAAGAAGCGGGTCGAAATGATGTTAAGACCGAAAATCACCGCGCAGAACACCACGCACCAGATCCAGACCGGCACCTGCGGGAACCAGTACTGCATACAGAAGCCGGCGGCGGTGAAGCTCGAACCCAGCGCCACCGTCCACGTCAGCCAGTAGAGCCACGCCACGGTATAGCCCGTCGCCGGGCCAAGGTAGCGCGCCGCGTAAACGTGGAAGGCGCCGGTCTCCGGCATCGCCACCGACAGTTCGCCGAGGCACTGCATCACCAGCCAGACCACCAGGGCGCCAATCAGATACGCCAGCAGCGTTCCGGCCGCGCCGGTGGTGGAGATGATATAGCCGGTATTAAAGAACAGGCCGGTGCCAATCACGCCGCCCAGCGACAGCATGATCAGATGGCGCGTTTTCATGGTGCGCTTCAGTTGCCCACCTTGTTGTTGTGTTGTGCTTTGCATTTTATTTTCTCACGCCAGCCCGCTTGCCCGGGCCATGATGCGTATAAACGTATAGACATCTAAACATCCAAAAGAAGAAGTGTTATACCGTGCCACCGCGGAAAAAGCAAAGCCGCTGCACCAGGTCGCGCGCCGACAGCGTGCAGCCTGCCCCATTTTTGCGCAGCGCCGGTGAGCGCGTCACGGGCTGGCGCCTCATCGCGGCGGACAACGTTCTGGCACTCTCTTTGCAGCCTGTCGTTCAGAACCTTTCTATCTGGCGAGGCAACACGTATGACAGAGCACACCACCACCTTAAAAAGAACGCTCGGCAGTTTTCGTTTATGGGGGATCGCCGTCGGACTGGTGATATCCGGGGAGTACTTCGGCTGGAGCTACGGCTGGTCGCAGGCGGGCACGATGGGGTTTATGGTCGTCGCCCTGGCGGTCGCCGCCATGTACTGCGCCTTTATTTTCAGCTTTACCGAGCTGACCACCGCCATCCCGCACGCTGGCGGCCCTTTCGCCTACGCCTACCGCGCCTTCGGGCCCACCGGCGGCTTTATCGCCGGTTTTGCCACCCTGATTGAATTCGTCTTCGCCCCGCCGGCCATCGCCATGGCCATCGGCGCCTACCTCAACGTGCAGTTTCCGGCGCTGGATCCGAAATGGGTCGCCTGCGGCGCTTACGTGATCTTTATGACGCTCAATATCCTCGGCGTCGGCATCGCCGCCACCTTCGAGCTGATCGTCACCCTGCTGGCCATCTTCGAGCTGCTGGTGTTTATGGGCGTGGTCGCCCCCGGCTTCTCCTGGAGCCACTTCACCGCCAACGGCTGGGCGGGCGCGGAAAGCTTTAGCGGCCTGGCGCTGCCGGGGATGTTCGCCGCCATTCCGTTCGCTATCTGGTTTTTTCTCGCCATTGAGGGGGCTTCCATGGCCGCCGAAGAGGCCAAAGATCCGCAGCGCACCATTCCGCGCGCCCTGGGCGGCGGCATTCTGACGCTGACGGTGCTGGCGATCGGCGTGATGGTCTTCGCCGGCGGCGTCGGCGACTGGCGCGCGCTGTCCAATATCAACGACCCGCTGCCTCAGGCGATGAAGACGGTGGTGGGCAACGGCAGCGGCTGGCTGCATATGCTGGTGTGGCTGGGGCTGTTTGGCCTCGTCGCCTCCTTCCACGGCATCATTATGGGCTACTCGCGGCAGATCTACTCCCTCGCCCGCGCCGGCTATCTGCCCGCCGGGCTGGCCTCCCTCAACCGCCGCACCCGCACCCCGCATCTGGCGATCCTCGCCGGCGGCGTGGTGGGTATCGCCGCGATCTTCTCCGACTCGCTGATCACCATCAGCGGCATGCCGTTGACCGCCTGCATCGTCACCATGTCGGTATTTGGGGCTATTGTTATGTATATCACTTCCATGGCGGCGCTGTTCAAACTGCGCCGTAGCGAGCCGAAGCTGATCCGTCCGTTCCGCGCGCCGCTCTACCCGCTGGCGCCGGCCTTTGCCCTCGGCATGGCGGTGATCTGCCTGGTGGCGATGGTCTGGTATAACCTGCTGCTGGCGCTGATTTTCGCGGCGATGATGCTCGGCGGCTACCTGTGGTTCCGCAAAACCGCAGCGGCCCGTGAGCGGGCGCCAGTGGATCCTCAACTGCGCACGGTCTCCTGAGGAGGCGGCATGTATAAAACCACGCTATCGGGCCAGGTATGGCGCTTTGATAGTCTGAAAACGCTGATGGCGAAAGCGTCGCCGGCCCGCTCCGGCGACGCCCTGGCGGGCGTTATAGCCCACTCGGCCGAAGAGCGGATGGCGGCGAAAATGACCCTCGCCGAGGTGCCGCTGACCGACATTCTCGACAATCCGCTTATCCCCTACGAGCAGGACGAAGTGACCCGCCTGATCCTCGACACCCATGATGCGCAGGGCTTTGCCGCCCTGCGTCACCTGACGGTCGGCGATTTCCGCGACTGGCTGCTGGACGATGCCACCGATACCGCCACGCTGCAGCGGGTCGCCCGCGCTATCACCCCGGAGATGGCGGCGGCGGTAAGCAAGCTGATGCGCAATCAGGATCTGATCCTCGCCGCCAGCAAATGTCAGGTGGTGACGCGCTTTCGCAACACCATCGGCCTGCCCGGCCACCTCAGCGTGCGCCTGCAGCCCAATCATCCCACCGATGACCTGAAAGGCATCGCCGCCAGTATGCTCGACGGACTGCTGTACGGCGCCGGGGATGCGGTGATCGGCATCAACCCGGCCAGCGACAGCTTACCGGTGCTGGCGCAGCTGAACGTGATGCTGGACGATATTATCCAGCGCTTCGCCATTCCCACCCAGTCCTGCATTCTGACCCACGTCACCAATACGCTGCAGCTGATTGAGCGCGGCGCGCCGGTGGATCTGGTGTTTCAGTCGGTGGCGGGAACCGAAGCGGCCAACAGCGGCTTCGGCATCAACCTTGCCATGCTGCAGGAGGCCCGCGAGGCGGCCCTCAGCCTCGGTCGCGGCACCCTCGGCAACAATGTAATGTATTTTGAGACCGGCCAGGGGAGCTGCCTGTCGGCCAACGCCCACCACGGCGTCGACCAGCAGACCTGCGAGGCGCGGGCCTACGCCGTCGCCCGCCACTTTGAACCGCTGCTGGTCAATACGGTGGTCGGCTTTATCGGTCCGGAGTATCTCTACGACGGTAAGCAGATTATTCGCGCCGGGCTGGAGGATCACTTCTGCGGCAAACTGATGGGCCTGCCGATCGGCTGCGACGTCTGCTATACCAACCATGCGGAAGCGGATCAGGATGATATGGACACCCTGCTGACCCTGCTGTGCGCCGCCGGGCTCACCTTCCTGATCGGCGTGCCAGGGGCGGACGATATCATGCTTAATTACCAGAGCACCTCGTTCCATGACGCGCTCTACGCCCGTCGTCTGCTGGGCTTAAAGCATGCCCCGGAGTTCGCCGACTGGCTGGCGAAGATGCAAATTATCGATCCGCACGGCGCGCTGCGGCTCACCGACGCCCGCCATCCGCTGCTGTCCGTTCTGCCGCAAGGAGCCCCCGTATGAACCGTCCCGACGCCTGGAACCCGCTGCGTGAATTTACCGATGCGCGGATCGCCCTGGGCCGCAGCGGCGCCAGCCTGCCGACCCGCGAAGTCCTTAACTTTGGTCTGGCCCACGCCAGAGCGCGGGACGCCATTCATCAGCCGTTCGCCAGCCAGCAGCTGGTGGCGCCGCTGGCGGCGCTCGGCCTCGACACCCTGACGGTGCACAGCGCCGCGCCGGACCGTCATACCTATCTGCGGCGCCCGGATCTCGGGCGGCAGCTCGCCGACGAGAGTCGCGCCGACCTCGCCGCCAGCGGCGTCCGCCCCGCCGACCTGCTGCTGGTGATCGGCGACGGCCTCTCTTCCTGGGCGGTAGAGCGTCAGGCGGTGCCGTTGATCCGCGCCCTGCTGCCCTGGCTGCAGACGCTGGGGATCGGCCTGGCGCCGGTGGTGCTGGCCCATCAGTCGCGGGTGGCGCTGGGGGATGATATTGGCGAAACCCTGAAAGCCCGCGCGGTGGCGATCCTGATTGGCGAACGACCGGGCCTCTCCTCGCCGGACAGCCTCGGCGTCTACCTCACCTGGCAGCCCCATCGGCAGCGGCTGGAGTCAGAGCGCAACTGTATCTCCAATATTCGCCCGGAAGGGCTGAGCCATGACGCCGCCGCCTTTAAACTGGCCTGGCTGCTGGAGCAGGCTTTTTTACGACGGCTTACCGGCGTGCGCCTGAAAGATGAAAGCGATAATCCGGCGCTGCATGGAAAAATAAAACCATTGACCCCTTTAAAATAATAAGTCACGCGAGCCGAAGAATAGATTTTTAATATTACCTGGCGCACCTGAATATTATATTCGGGTGCGCTGAAATCGCCCGGCGGCGCTTCGCTGGCGCGAGCCTGTGGAAACCGTTCAACCGGTTTATATTGCTTTTTTTCCAGGCCGGATAAGGCGCCAGTCGCCACCTGGGAAAATACGTTCAGCGTATCAAAAGCCGTGTTGTCACCAGCCTTATGCCCATGCCTGCAGGTAATAAGAATATTGCATGAGTAAAAACGAAACGGACGTTGTAAGGTAATTCAGCGCCTTAAAAATACCCGTCATACTTTAAGTTGCATGTGCGTTGGCTGCGTTCTCTCCCCCCAGTCACTGACTTCTGCAAGCGCCTGGGGAATCGCTCACATGCCGCCTTCATGCGACTCGAATTATTTAGGGTATATATCTCGTTATCTATTCAACATAACAGCCAATAATTCGCCAGATACGCTGGCGAATTATTCCTCAATGTTATGCAGTCATTGATGGTTAAAGATAAATAATCGACCGACGGAGAAATACCAATGAAATCGTTTTCCGGGAAAGCGTCTTTAATGGCCACGCTGGTAGCCGCGCTGGCCGGCGCGAGCAGCGCGCAGGCAGCGGAAATTAAAATCGGGGTGGTATTACCCCTGAGCGGCGCCCTCAGCGGCTATGGTCAGCCGTCGCAGAAAGGGCTGGACATTATTCAGACCATCACCCCGACGTTAAAAAATGGCGATACCATCAAGCTTATCGTTATCGATGATAAAAGCGACAAAGTCGAAGCGGCCAACGCCATGCAGCGGCTGGTCTCCAGCGATAAAGTGGATGCCGTGATCGGGGAAGTCACCTCCTCCAACACCCTGGCGATGACCAAGATCGCCGACGACAGCAAAACGCCGCTGGTCTCCTCCACCGCCACCAACGACCGCGTCACCCGCAACCATCCGTACGTCAGCCGGGTCTGCTTCTCGGACAGCTTCCAGGGGGTGGTCGGGGCCAATCTGGCCTCCCGCGATCTGAAAGCCAAAACCGCCGCCATCGTGTTTGACAGTAGCAACGATTACTCCGTCGGCCTGGCGAAAGCGTTCCGCACCCAGTTCCTGAAAAACGGCGGCACCATTCCCATCGAGGTACAGGCCCCGGGCGGCAGCAAGGACTTTAAAGCCCAGCTGGCGAGCGTCAAGGCGAAGAATGTCGACATGATTTATATGCCGATCTACTACACCGAAGGGGCGCTGATTGCCGTGCAGTCAAAACAGCTGGGGCTCAACAAACCGGTGGTGGGCGGCGACGGTCTGGCCGCAGATCAGGTCTTCTTCGATGTGGGTAAAGACGCGGTCAACGGCTATATGACCACCGATTACTACTCGCCGAACGCCAAAGAGCAGACCCCGGCCGGGGAAACCTTCATCAAAGCCTGGGAAGCCAAATACCAGCAGCCGACCCATACCTGGGGCGCAATGGCGGCGGACGCCTATAACGTTATCGTCAACGCCATGAACCAGTGCAGCGATCCCCACGATCGGGTCTGCGTGAATGAAAAAATCCGCGCCACCAAAGATTTCCAGGGCGTGACCGGCACGCTGACGTTACAGAACGGCGACGCCATTCGCAGCGCGGTCATCAACGAAGTGAAAGATGGCAAGCTGGCGTTTCGTACCGTGGTTAACCCTTAAGTTGTGACGAGGCTACAAAATGGACGGCGCCATTTTTCTCCAGCAAGTGGTCAATGGAATGAGTCTTGGGGGCATGTACGCCCTGATTGCCATCGGTTATACGATGGTTTATGGCGTGCTAAGGCTGATCAACTTCGCCCATGCGGACGTGATGATGGTCGGCGCGTTTAGTACGCTGTTTTTATTTTCTTCGGTTGGGCTACCCTTCGGGGTAGCCGTTTTCCTGACCCTCGGGCTGTGCGGCCTGTTTGGCATGCTGATTGACCGGGTCGCCTATCGTCCGCTGCGCCAGGCCTCGAAAATTTCCATGCTGATCACCGCCATCGGCGTCAGCTTCTTCCTCGAAAACCTGTTTAACGTGCTGTTTGGCGGCAGCTCGCGCTTCTTCTCCGCCCCTGACTTTTTCAACCAGACCCGGGCCTTCGGCAGCGTCATCATTACCAACGTGGCGTGGATTGTGCCGCTGATCACCGTCCTGCTGCTGCTGGCGATCCTCTGGCTGCTGTACCGCACCCGCTATGGAATGGCGATCCGCGCGGTAGCCTTTGACGTCAACACCGTGCGTCTGATGGGCATTGACGCCAACCGGATCATCTCCCTGGTCTTCGCCCTCGGCAGCAGCCTCGCGGCGCTCGGCGGCGTGTTCTACTCCATCAGCTACCCGACGATCGATCCCCTGATGGGCGTGCTTATCGGCCTGAAGGCCTTCGCCGCCGCCGTGCTGGGCGGGATCGGCAGCGTCACCGGCGCGGTGCTGGGCGGCTTTATCCTCGGTTTTACCGAGGTGGTCGCGGTGGCGATCTTCCCCGAACTGGGCGGCTATAAAGACGCTTTCGCCTTCCTGTTCTTGATTCTGGTCCTCTTGTTCCGCCCGGTCGGCATTATGGGCGACGAACGTCTGGAAAGGAGCCGTTTCTGATGCTCAACGCGACGACCACCGCCGGGGCGCAGCTGCGCAACCTGGCCATTATTGTCATCTGTATCGCGCTGCTGGCCGGAATCAACGTGGTTTTCAATGACTACATTGTTCGCGTCATCAGCACCATTTTTATCTTTATGATCCTCGCGGTCAGCTACAACCTGATCAACGGCGTGACCGGCCAGCTGTCGCTGGAGCCGAACGGCTTCGTGGCGGTGGGCGCCTACGTCACCGCCCTGCTGATCCTCTCCAGCGACAGCAAGGTAGACATGTTTGAAATGGCCGCCCCCAGCCCGTGGATCCTCAGCCTGCACGCGGGCTTCCTCCCCGCCCTGCTGATAAGCGGCCTGTGCGCGGCGGCGCTGGCGGTGTGCCTCGCCGTGCCGGTCTTCCGGGTGCGCGGCGACTACCTGGCCATCGTCACCCTCGGCTTCGGGTTTATCATCAAGATCCTCGCCATTAACAACCCGCAAATCACCAACGGCGCCATCGGGCTGAACGATATTCCGCAGCAGCCGCATCTCCTGTTCTGGTGCGGCCTGTTCGCCCTGCTGGCTACCGGCATGATCCTCCAGCTGGTGTGGTCGAAGTATGGCCGGATGATGAAAGCCATTCGCGACGATGAAGATGCGGCGATCGCCATGGGGGTCAACACCTTCCGCATTAAAACCTGCGCCTTCGCCACCAGCGCCTTCTTCGAAGGGATCGGCGGCGGTCTGCTGGCTTCCCTGCTGACCACCATTTCCCCGGGGCTGTTCGACTTTATGCTCACCTTCCAGCTGCTGATTATTATCGTCCTCGGCGGGCTCGGCAGCACTACCGGCGCCCTGCTCGGCACCGTGCTGGTGGTCGGCAGCGGCGAGTGGCTGCGCTTTCTCGACCAGCCGCTGCAGTTCTTCGGTCACGATCTCGGCGCCTATCCGGGCCTGAGAATGGTGGTCTTCTCCCTGCTGCTGCTGATCATCATGCTTTTCGCCCGCGAAGGGCTGCTGGGGAAAAAAGAGATTTGGCAGATGGGAAGAAGGAACAGCAGCTATGGCGGAAAATAAAATCATCCTGCAGGTGCAGGACGTCACCATGCAGTTTGGCGGCCTGCGGGCCATCGACAACGTCAGCTTCCATGTAGACGAGGCGGAGATCTTTGGCCTTATCGGCCCGAACGGCGCGGGCAAAACGACCCTGTTTAACGTCATCACCGCCAACTATAAGCCCACCAGCGGCTGCGTCACCCTCGCGGGCACGGCGCTGAAGGGGCTAAAGCCCAACCAGGTGGTGAACGCCGGGATCGCCCGCACCTTCCAGAATATCCGTCTGTTTAACTCGATGACGGTGCTGGAGAACGTGATGGTCGGGCTCGACCGGGCCAGCCGCTATTCGCTGCTGGAGGCGGCCCTGCACATTGGCCGCTACTTTCCGGCCGAGCGGGCGGCGAAGGCCAAAGCGATGGCCATTCTGGAAGACATCGGCATCGCCCACTTCGCCCATATGCAGGCCACGAACCTGAGCTATGGCAACCAGCGCAAAGTGGAGATCGCCCGCGCGCTGGCCACCTCGCCGAAGCTGCTGCTGCTCGATGAGCCGGCCGCCGGGATGAACCCGAAGGAGACCGAGGATCTGGCGGAGCTGATCTTCCGCATGCGCCATGACTATCAGCTCAGCGTCCTGTTAATCGAGCACGATATGCCCTTCGTCAACCGCCTGTGCGAACGGGTGATGGTCCTGGAGTATGGTAAGCCATTGTTCAGCGGCCTGATGGCCGAGGCGATCCAGCATCCGGACGTCATTTCCGCTTATCTGGGAGAAGCCAATTATGCTTAACGCCAGGGAACTGAAGGTCTTTTACGGCGTGATCCAGGGACTGAAAGGCGTCGATATCGATGTTTATGACCGGGAGATCGTCACCCTGATCGGCAGCAATGGCGCCGGTAAAACCTCCACCCTCAATGGGATCGTCAACCTGGTGCGCTCCAGCGGGCGCGTCAGCTTCCTCAACGACGATATCTCGCGCAGCCAGACCCACCAGATCGTACGTCGCGGGCTGGCGCTGGTGCCGGAGGGACGCCGGGTCTTTACCAACCTGACCATCGAAGAGAACCTGCGCATGGGCGCTTACAATAATCTCGCCGGCTACACCCGCCTGCGCGATCGTATGTACGCCCTCTTTCCACGGCTCAAGGAGCGGCGCCATCAGATGGCGGGCACCATGAGCGGCGGCGAGCAGCAGATGCTGGCCATCGCCCGGGCGCTGATGAGCGAGCCGGTGTTATTGATGCTGGATGAACCGAGCCTCGGGCTGGCGCCGAAAATTGTCGGCGAGCTGTTCGGCATCATTAAGCAACTGCGCGAAGAGAATATGACGGTGCTGCTGGTGGAGCAGAATGCGACGGCCGCGCTGGCGATCGCCGATCGGGCGTATGTCCTGGAGAATGGCCGGATCACCTTGTCAGGCGCGGCGCGGGAGATGCTGACTAACCCGGAAATTAAGCGGATGTATCTGGGGGGATAAGGGTGGTTAAAACTGCCTGGGCTGCGGCGGCGCCTCCTGCGATGCCGCAACCTCAGGCAGTCTCTTGCTACACAAAGCACACCTCGTTCCAGTAGGCTTCTCGCGTCCTGCGTCGCTCAGTATGTCTTATCATGACGGAACCACCGGGTTTCCACGTTGCCAATGTCCACGCCGTAGAGGCTGGCCACCGGCAGGATCGCCTCCATGACGCGTTGAGTATCTTGCTGTCCGGCTTCACCGTTGGACAAAAAAGCCAGCCAGCCCGTTAACCGTTGCCACAATGCCACTTTCGTTTTCTCCTCTGTCGGGAAGCGAATCGCCTGGGTCTATTTCAACCACAGTTGGCCGGGCGCGGGAAATATTAATTCCGAATTTGCAATCCTGGCTGGCGCATATTACGCCCGGTCCTGTCACCCTCACCCTCTCTCCGGAGGGAAAGAGGGCCGTTCGGCACTCGTGACTGCGCCGGTAAAACGCTACCAGCGCATAAAGAATACCCACAGGTTTGTTAAGTTCTTTTTCGTTATAGATAAGAATTTTTTCTTCTTTGCCGCCGACGGGCAATGTGTGGGAGCGTGATGTCCACAAAACAAAACAGGGATTCAGGGGAAAAAATATGCGCAACAAAACCACAAAAATCGCACTGGCGCTGGGTATGCTGCTGCTCGCCTCGCAGGCGCAGGCCGACCAGCTGGCTGACATCAAAGCCGCCGGCGTCGTGAAAGTCGCCACCTTTGACGCCAACCCGCCGTTCGGCTCCGTGGACGCCAAAACCCACCATATCGTCGGCTACGACGTCGACTTTGCCCAGGCGCTGGCGAAAGCGCTCGGCGTCAAACTCGAACTGGTGGCCACTAACCCGGCCAACCGTATTCCGCTGCTGCAGTCCGGCAAAGCCGACCTGATCGTCGCCGACATTACCATCACCCCGGAGCGGGCCCAGGTTATTGATTTCTCAACGCCGTATTTCGTCACCGGCCAGCAGTTCCTCGTGCCGGCCGGCTCTCCGGATAAGCTTGATGAGTACAGCAAAGCGCGCATCGGCGCGGTGAAAGGCACCACCGGCGAACAGGCGCTCCACCAGCGTTTCCCGCAGGCTCGCGTCCTCTCCTATGACGATATTCCGCTGGCCCTGACCGCCCTGCGCAACGGCAACGTCCAGGCCATCACCCAGGACAGCACCATCCTTGCCGGTCTGCTGGCGGAAGCGCCGGATAAAGCCAAGTTTAAAATTCTGCCCGACCTGCTCAGCAAAGAAGAGATTGGCGTGGGAGTGAAGAAAGGCGAACCGGCCCTGCTGAAGGCCGTCAACGATGAGCTGGTGAAGCTGGAGAAAACCGGCGAAGCCGCGAAAATTTACGATGTCTGGTTTGGCCCTGCCACTAAAACGCCGCAGCCGCGCGCCTTTACCATAGAAGCGAAATAATATGTTCTCGGGTTTATTCTCCCACTCCGCGGCTCCGGCCGCGGATTTTTCACGTCTGCAGCGCGCCAGCATTACCTTTCGTGAGGTGGCCAAGCGCTACGGCGATCATCAGGTGCTTAACGCCATCAACCTGCAGGTCGATCCCGGCGAAGTGGTGGCGATCCTCGGCCCTTCCGGATCGGGAAAATCGACGCTGATCCGCCTGATCAACCAGCTCGAATCCTTAAGCGGCGGCGAGATCCTGATCGACGGCAAACCCACCAGCCGGCTGAGCGGCAGCGCCTTGCGCCAGCTGCGCAGCCGCGTCGGCTTTGTCTTCCAGCAGTTCAACCTTTACGCCCACCTGACGGCGCAGGAGAACATCACGCTGGCGCTGGAGCGCGTCCACGGCTGGGGAAAAAGCGCGGCACAGGAGCGGGCGCTGGCGCTGCTGCGTCAGGTTGGGCTGGAGGAGAAAGCGCAGCAGATGCCGGCGCAGCTCTCCGGCGGCCAGCAGCAGCGGGTGGCGATCGCCCGCGCCCTGGCCTCCTCGCCGCAGATTATCCTGTTCGATGAGCCCACTTCAGCGCTCGACCCGGAGATGATCGGCGAAGTGCTGCAGGTGATGAAAAACCTCGCCCACAGCGGGATCACCATGCTGGTGGTGACCCACGAGATGCAGTTTGCCCGCGAAATTGCCGACCGGGTGGTGTTTATCGACGGCGGCGACATTCTCGAGGTCGCCCCGCCGGCTGAGTTTTTCGCCCATCCGCAGCATGCCCGCGCGCGGCGTTTTCTGCAGAAGGTGCTGGATCCGCTGCACCAGGAGAGCCTCGAGTGACGCCGATGCTTGACTGGCACGGCGTCCTGAGCGGACAGCCGTTGCAATGGATTATCTCTGGTTTTCTCACCACCGTCTGGGTCAGCGTCGCCGGGATCCTCCTCGCCACCCTGCTGGCGGTTCTGCTGCTGGCCCTGCGTCTCGGCGGCGGCCGCGCGGGGCGCGGGCTGGTGGCCGCGTGGGTCTCGCTGTTTCGCTATACCCCGCTGCTGGTCCAGCTGCTGTTCTGGTACTTTGCCGCCTGGAACCTGCTGCCGCTGGCGGTGAAGAACGTGGTGAACGACGAGCACGCCTGGTCCATTCTGCCGGGCAACGTCTGGTGGCTGACGCCGGAGTTCCTCTGCTCAATGTGGGGGCTGGGGGTTTTTACCTCCGCCTTTCTGGTGGAAGAGATCGCCTCCGGACTGCGCGCCGTCAGCCACGGGCAGCGGGAAGCCGCGCTGTCGCAGGGCTTTACGCCGTGGCAGGAGCTGCGCTTTATCCTTCTGCCGCAGGGGCTGGCCAACGCCTGGCAGCCGATTGTCGGCCAGTATCTCAACCTGATGAAACTCTCATCGCTGGCCAGCGGCATCGGCTTTGCGGAACTGACCTATCAGGTGCGGCAGATTGAGAGCTATAACGCGCACGCCCTGGAGGCTTTTGCCGTCGGCACCGCGCTGTACCTGGCGCTGGGGGTGGCGATGGGCGTGGCGCTAACGCGTCTCGGCCCGGGAAGAAAACTGCAACGGAGCGCCCAACATGAACGCTAATCTGGCGGTGATCGCCGATAACCTTGATTACCTGCTGTGGGGCCGGCTGGCGGAGGGCCAGCCCGGCGGCGTGGCCCTGACCCTGCTGATGGCTATCGGCGCCACGCTGCTGGCGCTGCCGGGAGGCATTGCGCTGGCGGGCCTGGCCTGGCGCTACGGCGGGCTGACGCGGCGTCTGCTGTTTCTGTGGGCGGAAATTATCCGCGGCATCCCGCTGATATTTGTCATCTTCTGGCTGTGGTATCTGCTGCCGATGCTGACCGGCGGCGATCTGCCCGGCGCGGTGACCGTGACCCTGGCGCTGGCGTGGTTTACCGCCGCCTCGGTGATGCACTCGGTGCTGGCCGGGCTGCAGTCGCTGCCGAAAGGTCAGTATGAGGCGGCGCTGACCCAGGGCTTCGCCCCCGGGCAAACGCTGCGCCTGGTGCTGCTCCCGCAGGCGCTGCGCAACGTTCAGCCGTCGCTGGTGGGGATCTTTATCGGCCTGCTGAAGGACACTTCGCTGGCGTTTATCGTCAACGTCCCGGAGCTGACCACCGTGGCCGGCCAGGTCAACAACCGGGTGCAGATCTATCCCCTGGCGATCTTCGTCTTCACCGGCGCGGTGTACTACCTGCTGTGCTGCGGTCTGAGCCTGCTGGCCAGCCGGCGCTTTACCCGCCGCGCGACCGCCGGGTAAGGTTCACTCCGCGGGGTGGGGCTTCAGCGGGCAGGTATCGCTGATCTTAATAAATTTGTCGTTATAGACCAGATAGTGGTTCCCTGGCTGGCGCAGCGCCGGCTGGCGAACCACGTCCCCGGGACGCAGATACCACGCGTCCCCCTCCTCTTCGGTCGAATCGCATCCTGGCTTAATCAGCAGCTTAAACCAGGTATTGCCGGTGTTGCTCACCGTCCCGGCCACTTTATCGAAAGACCATTTAAACTGCACCTCGCGCGGGCGCACCACCAGAATGGTATCCATCACCACCACCGGCTCCATGCTGACCTCGCCGCCGGTCGGGCTGCGCCTCGTCAGGTTGCGGGTGGGGATTTCGCGAAACGAGACCCGATAATAGCGCTCGCGGTTGTCCCGCGGGCCATGATAGTAAAATTTGAAGTATTCGCTCTCCCCGGCCTGCAGCGCCAGCTGACGAGGGGCGAACAGCAGCTCGCCATCCACCGGCCGGGAGCGTACTTCGCTGCCGCCCGGGCGATCGATGGCGCTGACGGCGATGCGGTACAGCCGCGCGCTTTTATTGTTGTTGACCACCCGTTTGCTGGCGAAATCCGCTTCAGCCGGCAGGGAAAAGGTCAGGTTGCCGACCGAGATAGCCTGCGCCAGCGGAGCCACCAGCAGGCAGCCCACCGTCAGCAGGGCCTTAGTTAATGTTGCGCCACGTCGCCTGGACATGAATCTCTCCTGAAGCGCTGACTTCGCCAAACCAGCCGTTATCGTCTACCGTCCGCAGTGAAATGGCGTTATCCATCGGAATCGAGAATTTCACCGTGGTCTTATCCATCTGCCCCACTTCGCCGGAGATATCGGTCCACGGCGTGGTCAGCCACAGCGCATCGGTCATATCCCGCCAGCTGTCATCGCACCCGGCGTCGTAGGTCTGCGTCGCGCCGCTGCGGGTGATAAAAGAGAGCGTCGCCGGGAACGGCACTTTCGCCGTACCGTCATCGGAGCTAAAGAGACAGTAGGAGCGCCCGCCAATCACCTGCGCCGGTCCGGTCACTTTGATCAGCACTTCGTCGGCGGCCGTTTTACCGCTGGTGGTGACGATGTAGCCGAAATCGAGCGCCGGTTCGCCGCTGCCGACATACCCCTCCCGCGACGGCGCCGAGGTATATTCGTCGGAGATAATGCTGATGCTGAAATCACGAGGCTTGATAATCAGCGTATTGGAGGTGGAAAACTCATACCAGCCTGACTCCGGCGAGGTGGTGTTCTGGAAGCGAAAGTTGAACAGATCCTTGGTATTGATATCGCTGATCCCGAGATTCACCATCTGCTTAAAGAAGTTGCTGGAGAAGAACACATAGATCGCGTCTGAGCTCTTCATCTCGTTGAAGGTGTAGTAATAGGCGGTATTGCTCACCGGCTTCCATGAGCTGCCGTTGAGGCTGAACTGCATATCGTACGCCCCGACGGCCGAGGCCAGCGACGAGTTGGCGATCGCCGGGAAAATATGGATCGAGGTGTTGCTTAACCCATTGGTCTGCAAGGTATAGTTGACCATCTTACAGCTTAATCCTGAGCGGCTGCCGATGGTCTGCGTCCGGCAGTCGGCGTTCCCTTCCCCGAGCGTCGGCACGCCATCGCTGTTGATAAACACCTCCGCCAGCGAGTGGGTGTTTATCAACCGCAGGCTCGCGGCTTTGGTGTGGGTGACGTTGCGCACATACCAGTTGCCGGAGGCCTGATCCTTACAGCGCGCGCCGCTGCTGGCGTCGTAGTTCACCGAGGTCTGGCAGGCATTGATGGTCATCGTGAAGCTGCCGCCGACCGGCATCTGCTGCAGATACTGATAGAAGGCGTCCGACATCATACCGTGCATCCACTTCGCGCCGCCGCTGGTCACCGTCGCGCCATAGAACCCGCTGGCGTCGGTGGTTTGCGGCAGGATCAGACTGGTGGCCATATCGCACCCGGCGTACCAGTTGATGCAGCGCAGGCCGGTTAAGGGGTGCGAAACCGGCGAGTTTTCCAGCCACATATCAAACTTCCAGTTGGCATTGAGCCCGGTGTTGTAGCCGTTATCGATATAGCCGAGACTCTGCTGATAGATGGTCCCGGAGCCGGTGTATTTTAAGCCGGTCCAGCGGTTGGCGCCGGTCATGCGCGGATCCAGCGCCCCGCCGGGGGTGACGAAAAAGTTGTCGTCGGAGTTGTTTTCCACAAACACAAACTCGCGCGCCGGCGCATCCGACCAGGTGGTCTTCGACACCGCCGCCCTGAGCGCGGCGACCGGCCAGAGCAGCGCGAGGATCGCCAGGGCGATTAAGGGGTTAACTTTCATTCTCTTCTCCTGTCTGCTGCGCCGCCGCCCACGACGAGAGGCCGCTGCAAACCACATCCCCCACCCAGACGGCGCCGCGCGCCTGGCTGAGCTCCAGCGCCACTTCGCAGGTTTTATTGCCGCCGTAGCTGAAATCGATCGTGGGGTATTTCTTATCCACATCCATGACGAACTCGCCGTTTTCATCGGTGCGGGTACGGCCGATATGGTTGTTAATCCGCGCATTCGCCAGCAGCGTGCCGTCTTCCGCCCGAATACGACCGGAGACGGTGACCATCTGCTTCACCTCAGGCTCAATCACCGCCACGTTGCCGGGATAGAGGGTCAGATGACTCTTGCGCCCGCTGACGATGTCGTAACTGTCGAGCGAGTTTTTGCTGTTTTGCAGCTCCACCTCATAGCGGCCATAGGGTGAGAGCGGCAGATAGTTACGCTTGCCGCTGAGCGGGAAGATCCGCCCGTTGACCCTGGCGCTGATCTGACCGTCATCCTCCAGCCCGGTGTTGAAGATCACCCCGGCGTTGCCGTCGGTTCGTCCGCTGGCGGCGATGTTTTTGCCCTGCCAGCCGACGCTGCCGCTGGCGGTGAGGTTGGTGTTGACGTAGCCGTCCGCCGCGCTGTTAACGTTCAGCGTGCCGCTGGCGTAGCGGGCGTCGAACTGGGCATACGCCCCGCCGCTGAGGGTTTTGTCATCCCCGGTATCGCCGGAGATGGCCCGCGACAGATTGGCGCCGATGGTGCGAATGGTGCCTTCATCAAACTGCTTGCGCGCTGAGAGGTTAGCCATGGTGTAGCCGTTCTGATGGGTCATCCCGGCGCTGAACCAGTTGCCCAGCGGCAGCGACAGATCGAGGGCGATATATTTCCCGGTGTTGGCGCTGCTGTCGCCATTGTTATAGCGCTGGATCCCCGCCCGCAGGCCGAGCGAGCCAAAGGCGCCGCTGTAGACCGTCTGATAGTAATCCGCGGTGTAGTAATGACTGTTGTAGCGACGGTCATCGTTGTAGCTGACGCTGAACGTCCCCAGCTTCGACCACAGCGCGTTGAGGTTGAGGGTGCCGCCGATCGCCCGGTTGTCGGCATCGCTGCGCCGCAACTGATCGCCAATGCGGGTTCTCTCCTGGTTGACCCACACTGAACTAAAGCCCCCCGGCAGCGTGGCGCTGATGCTGCCGACGCTGCTCCACGAGCTGTCGCTGGCCAGCATATTTTGCAGGTTAACGTTGATCGACTCGCCCAGCGGCAGCGTCAGGCGGGTTTCTCCCACCGCCTGGTTGTCGTAGCCATAGCCCGTTGCCGCCCAGCTCAGGGTGCTGAGCGACCCGGAGGCCGAGAGGCCGGCCAGCCAGCTCTCTTTCGCCGGCCGGGTCTTTTTCCCGCTCTCCGACCAGCGATCCATATGAAAACTGCCGCCCCACACCTGCCACGCCAGCGGCGCGCCGGCGCTGCGTCCCCGGCTGAACAGCTTATTGACCCGCTGGGTGCGTTTGCTGACCACCCGCCCGTTGACGATCACCTCCACCTCCACGTCGTAAATACCGTACGGCAGGCCGCGGGTATCCACTTCATGGTTCCCCATGGCGAAGTTCTGGACGCTCAGCAACCGGCCGTCACGAGTGAGATGCACCTCGCCCGCCGCCGGCAGAAAGGCGATCACCGGCGTGGCGGACTGGCTGTTGTCGAAGACGGTGGAGCTGGCCTGGTTCCCCCAGGAAAGGCCGTAAATCTTGCCCGCCGAAATAGCGGTCATCGGCCCCAGGGACTGCAGGTTCCAGGTGTCAAGCATCCCGCCGGCAAAGCGGTGGCCGGCGAAATCCCGTTCATACATGGCCTTATATAATTCACTGTCCTGCTGACCGCTGCCGATCCCGTACAGCGAGCCGTCGAGCACCACATGATGCTCACGCAGCGCCGTGACGTTGTTCAGCGACAGGTAGCTGGAGGTGTTGCTCCCGCCGTTGCGCATCTGGTTGTTATAAACGCCGAGGTTATAGCTCAGGTTGCTGCTGAGGGCGTTGACGCTCGACTGGCCGATGTCTTCGCTGCGCGAGCGCAGCACGGTGCCCAGCGCCTCGCGCTTGACCACCAGCTGCAGCAGCAGCTGGCGCAGGCTGAGATCCAGCTGCGCGCTGTCGGTCAGCGTGATGGTGAGCGCCTCGCTGAACGGGGCGTTGGCGAGGCCAGTCAGCTGCTGGCGGGTCTGTTCGCTGACGCTGGCGTTACCCTCATTGTCCTCCAGCCGGATCTGCCGAACGCGCAGCTGGCCGCCGTCCAGCCAGATAAAGGCGCTGCCGATCCGCTGATCGTCCCGGGTGTCCTGGCTGCCGGCAAGATGAATAAAGAGAGGAACGCTCATGCCGTCCTGCAGCGCCTGGCTGAAGGCCTGCGGAATAATCACCCCGCCAATCTGCTGCGCCCCTGGGGCAGCCGCGCTGGCGTCGGGCTGAACGAACAAAAAAAACATGCCGAAGGCAAGCCGTGTTTTCAGTCCTGGGGAAATCCGTTGTAGAGGCATCGTCGTTATCCATCTGCACAGCTGTCTATTTCACGGGAACAAACTGCTCACCCTGCCAAAGCGCAACCCGTCCTTTTTTATCCGCCGTGTCCACGCGCGTAAAACGGCGTGATTTACCCGGCATCAGGTAGTAGTTCTCTTTACACTCCTTACCCTCGGCGGCCTTCAGGCAAGGGCCGTAGGCGAGGATCCGCAGCGTCGCGTTCCCGGTGTTGGTCAGGGAGCCGTTGGCGTACTGAAAGCGGTAGTTCACCTGCCGGGGCGCCACCACCAGGATGGTGCCGATGCGGGCGGAAGCGGTGGCCACCGCGCTGCGGGTGGCGTTATCGCGCTGGGCATCGCTGAGCGCCTGGTCGAACCAGACAATGCGGTAGTAGCGCTCTTTGTCATCCGCCGGGCCTTTGTAGAAGAAGCGGATCACATCGCTGGCCTGGGCGGGTAACAGCAGGCTGGCGGGAGTGAGCAGCACCTCATCCGGTTTATCCATCGGGATAACCTGTCCGTCATCCAGCGGGGAAGAGAGCCGTTCGAGATGGATATTGATCAGCCGGCCGCTGTCGGTGCTGTTCTTGATCGTTTTGCTCAGCGTGCTGCTGCCGCTGTTCATAAAAGATGAGATATCGCCGACATCCAGCGCCTGCGCCGGCGATACTCCGGCAAGCAGCAGCCCGAGGGCCAGAAGGTGCTTTTTCATAACAATTCCGTCCGTGAAAAAAGCAGGGGGAGCCCCCCCTGCTGGTGCATCAGAAGGATCAGCTGGTCCAGGTGGCGTCGAACTGTACGCTAACGTCGCCGCTCCAGATCCCTTCCGGCAGGGTGCTGTAATCGGTCACGGCGGTGGTGCCGTCAGTGGTGCCGCTGATGATAGAGAAGGTGAAACCATCCTGCGCGGTGGTGCGACCGCTGGCGTTGTAGCCATTAGCCAGCGCGCTGAGGTTGCCGCCCAGAATGTTGTTGGCGGTATCGATCATCACGGTATCACCGGTTTTTTCCACCGCTGCGCCGTTATAATCCACGCCCACGCTCAGCGTGGAGCCGGAGGTATCCAGCTGGGTTAAGGTGTTGGTGATAAGACGCGAGGTCAGCTTAAAGGCGGTCGCCGTTGCGTCACCCTCAATTGCCACGTCAAACAGACCTTTCTGTGAGTTAAAACCTTTCACGCCTTCGGCATACTGGAACGCCAGGCTGCCGAGCGGGGTGACGACCAGTTTGCTGGTGGTGTCTTTTTTGGCGGTCGCAGACCAGGTCGCTACAGCCTGAGCCGTTACGTCAGCAGCCTGCGCCACACCCATACCGGTAAACGCCGTTACCAGAGCTATTGCCAGAACCTTTTTTTTCATCGCTTTTTCTTCCTGAGTTGAATTAAGGACATGATGTCCCGGTGAACCATTCAAAAATTAACTTGCCTGGGTGTTACTGAACTAACTTATATATTTTGGAATACAGCTTGGCCTCAGCATTGCGCCGATGGGTATACACTGTCTTCACGCTACAATTTTCAATTCTGGCGATCGATTTCGGCTGCATGCCCTGGGCGGTCATGCGGATAATTTTCATTTCCCGGTCTGTAATTTTATCTTTCTTAATATCTTTACGGAGAAACCTGCCATTAATCACATAGGCCAGCTCTTTTCGAATATCGCGACTCAGGCCAACATATACCACGCCGCGAATATCGCTATTGTAATACCAGTAATTCGCTAAGGCCTCTGACTTTCTGGCCGCAATTAATACGACCTGTTTCCCCTTTACCGCGGATAGCCATTCGCTGTCGCGCCTGATAAATTCGTTTAACGAAGCCGTATTGAGATTGATAAACACGAAATCTCTTCTGATTTTCTCTAGCGACAGATAAATTAATTCGTCGATATCTACAATCAGTTCGGATAATCCTTTATAGAAGTAGGAGTCATGGGCAGACCAAATATACTTATCGGAACAGCTTTTATATTCCATATAGTTTTTAACCTCATAGTCCTTGAAGTAATCATTTTTACAACTTCACTGCTTGCCAGGCCTATAAAGTTAACTGGCGTATTCCATTCCTTTAATAAATCGCCATTAAATAAGACACGCATTACCTATCAATATTGGATAAGCGGGGTTAAACTATAATTATTTTCTGCTTGGCGTTGAATTTAAGTTTTTTCCTATAGAGTGTCAACATGCGGAAAGGCAATGAATTTCGCGCCCAGGTCAATATTTACAAAAACTGAAAATATAGTTTTTTTGAGGAAAGAAAAAAGACATTTATTTTCATAAGGTTATTGGCAATATTACCGTCGATTCTTAGCTGAATTTTATATTACCCAGGATCTTCACCCTATTATGTTAGGAATATTCTTAATAGAGGGCAGAATGAAGTTGTCGAATAAACCAAATTTATTAAAAAATAAAGAATATAAATCCAAAAAGAAGCAACAACCAGGATGATTCACCAACACATAAGACTCATGAATAGATTAACCTGCCGCACAAAATAGTTATGTATATGTTAATACCTGGGGAATGTTGAATGCTAAACAAAGGCAGACGCATTATCTATTCGATATAACAGTTCTCATCAGCAAGATTAAGCGAAGATTGACGAGGGTTCCGGCCGTCAAGGGGCGCCTGTCTCCGCGCCCCCGAAAGCATAGCCGCTTTTCGGCGCTTCGCCAGCGCGCCGCGCGCGCGCGGGTGGACTGCTCACCGCCGCCCTTTCCCGCCTGTTCACGGTTTGTTCGCAATACCGTCATCGAAATTTCACATAAAGACCTATTAATAGTGGCCAGTTAATGACGAACCTGGACACTCTTATGAACAGCTCTCTTGCCGCGGTGGCCGAAACTGATTTCCAGCCGTTCACCGATCTCAATGCCGGCCGGCAGCGGAAGGTCTTAAGCGTGCGTAACCTGAGTAAAGCCTACGAGGCTCAGCACAAGGTGCTGGACAGCATCAGCTTTGATCTGCACGCCGGTGAAATGGTCGGGGTTATTGGCCGCTCCGGCGCCGGTAAATCGACGCTCCTGCATGTTCTCAATGGCACCCACAGCGCCAGCGGCGGCGAAATTCTTAGCTACCCGGAAGTCGGTACCCCGCACGATGTGTCCCGGCTGAAAGGCCGCGCGCTCAACGCCTGGCGCAGCCACTGCGGGATGATCTTCCAGGACTTCTGCCTGGTGCCGCGCCTCGACGTACTCACCAACGTTCTACTGGGCCGCCTCAGCCAGACTTCAACCCTGAAATCGCTGTTTAAAATCTTTCCCGCAGCCGACCGGGCGCGCGCCATTGCGCTGCTTGAATGGATGAACATGCTGCCGCACGCGCTGCAGCGGGCGGAGAACCTCTCCGGCGGGCAGATGCAGCGGGTGGCGATCTGCCGGGCGCTGATGCAAAACCCCGGGATCTTGCTGGCCGACGAGCCTGTCGCCTCGCTGGATCCGAAAAACACTCAGCGCATCATGGATGTGCTGCGCGAGATTAGCGAGCAGGGCATCAGCGTGATGGTCAACCTGCATTCGGTGGAGCTGGTCAGGTCCTACTGCACCCGGGTTATCGGCGTCGCCAGCGGACAGCTTATTTTTGACGATCACCCCGCCCGGCTGACGCAGGATGTACTGCAGCAGCTGTACGGCGATGACGTTAGCCAATTGCATTAATTTCACTCACACGGGCAACATAATGAAAAAATATATGACTGGCGCAGTTCGTTTATCCGCAATGGTCGCGGGCATGATGATGGCATGGCAGGCAGCGGCGGCGCAGCCGAAAGAGCTGAATCTGGGCATTCTCGGCGGCCAGAACGCCACCCAGCAAATCGGCGATAACCAGTGCGTGAAGACCTTCCTCGATAAAGAGCTGAACGTGGATACCAAACTGCGTAACTCTTCCGACTATTCCGGGGTGATTCAGGGTCTGCTGGGAGGTAAAGTCGACGTGGTGCTGAGCATGTCCCCCTCCTCTTACGCCTCGGTTTATCTCAATAACCCGAAAGCGGTGGATATCGTCGGCATCGCCGTGGACGACAAAGATCAGTCTCGCGGCTATCACTCGGTGGTGATTGTCAAAGCCGACTCCCCATATAAAACGCTGGACGATTTAAAAGGCAAAGCCTTTGGCTTCGCCGACCCGGATTCCACTTCCGGGTATCTGATCCCTAACCATGCGTTTAAAGAAAAATTTGGCGGCAACGCCGACAACAAATACAACAACACCTTCTCCAGCGTCACCTTCTCCGGTGGCCACGAGCAGGACATCCTCGGCGTGCTGAATGGCCAGTTCGCGGGGGCGGTGACCTGGGCCTCGATGGTTGGCGATTACAACACCGGCTACACCACCGGCGCATTCAACCGCCTGATTCGCATGGATCATCCGGATCTGATGAAGCAGATCCGCATTATCTGGCAATCGCCGCTGATCCCGAACGGCCCGATCCTGGTGAGCAATGCGCTGCCGGCGGACTTTAAGGCGAAGGTCGTGGCGGCGGTGAAAAAACTGGATACTGAGGATCACGCCTGCTTTATCAAAGCGATGGGCGGTACGCAGCACATCGGCCCGGGCAGCGTGGCTGATTTCCAGCAGATTATCGATATGAAACGCGAGCTGGTGAGCGCGCGTTAATCCTGCCTCAACGCCGCCGGCTTGCCCCGAGGTGAGCGGAGGCGCTACGTTGAAGATCCCCGACGCATGAAGACGACCCACATCGAATTTGAACGCTATTACCAGCAGATACGCTCGCGGCAAAAACGCGATGCCGTCTGCTGGTCGCTGCTGTTACTGGCGCTCTATTTTGCCGCCGGCAGCGCCGCGGAATTTAATCTGCTGACTATCTGGCACTCGCTGCCCCACTTCCTGGACTATATGGCAGAGACTATTCCGCCCCTGAGCGCCGGCAACCTGTTCGCCGACGTGCAGACCAAAGGGTCGCTGGCCTGGTGGGGCTATCGCCTGCCGATCCAGCTGCCGCTGATCTGGGAAACCCTGCAGCTGGCGCTGGCCTCAACCCTGGTGGCGGTCGCCATTGCCACGGTTTTCGCGTTTCTCGCCGCCAATAACGCCTGGTCCCCGGCGCCGGTGCGCTTTGCCATTCGCGTGCTGGTGGCGTTTTTGCGCACCATGCCCGAGCTGGCGTGGGCGGTGATCTTTGTGATGGCGTTCGGCATCGGCGCGATCCCGGGCTTTCTGGCGCTCATGCTGCATACCGTCGGCAGTCTGACCAAACTGTTCTACGAAGCGGTGGAAAGCGCGCAAAACAAACCGGTACGCGGCCTGGCGGCCTGCGGCGCATCGCCGCTGCAAAAAATTCGCTTCGCCCTGTGGCCGCAGGTGAAACCGCTGTTTCTCTCCTACGGCTTTATGCGGCTTGAAATCAACTTCCGCTCGTCGACCATTCTCGGGCTGGTGGGCGCGGGCGGCATCGGCCAGGAGCTGATGACCAACATCAAGCTCGACCGTTACGATCAGGTGAGCATCACCCTGTTGCTGATCATTCTGGTGGTGTCGGCGCTGGACATGCTGTCCGGTCGTCTGCGCCTGTGGGTACTGGAGGGTAAGAAATGAGCGTCTGGCACATGCAACCGGATATCGCCGCCAGCCGTCGGCAGCATAAACAGCTCTATCAGGTCCAGGGGCGCTACCTGCGCTACGTCGGGCTGGTGGCGCTGGCCTGCGTGCTCTATTACGTCTGGTTTTTTCTGCAGTTCGGCATCAGCGGCGAACAGCTGACCACCGGCCTGCAGCAGATTGGCCGCTATCTGGCGCGGATGTTCGTCTGGCACGACTTCTGGAACTGGCCGTTCGGCTATTACTTCACGCAAATCGGCATTACCCTGGCTATCGTCTTCGCCGGGACGCTCACCGCCACGGTGCTGGCGCTGCTGCTCTCCTTCTTCGCCGCCCGCAACATCATGCGCGGCGTGGTGCTGGGGACCCTCGCCCTGCTGATGCGCCGCCTGTTTGATGTGCTGCGCGGGATCGACATGGCTATCTGGGGGCTGATTTTCGTGCGCGCGGTAGGCCTCGGGCCGCTGGCCGGGGTGCTGGCGATCATCATGCAGGACACCGGTCTGCTGGGACGGCTGTACGCGGAA
The DNA here is from genome assembly GCF_040065275.1 of Klebsiella sp. JB_Kp042. NCBI lineage: Bacteria > Pseudomonadati > Pseudomonadota > Gammaproteobacteria > Enterobacterales > Enterobacteriaceae > Klebsiella > Klebsiella sp. JB_Kp042. The sequence goes on from NZ_JBEAJL010000026.1 coordinate 327,539, forward strand.
GGACACGAAGCCGTGGACCGCTCCCCCGGGCGCGGGCTGACCGCCGTGGGCGCGAACGGCCTGCAAAAGCATCGTTTTGGCATTTTTACCCAGTCGTTCCCGACCTTCCTCGCGCTGAGCCTGTACCAGATTGAATCCAACACCCGCTCCGCGGCGGTGCTGGGCTTCGTCGGCGCCGGCGGTATCGGGCTTATCTATGCCGAGAATATGCGCCTGTGGAACTGGGATGTGGTGATGTTTATCACGCTGCTGCTGGTGGCGGTGGTGATGATCATGGACACCCTCTCCGCCTGGTTGCGCCGTCGCTATATCGGCGGCGCCGTAGTGCCGCTGTATCAGAAGGAACGCTAGCGCGCCTTTGTGCCGGGTGGCGGCTGCGCCTTACCCGGCCTGGAGGATCCTCTCACAGGTTCACACCCCGTAGGCCCGCGCAAGCGCAGCGCCGCCGGGCGAGACGCCAGGCGCGGTACCCGGGATGTTGCCGGGTGGCGGCTGCGCCTTACCCGGCCTACGTTCGTACGACCTGTCGTTAATT